>NZ_OY782498.1:743333-1110000 GCF_963677845.1 uncultured Pseudodesulfovibrio sp.
GGAATCTCTCAAGTACAAGGAAGCCACGGTCGAATTGTTCAAGCGCCTGCGTCTCAAATATCCTGACTACCCGCACCTTGGTATTGTTTTTCAGGCCTATTTACGGAGTGTGGATGATGATGTCCGGCATTTGCTCGAATGGGCCCGTGCGCAGAGTCTTCCGATTTCCATACGTCTGGTCAAGGGAGCCTACTGGGATTACGAGACGGTTATTGCCAAGCAGAATGACTGGCCTGTTCCGGTCTGGACGCATAAACCTGAATCCGACATGGCCTTTGAACGTGTCTCCAAGATGATTTTGGAGAACAGTGACATTTGCCATTTTGCCTGTGCCTCTCATAATATTCGTACTATTTCCGCTGTCATGGAGACTGCCTCGGCATTGAATGTACCTGAGGAACGGTATGAGTTTCAGGTACTTTACGGCATGGCCGAGCCGGTGCGCAAAGGTCTCAGGAATGTTGCCAAGCGTGTTCGGCTGTATTGTCCGTATGGCGACCTGCTGCCGGGTATGGCCTACCTTGTTCGGCGCCTGCTTGAGAATACGGCAAATGAATCGTTTTTGAAGCAGACTTTTGCCGATGAAGCGGACATGGATCACCTTTTGGAGAATCCGGAAGCGACCTTGAAACGTCAGCTCGACGGCCGGTGTGCTCCGAAAGAAGAACAAGCCGGGCTGTCCCGTTTTATCAATTTTCCGGTCGTTGATTTCACCATTGAGGCGGAACGTCATGCGTTCCCGGATTCCATTGCCACGGTACGTTCGCGTATGGGCGGTGAAGTTCCGCTGTTTATCAATGGGAAGGATGTCGTGACGAGTGACAGACTGGAATCCTATAATCCGGCTGATCCGTCAGAGATTATCGGTTCGGTTTGTCAGGCAGGTGTTACCGAGGTGGACATCGCTATTGAAGCTGCGTCCAACGCCTATCTGTCTTGGCGAGATGTTACGCCGGAAGAACGTGCAGAAATTTTGCTCAAGGCCGCGCAATATCTGAAAGATACAATTCATGACCTATGCGCTCTTCAAGTGTTGGAAGTGGGAAAACAGTGGGATCAGGCACATGCCGACGTCGCTGAAGCCATTGATTTCCTTGAATACTATGCACGTGAAATGATTCGATTCGGTAAACCGCGTCGCATGGGACGGGCTCCCGGCGAAATGAGCCAGCTTTTTTATCAAGGCAAGGGCGTCGCCGCAGTTATCGCACCGTGGAATTTCCCGTTGGCTATTTCCGTAGGCATGGTGTCCGCAGCCATTGTTTCCGGGTGTTCCGTTGTCTATAAGCCCGCAGGGATTTCCTCCTGTGTTGGACACAATTTGGTTGAAATGTGGAAGGCCGCAGGTTTGCCGGATGGCGTCTTCAACTATTGCCCCGGTCGCGGGTCGGTTATGGGAGACCATCTTGTGGATCATCCAGATGTGTCCGTCATCGCCTTTACCGGCTCCATGGAAGTGGGGTTGCGGATTCAGGAGCGAGCCGCCAAGGTTCAGCCCGGACAGCAGCAGTGCAAACGGGTTATCGCTGAAATGGGTGGTAAGAACGGAACTATTATCGACGATGATGCCGATCTCGACGAAGCTGTGCTCGGTGTACTGTATGCCGCATTCGGTTTCCAAGGCCAGAAGTGCTCGGCATGCTCTCGGGTTATTGTACTTGATTCCATTTATGATCGTTTTATTGAGCGACTTACCGAGGCTGCCAAGTCAGTCAAGCTCGGTCCTTCCGAGAATCCGGCTAATTACATGGGACCGGTAGCGGACAAGGCTGCACAGGAAAATGTGCTGCGGTACATCAGGATCGCAGAAGAAGAAGGGAATGTGTTGGTCAAGCGTGATGTTTCCGATGATCTCAAGTCCACCGGTGGTTGTTATGTCCCGTTGACCATTGTGGACGGTATCACCAAGGATCATCGTATTGCGCAGGAAGAGGTCTTCGGGCCGGTTTTGTCCGTCATGCGTGCCAAGAATATGGACGAGGCTCTTGATATTGCCAATTCAACCAGATTTGCTTTGACCGGTGCCATTTACACCCGTAGTCCGGCTAACTTGGAACGTGCTTCCAAAGAGTTTCGTGTGGGGAATCTGTATCTGAACAAGCCCTCGGTTGGCGCGCTCGTCGAGCGACATGCCTTTGGCGGGTTCAAGATGTCAGGTGTTGGTTCCAAGGCTGGCGGTCCCGATTATCTGCTTCAGTTTATGGATCCGCGTCTGGTCTGCGAAAACACTATGCGTCGAGGGTTCGCTCCCATCGAAGAGGATGATGAGTGGATTAGCTAAACAGGTATACTTTTGATGGCTAAAAAGCCCGGTAGATTGAATCTACCGGGCTTTTTAATTTTATGAGTATGTGTGTTGCTATGGAAAGTCGGGTTACAGTGCCAATGCCATTTCGTGCCACTCTGCGCCACCGTGATCGGACTCGGACACGCCGCTGTCCGTGAAGCCGTGACGGGAGTAATACGGAATGAGATCATCCTTGCACAGCAGCAGAACGCGCTTCTTGTCGAGCTTGCGGGATTGTTTGATAAATTCGACCATAAGCTGATCAGCAATACCACGACGTTGAAAGTCGGGAAGGACGGACAGGGAAAAGATGACGATGTTTTTTCCATCCGGGTCGTGACCGATAAGCTGTTTGAATTCTTCGTCTGTAATATCTTCTTTGTCTGTGGCTCCGGAGTTGACTTGTCCTACGACTTGACCATTGAGTTCGGCTACAAGGTAACCTTCCGGATACTCGCGAATACGTTTTTCAATGGATGAGGTCAGAGCGGCTTCAGAGGCCGGGAAACAATTGCACTCGACGGTGTGACAGGCTGTCAGGTCGTCAGGTTCGGCAAAACGGATGGTCAGATTCTTCATAGGCTAATCCAGTGTAACGCCTTCAAGGGCGCCTTCGAGTTCTTCCCAGGTTTCATAGGCGACTTCAAGGTCTGCTTCGACAGTTTCAAGGCGTTTTTGGTCGTCTCCCATGGCCTGAGGGGTGTTCTTGAAATAATCAGGCTGCGACATCTTTGTTTGCAAGTTGTCGAGCTCGGTCTCCAGCTTTTCAATGAGCGCGGGCATTGTCTTGAGCTGCTCCCGCTTTTTTTCCAGTTCGAACTTTTCCTTGTAACTCAGCTTCTGCTTTGCGGGTTTGGCAGGTTTTGGTGCAGATTTAGGCTTGCAGGCCTTAGCATGAGTAACAGGAGTGTCTGGCCGTTGTCTGAGCCAGTCATCATAGCCGCCTACGTATTCGGCGACCACGCCGTTGCCTTCAAATCCTATACTTGATGTGACCACGTTATTGAGGAAGGCGCGGTCATGGCTGACCAGCAGCAGAGTGCCGGGATATTCCATGAGCAGCTCCTCAAGAAGGTCAAGTGTCTCGGCATCAAGGTCGTTGGTCGGTTCATCCATGACCAGGACGTTGGAGGGACGGGTGAAGAGTCGGGCCAGAAGAAGCCGATTGCGTTCTCCACCAGACAGGACTGACACAGGCACTTTGGACCGATCAGGCGTGAACAGGAAATTTTTTAAATGCGACATGACATGTCGTTGATGTCCGTTGATGGTTACGAAATCATTGCCATCAGCTACATTGTAACGGGCTGAGCGGGTCTCATCGAGTTGCTCACGGAGTTGGTCGAAGTAGTTAATCTGGAGATTGACACCCCGTCGAATTGATCCACTTTGCGGCTCCAGTTCACCGAGCAGAATCTTGAGCAGGGTGGTCTTGCCCACACCATTGGGACCGATAAGGCCGACCTTGTCCCCGCGCATGATGGCGGTTGAAAAATCTGCAATAAGAGGAGTCTCGTCGAATCCGAAACACAGTGAGTTGGCCTCCACAACCAGTTTGCCTGTTCGCTCTGCTTCCTGAATAGCCATATTCACAGTGCCAATACGGTTCCGGCGGGCCTTGTGTTCTTCACGCATTTTTCGCAGGTCACGGACGCGCCCCATATTACGGGTGCGGCGGGCCTTGATGCCTTGACGAATCCATGTTTCTTCTTCAGCCAACTTCCTGTCAAAATTATGATTCTGTTTGGCTTCGGCGTCGAGGGCCGCTTCTTTGCGTTGGAGATAGGTGGCGTAATTACATTCCCAGTTATGGAGTTTGCCCCGGTCCAGTTCAACAATGCGTGTCGCAACTTTTTTGAGGAAAGTACGGTCATGGGTGACAAAGAGCAGGGCTGTGGTCTGACGCAGCAGGAAGTCTTCAAGCCAGGAAATGGAATCGATGTCCAAATGGTTGGTCGGTTCGTCAAGAATAAGCAGGTCCGGCCCGGAAACAAGTGCACGAGCAAGTAGCGTACGACGTTTCGTACCGCCGGATAGAGAAGAAAATCGTTCGTCGCCATTGAGTTTGAGATGAGACAATACGGTCTCAATAGTCTGATGGTACGGCCATCCGCCCGCTTCTTCAAGCGCATGCTGTGCGTGTTCCAACTGAGCGACCAATTGGTCGTTGTTGGACTCTATGGCGTCACTCAGTGCGCGGGATGCTTCGTGGTAAGCTGTCAGGTGTTCACCGACTTTGCCCAGCCCCTGCGCCGTGATATCGTAGACCGTACCTTTCAAGTCTTGTGGGACTTCCTGTGGCAGCATTGCCACGCGGGAGCCACGGGCATAGTCCACGCTGCCGGAATCAGGAACGGTTACGCCTTCGATTATGGAGAGCAGGGTGGATTTCCCTTCCCCGTTTCTGCCGAGTAGGCAGACGCGCTCGTTCGGTTCGATCTGCATGGATACTTTGTCCAACAGCACCGTTCCAGTGAAATTGATTGATATGTCGCGCAGGGAAACAAGGGCCATAATACCTGTCCATTGAAAAGGGGGCTGATGGATCAGCCCCCGGAATTGTTACCATCAGATGCTGTTTTACTTGCAGATGTCCTGAAATGCCTGATGCCGTTCGCCATAAGGTGGGTAGCCGAAGAATGCGGAACCGGAAACCAGAACGTCTACACCGGCTTCAGTCAATTCACGAGCATTTTCCAGAGTCACGCCGCCGTCAATCTGGATGAGTGTTTCAGCACCGGCTTCGTCGATCATGCCACGGAGTTCGCGGACTTTGTCTTTGCAGAAGGGGATGAACTTTTGACCACCAAAGCCCGGATTCACAGACATGATCAATACCATGTACAATTGTGGGATAAGGTATTTGATTGTTTCAAGCGGTGTGTGCGGATTGAGTGCCACTGCCGGTTTGGCACCGGTTTCAGCAATCTGTGCACAGACGCGTTCTAGATGGTCACATGTTTCGGCATGGACGCAAATGAGGTCAGCACCCGCATCGGCAAAATTTTGAACGTAACGTCCTGGATCTTCAATCATCAGATGGCAGTCGAAAAAAAGGTCGGATTTTTTGCGCATGGCCTTGATGATAGGGGGGCCAAAGGTGATATTGGGGACAAAGCAACCGTCCATGATATCAAGGTGGACCCACTTGAGGCCAGCATCTTTCAGGGCTTTCAGTTCAGATTCCATGTTTGCGAAATCCGAGGAAAGCATCGAGGGTGATAAAATCATCTGTTCAACTCCACTTGATCGATTTTGATAGGGAGATGTGTACCCGCTCCCGTGTCGGACTGCAAGTTTTTCAACGAGGAGGAAGTTGCTGCTTTTGTGAAATAAACTATAACATGCTGGTGAGGTCGGAATAAACCATGTATGTTTAATGAAATTTTAAACTGTTGCCTGGGTAATTATGCGATTTTTCATCTTTTGTTTTTTTATTTTGTGTATTTGTGTTGGCGTGCCATCTGTTTGTCATGCTGATGACATTTCTTTTTATATGGGGGAAGTTTATCCTCTGAATTATGTGGCGGAAGATGAACTTCGTACCGGGGCGGTGGTGGAGATTGTTTCTATAATTATGCGTGAGGCGAGACAGGCTTTTGATCCTCGTGATATCAAGGTTATCAACTGGGCGCGTTCTTTGTTTGATGTAGCGACATATCCGAACACTGGTGTCTTTTCAGTTGCACGAACTCCAGAACGGGACAAAAAATACAAATGGGTAGGACCTGTTGCCGAGTTGAACATTGGATTGATTGCTAAAAAAGCAGACAATATCATTATCGAAAATGAACAGGATGTCGGTAAATACAGGATAGGTATTGTTCGGGGGAGTGCACCGGAACATATTTTGATCAGTAAATATGGCATGAAAGCTTCACAATTAAACCAGCTGAAAGATGATCTAACACAGTTCAAGATGTTGGATGCAGACAGAGTCGATTTGATTACTCAGGCCGACACCTCCGCTTCCAGTGGTCTTCAGCAAGCAGGGTTGGATCCGGGGCTTTTTGAGATGGTGTATGTTTTACAGCATGTTGATTTATATATTGCTTTCAATCCGAAGACAGATGATATGCTGATTGAAAAGATTCAGAAGGCGCTTTTATCATTAAAAGAAAAACTGGCAAATGGTGTAAGTCGATATGACGAAATTATGAATTTATATTATGGCGAGGATCGAATCTCCATACGTAGTTATTAAAAACATTATATAAAAGGAAAACTCCCGCAATCATATGATCGCGGGAGTTTCTTATGGCTGGTTGTTAATAAGGCGGTCCGATGTGTATCCGAGGAGTCCGCCGAGAATCGTGGAAAAAATGATGATCGGGAAAACGGACATGGGTTCCCTTGGATAAGCGAGAATTGCTATGGGGATACCGGTGAGCAGGGCGATGAGCATTCCTGACGCCCAGCTTGTCAGAGGCAGGCGAGCATATGTGATAATGATGCCGAGGCCCAGCCAGTGAAGCAGTGCCGAGATATTCGCTTCCCAACTCAGTCCTTGAAAGACCATGGGGATGACATCAATGATGCCGGCAGCCAGCCCAAGCAGTAACGCCTTGAATATTTTATGCATGCACCCTTTTGCCAGTCTGAAGGCTATTTGTCCATTTTGAAGTCGACTTTGATCTTGAACAGTTTGTCAGCAGGCAGGTTGAGCACCTTAATACCCGTGGCTTCTGTGATGGATGCAAGGATGGATTCAACTGCGTCCATGTCCGGTGCGATCAGTGCGAACCAGATGTTGAATTCGTTTTCGCGCAGGTAGTTGTGCGTGACGCCATCATGCTTATTTACTTCGGCAACAAATTCGTCAATTTTGTTTTCCGGGCATGACGCGGCGCACAGTGTAGACTGCCATCCCAGTGTGTTGGAATTGAAGTTGGCACCCATGCGGCGGATAACACCCGCTTTTTTCAAGTCGCGAACACGTTCTAGTACATCAGATTCCGGCAGACCTATTTGTTTGCCGACTTCTTCATACGGACGCGAGGTCAATGGGAAGTGAGACTGGATGATGTCGAGTATCTTTTTGTCGTAATTGTCCATGTGATGCCTCCAGCGGCTCAAGAACCTTTTGAAAAAGGTTCTTGAGAATCTCCAAAACTTTTTATCGCGCTTTGCGGGGTCGTGCGATTTTTATTGTATTTCTCCGTAAGGAATCAAATCCTTTCCATGCATCCCTTACTTTCGCCCAAGGCGACCCAAAAAGTTTGGGAAAATGAGGGGATGGAGGTCTGGGGGAAGGGGAGGAAATAACCCTTTTCAAAGAGTGTTTCCTCCCCTTCCCCCAGCCGTCGGAGGCTCTTACTTCTTTGCCTTTTTCTTCGGCTGGTAGGAGCAGAGCGGTTCTTCTTTTAAATAATGACCGTTCATGGTCTGTGCTCGTGCTCGGCAACCGCCGCAGACACGTTCATATTCGCAATGTCCACATTTACCGTCATAGACTTCTGGATTGCGCAAGTTGAGGAATTGCTGCGATTTTTTCCAGATATCAGGGAAATGCGTCTCGCGCACCTGACCACAGTCGAGTTCAAGATAGCCACAGGGCTGCACTTGACCGCGATGAGAAATGAAACAGAATCCTACGCCTCCGAGACAGCCGCGAGATACGGCGTCCAGGCCGAAGTTCTCAAAGTTGACCGGGATGCCTTCTTCCTTGGCGCGCTGACGCAGGATGCGGTGGTAATGCGGGGCACAGGTGGCCTTGAGTTGCATGTTTGTAGTTTTGCGGAAATCATAGAACCAGTTCAGCACGTCTTCGTACTCTTCGGCGGTGATGACTTCGGTACCAAGCTCCACGGCTCGACCGGTTGGTACGAGCAGGAAGATATGCCACGCGGATGCGCCGATTTCTTCGCACAGATCAAAGATGTCCTTGAACAGATGAAGATTGTTCTTGGTCACCGTGGTGTTGATCTGGAATTCGATGCCTACATCTTTCAAATATTGAATACCGCGCATGGAAGCTTTGAATGCGCCGACTTCGCCACGGAATTCGTCGTGTTGGGCAGCTTCTGGTGCATCGATGGAAATAGAGCATCGTTCAATACCCGCGTCTTTCATCTGCTGGGCGGTTTCAGGCGTGATGAGTGTCCCATTGGGGGCCATGACGCAACGAAGGCCTTTGGCCTTGGCATAGGCGATCAGCTCATACACGTCGTGCCGCATCATTGGCTCGCCGCCGGTAAAGATGATGATCGGGCTGCCCACGTCCGGGAAGGTGTCGATGAGAGCCTTGGCCTCTGCTGTGGACAATTCGTTCTCGTATGGCTCCGGGTGTGCCTCGGCCCGACAGTGCTTGCAGGCGAGGTTGCAGGAGCGGGTCACTTCCCAGGCAATAAGTCTGCAAATGGGGGTGACGCCGTCGTCGAGGAAACGCTTGGGTGCATTTTCTGCACCGGGATGACCTTTGCCGTGGGGATGGTCGGGGTGTCCGCCGGGATGACCCTCAGGAGGGCAGCCGCCGGGATGGCCTTTGGGATGTTCACTCATTATTTTAATGCCTTTAGGACGTCTTCTGTGAAGTATGTGAGAATAAGATCAGCCCCGGCACGCTTGAAGGCAACCAGGGATTCCATGACCACGCCCATTTCGTCTATCCAGTCGTTTTGGGCAGCGGCCTTGATCATCGAGTATTCGCCGCTGACCTGATAGACGGCCACAGGAGTGTCGAAAGTATCTCGCACCTGACGGACCATGTCGAGATATGGCAGGCCGGGTTTGACCATGAGAATATCCGCGCCTTCTTCGAGGTCTGCAACGGCTTCGCGCATGCCTTCGCGTGAGTTGCAGGGATCCATCTGGTAGGTCTTGCGGTCCCCGAATTGCGGGGTGGATTCGGCGGCTTCACGGAACGGGCCGTAGAAAGCTGACGCGTATTTGATCGCGTAAGACATGATCGGGGTGTTAGTGAATCCAGCGTCATCCAGCGCGGCGCGGATGGCGGCAACGCGGCCATCCATCATGTCGGATGGAGCGACCATGTCGGCTCCGGCCTTGGCTTGGGCTACTGCGGCCTTGGCCAGAAGGTTCAACGTGGGGTCGTTCTGGACGTATTCGTTTTTCACCATGCCGCAATGGCCGTGGGAGGTGTATTCGCACAGACAGGTGTCGGCTATGACGACCAGCTCGGGGAAGGTGTCCTTGAGCAGACGAATGGCCTTTTGGACAATGCCCATGTCGTCGTATGCACCGGATCCGACTTCGTCTTTTTCGGCAGGAATACCGAAAAGGATACAAGCCTTGAGGCCATCAGCAACGGCCTCAGCGACCTTATCTTTTAGTTGTTTCAGGGAAAGTTGGTACTGGCCGGGCATGGACGATATTTCTTTTTTAAAGGAATCGTCATCCGTTTCGACCACGAAATAGGGCATGATTAAATCATTAGCAGTGACCATGTTTTCACGGACCAATTCACGCATGGTGAGACTGGAACGTAGACGGCGGCCACGGAAAAAATCAGAGGGAATCATATGCACTCCAGATAAAGAAATTTCTTTTGAATATTTCTATACTCGTTTTCGTCAGTCTCGCAAATAAGTGCAAGACTCTGCTCGCGCGCAATCCCGACGCCGACGGCGGAGCGACAAAATATTTAGGAAGGGGTCCGGGGAAACCCTTTTTAAAGGGTTTCCCCGGCCGCCGGAGGCATTCTTAATCTTACAGCTTTTCGCCGGTGATTTCTTCGTCGGTGAGGTAGCAGGCGGGATCCTGTGCCCAGAAGTCATCGTAGTAGGCTTCTGCACGAGCGCGGAAGTTGCCGCCACAGATGTTGAGGAAGCGACACTTGGCGCAACGGCCGCCCACATGAGGACGTTTGTCCTTGAGCTTGTGGAGCAGTTCGATCTTGGGATCGTTCCAAATTTCGGAGAAAGGACGTTCCAGCACGTTGCCAAAAGTATGATGGCGCATGAACTGGTCAGCGTGAACCTTGCCGTCCCAGGAGATACAGCCGATGCCGCGTCCTGTGGAGTTGCCTTCGTTCATCTTGAGCAGTTCAAGCACTTCCTTTGCGCGTTCCGGGTCTTCCTTGAGAAGACGATAATAGACATGCGGGCCGTCTGCGTGGTTGTCCACGGTCAGAACTTCCTTGGGCTTGCCTTTTTCAAACAATGCCTTTGTGTGGTCCATGATCAGATCGACAACGTCACGGGTTTCCTGATGGTTCAGGTCTTCCTTGATCAGTTCGGAACCACGACCGGAATATACCAGATGATAGAAACAGATGCGGGGGATTTCCATGTCTTCGATGAGACGGAAGAGATGGGGAATCTCGGGAGCATTGCGCTTATTGATGGTGAAACGCAAGCCGACCTTGAGGCCTTCTGCCTGACAGTTTTCAACACCTTTGAGAGCCTGTTTGTAGGATCCGGTTACGCCACGGAATTCATCGTGGACTGCTTCATTACCGTCGATGGATATACCAACGTATGAGAGACCGACTTCTTTCAGTTCTCTGGCCTTGGATTTGGTGATGAGCGTACCGTTGGTGGAGATGACCGCGCGCATGCCTTTGGCTGTTGCGTGCTTGGCCAAGTCGACCAGGTCTTCACGAAC
Source organism: uncultured Pseudodesulfovibrio sp. (assembly GCF_963677845.1). Lineage (NCBI taxonomy): Bacteria > Pseudomonadati > Thermodesulfobacteriota > Desulfovibrionia > Desulfovibrionales > Desulfovibrionaceae > Pseudodesulfovibrio > uncultured Pseudodesulfovibrio sp. The sequence goes on from NZ_OY782498.1 coordinate 754,186, forward strand.
CAGAGGTTCGCCACCGGAAAAGAGCATGACCGGTGCGCCGAACTGGGCGAGGTCATCGATCATCTCTTTGGCTTTTTCGTTGGAAATGGGGTCCTTGTGAGCGCTGACATCGACGGCCTGCGCATAACAATGGACACATTTAAGGTTACACCGTTGGGTCATGTTCCAGACCACGACGGGCTTCTTATCCTTGGAAAATTGGAGAAGATGGGAGGGCAACTGCCCTGATTCACGACTGTAACGCAGGGCGTCAGAAGGTTCTACTGCTCCGCAGTAGAGCTTGGAAATACCAATCATTTAAATAAACCTCTCAGCTGAAATGAAGGTCTCAGGTATCATATATCGTTCTGAGTGAAAAGAACGAAAAAGAGGGCCCGGAAAGGCCCCCGTCATGCGCTTCCGAACAGGAAGATAAGAATTATTGCCAAAAAGTCAAGAAGTCATCGTTTGACCTATCCCGCGAGTCGTATTTCGACCCGCCGGTTTTTTTGCTGCTCTTCGTTTGTAAGTCCTTGGTTGAGCGGTCTGGACTTGCCATATCCTACAGTTTCAATGGTCGCTGAATCAACGCCGCCCTTGTTGACAAGGTATGCCTTGACCGCGTCCGCTCGTTTTTGGGAAAGGGAAAGATTATATGCCTCATTGCCTTTGGTGTCGGTATGACCGCCAATGATGATACTTTTTCCTTTGAGTTCCGGTGAATTCAATGCTTCGCTCAAAGCGTCCAATAGTGGATACGAAGACTCTTGAATCGTCGCTTTGTCGAAATCGAAATGAACATCCAGATTCACGCCTGGAACATCAGGACGGACTACGATATTTTCATTTGATTCCGGTGGAAGGTTTGTGCCTGGTCCGGGATCAGTTGCGGTAACCGTTGGGGCTTCGACCAGTTGAGTCAGGCTGGGTTTCACCTGAGCCGGATTATCCACGTATTTGTATTCGGTGTCGGGTGAAGGCAACCATGCCTTGAGCGGAATAGCCATGTCTTTGGCAATTTCACGAATGATCTTGTTGAATGGAGCTTCGCTCATGCGGAATTCATGTTTGAAATAGAAATAGTCGTCCGGCGGACGTTCTTCAAGGCGGCCTGATTGCATCATGGTCCAGAGGAGAATGCCGCTACCGGCCGCGTAGATGTCGACCTGTATGGTAATTGCGGTATCATCCAATGTATGCCCTGCATAGAAGTAGGGGACTTTGCCCAGAATAAGCAGATCGGCACCTCGTCTTCGAGCGGTGTCCAGAGCGGTGGACAGCCCTTGGTACCGTGTGCCTGATTGCAGTTCCATGACTGGGAAGAGGCGTTCCTCTGTCCAGGCCGAATAAAAAATTTGTGCAAATGCATCGGACAGGCTGGCATGATCGCTGGTGCGCTGTTGGATGACAAAGGGATGAAAATAGGCAGTCAGAGGCCGGTACTGTTTCCCTTTGGGGTGGACCGAAACCTGAAGTGGCGATTTCCTGACACTTGGATCGGAATAGACTTTTGTCTGATCCGTCAAGGAAAGGTCCACGTTTGCGCACGCGGATAATATAAGCAACAATGCGAAAAGTAATACTTTTTTCATGATATTCACCGGCTTGTGGTTGCAACCGTTCCGCCCCATGCGCCAAGTGCGTGACAGGGGCGGATTTCAATGGCTCAATTAAAGCAATATGTATGCCGGGAATGTTATTGAACCGTTTGTGTGGGGGCAGGTGCGGACTCTATGGATTCGAGCAATTGGTCGCGGGATTCTTTGAGTCCCTGACGAAGCAGCAACCGTTTGCCAGTGGAAAGGCGTTTGAATTCCGGTCTGTCGGCCAGCTCGGACAAGCGGTCCATTTCTACAAGAACGTTGCGGATCAGTTTTTGGATATCCCGTTCTCTGGGGTTGAGTTGGGCAGCAAGTACTGCCAGATCGCGAATTTCCAGCGCCATCTCCTTGAGACGGCGCGGGTCTATCTGGCGAGCGAGTTTTCGTTGTGCCTTGAGATCCTGGATTTTGTTTTTACACCAACCAAACATAATCCCTCCTACATTGTAGGCATCTGTCCCTGCATACCGATAACAGCGAGAATCATGCCGATAAGCAGCGGCATAAGTATGACCGGAATGATAATGACATAGGATATCTTATGGATATACTTGAGACCTATGGCCGTCAGGACCAGTCCCCATATGGCGTTCAGGAGCATCCATACGCTGACCACTTCAAGCGTCACCAACGGTATTATGCCGGTAATCATTGGGGCATAGGCATAGGCAACAGCTCTGAAAGAGCCTTCAAATCCTTTGCTGCCTGCTCGAAACAGCTTCAGGATAAGATGGTAGAATCCAGTGATGAAATAAATGGACATTGCCGCAAAAGCTGGTGTGACCAATAGTTCGAACAGGCCATTGGTCGTATTGTATGCAACGACTTCCAATCCGTTTGAGGTGATATCAATGCTGGGGGTCAGGCCAGCAACGCCCCAAGCAAACTGAGCCAGAGCCTGAATCATCGCCACGAGAATGGCAAAGGTCAGGGGTTTGGACAGACCTCCCCCGACAGGCATGACCGAAAAGAAAAGACGCGGAGAAAACAGGGCCAGCTTTATTGTCATAAACAGGCCGCCGAAAAATCCATAGCGATCCAACTGCTCAAACGGCGGCGGAACTTCCATGGAGCTTTCTGAGGTTTCATCCTCATCGCTTTCTGCTTGCATGGGGTCGGGGAAATCTTCACTAAATTGGCCGTTCCAGCCATCCACGGGCTGTTGCTCGTCGGACTGAGGCGTCTGGCCGGAAGGGTAAATTATTTTGGGTTCGTCCAATGGTTCGGGGAAGTCCGCATTGAATTCACCGTTCCACCCATCGACAGGTTCTGTCTCATTTGGATGAGCATAGGGCTCAGCAGATGGAGGTTTATTTGACGTGTCAGAACCATTCTCAGATGTTGCCTTTGGCTCTGGCGGAGCCATGGCGTCCAGTTGTTTCCACAAGTCTTCCTTGGGTTTTTCGCCTGGGGCGGGAAGGTCCGGGAACGTCTGTTCGGATGTTTCCGTTTTCTGAGAAATATTCGGTTCTTGTAATGAAGTAACGGGGGCCGTTGTTGGAGCTTCCGGTTCTTCAATAACAAATTCCTGTTCCGGTATTTCGCGGAACTTGAATTTTGTCTGACATTTTGGGCAGGTGGCAACCTGCGAACGAGGAGGTATCTTGCTTTCGTCCACTTCGCGGGCGAATTTGCATTCTGGACATATTATCTGCATTGACGTTCCTTGAATGACATGAATGATGACGTTGAGTGGTCCTAGCTATTTTGTACGCAACAATCAAGCCGTCTGCAAATCCGTGCAGGATTATGCAGGATTTTCTTCCAACAGAAGCATCTGGATTGCACCCATGATGAATGATGCTTCGGCGAACAGCGAGCGTTCGACGTTGGGATAATCTTCGCTGAGCACATGCGTTATGGCGTCGCCACCAGCTTTGTCAAAGCGTTTTAGCTTGGCTGCCAATATTTCGGGCGATTTGCGCAACCGACTATAATGCAGGATGGGCGCGTCCAGCGCAAGAGCCGTACGCCCCTGAACACCTGTGAGCCGTTCATGGATGGGACGTTCGAACCGAATGTCTTCACTGTTCTTGAAAAGGCGTAATTGGAGGTCGGGCCAAAGACCATACCCCACCTTGGAATGGTTCTCGTCCGGGTAGAGTGTCATTCGTGGGAAATAACAGGCCTCCAGCCGTTTTACGAGCATACAGGCCGGGAAAAGGTTCCATACGTCTTCGTTGAACATTTCGTCGCCATCCAGACACAAAATCCAATCACCTTCACATTCATCGAGCATGCGGTTTCGTTGGGATGCGAAGTCGTCGAGGGGGTGAGCGAAGTGGCGGACCGGAGCGGCACAGGAGTAGTTTGTTTCTGGGACGGTTTCACTGTCCCAGACCACGACTACTTCTTTGACCCAATCAGGGAATTGTCCGAAATAGACATCAAGGTTTGGTTCGTCAGGGCTGAGAATCGTTCCGACAGAGAGATCGGGAGCAGCCACACCTACATGACTTAAATAAGAACTGTTGATGGCCTGATGTGGTTTGGCCTGCATAAAAAGTCTTTGTAATGATTGATATTGTTGTTTTGATTCGTCGTCCATGGTTGGGTTCAGGACGAGTGTGGCTGTATCTGGCGATACATTGGCCAATGCCAAAAGATACAGCTGTGCCCACAGGGAAATATCGCAGATGAGATTGACGTTTGAGTCTTCGTCAGTCCAGTTGGGATTGGTTTTCAAAAAGGTGCGGGCCGTGTTCATGTCGGTTTCGCACACGAATAATTGGGCAGTTTTGGGCAGGGCAGCGCGAAGGGACAGTGCGTGTTCGCCGTCTCCCAGTCCGAAGAGAACCAGTGTCATGGCACGGCTTTTTTTAAATATGTTGAGAGTCCGTTCGGTAAAAGTCGGGATATCGTCAGAAGTTTTTGGGATAACTATTTCGGATATATTATCTTTGAAGGCAAAGGCCAGAACTGCGTCGGTGTAGTGTTTTATCAATTTGCTCATGCGGTGATTCCTTTACGGTGGAGAAGTTCCTGATACACGGTTTCGAGTTGGTGTGTGACCGTCTGTGCTCGATAGAGATTGGCGGCTTTTTTCTGTCCGGCCAATCCCATACGCCGTGCTTCCTCGGGATGGGAAAAAATATACTTCAAGGCGTTTGCGTACTCTTCGGCGTTTCGGGCCACGAGTCCGGTGGTCATATGGTCGACCAATTCCAACTGGGCATTGTCTTTGAGGCCCTCGCTGGGATGAGTGATGACCGGCAGGCCACACGCCATGGCTTCGGCAATGACGAGACCGAAGGACTCCCCGGTATCGTTGGCGTGTGCCAGAACCGAGACCCCATCGAGGAAAGAGGCTATTTCGGTGTCGGTTTGTACAGGGTCATGGAAGACGACATTGCGTGAAAGGTTATTGGCAGCAACATATTCTTGCGCTGTGGGGATGGCCCCTATGATATGATAGCGAAAGTTCGGGATATCACGAACAACCAGTGGCAGGAACTCCAGTGCCAATCGTGACCACTTGCCCGGGTCGGCCCGAGAGATTCGTCCGGCAACAGGGATGGAGAAATTTCTGTCTGTGCGTACCGATTTTGCAAAGAAATTTGTATCCACCGGATTATATAAAAAGGAATAGCGGGACGAGTCAGCTGGTATACCAGTGGTTGCTGAAAACCGTTTCAGGCAAAATTTTGAAACAAAAAGCGTTCGGTCAATGATGGCAGCTGATGGGCTTGGGTCATGTCTTCCGAATACGTTGGTTTCAACTACAATGGGTGTTTGTGCCCGTTTCATAGGTTTGAGCAGTTCAGGCTCAGGCCAGCCTGCGCGGTGGACATGGACTATGTGTGGTTTGAAGCGATCGAGTACGGAGAGGAGGTCCGGATTAATATGGGTTTCAATTCCTAGAGCACGAATCTGTTTTCCTCGTTCTCCGTCCTGCGGACAGTAGACAGCCGCAGTGAAGCGAGAAGGGTCCAGATTGGCGACGAAAAGCTGCATGACTTTTTCAGTGCCGCCAAGGCTTAGAGATTTGGATACGTGAAGAACACGAATAGGGAATTCAACCATGGGCGAAACGTGACACAAGGCCGCGACATTGTAAACATGTCCAAGGCATGGTGGGGTGCTAAGAAAAGGCCCCTTGTGGGGCCGTTCTTTTATCTATTGCTGTTGGTATAGGCGTTGGCTGCCCTGAATTTTGCAGCGGTAGCGGCAGAACGCATTTTAAGTGGCTGCGGAGGGACAACGGGTTGCGGTTTGGTAACCGGTTTTGCCGGAGTCTCTTGTGGCGCAACTGTAGTCGATTCAACCGGAGGAGCGGCAGGCGGCGGTGTGCGAGTCGGCATGATTGGCGGTGCTGTCGGTGTAGCTTGAGCTTTCGTATCAGTCGGCGCTGTTTTGCCTTCATAGCCGGGAATTATCTGGGCATAAGCCGAGCGCAGACCGTCAAGAATATTGATCACTTCATCGATCATCTTGTTGTCCAGACGGATGTTTGCCTTAATGAGATGGGAGGTGCAAAATTGATACAGAGCACCCAGTTGAGGCGTGATATCGCCACCTTTTTCCTTGTTCAGGCATTCAGACAATTCATGGATTATCGCCATGGATTTGGAGATATATATGCCTTTCTTGGCGAAATCCTTTTTGTCGATTTCTACCTTGGCTTGTTTAAGAAATTTGATTGCAGCCTCATAGAGCATGAGAAGGAGATCACCTTGAGTCGTGGTCTCAATCTGTGTCGCGAGATATGCTTTTGCTGGGTTAGCCATTTATATATCCTCCTACTTGCCAAGCTGTGCGATAGCCGAGCTGAGTTGTCCCTGTTTGAGGCTGTATTGTCCGAGTAATGCGTCCAGACGTGAAAATTTCAGACGCATGTTTGTTTCCATTTTTTTGATGCGAGCAGTCTCGTAAGCGATTTTGTCATCAATAGAGCTCATGATGTCGTTGTAGTTATTTTGCAAAACTGCCAACGGTCCGCCTTCATAGGTGAATTCGTTGTATGGTTTTGTCAAGGAAGTGAGCTCATCAATTAATTCGCCGGCTTTGCCTTTTTGTACGGCAATTTTACCCGAGTGAGTTCCTGCTCCGGTATTGTCTAGCCGAATGGCCATACCTGTTGCATCGCCGGATTTTCCAGTAATTTCCCAACCAGAGATGGATGCCTCTTCTCCGTTGATGGTTGCGCTGGTGATTTGTGTCCCGTCACTGACTATTTCGATGTCGTAAAATCCAGCCTTGGTTGTGCCGTCGACGAGTGATTTGAAAGTGAAGTCCGGTGATTGGCTTTTCCCATCACTTTTTGCTGAGAAAAGTTGTGCAACAGCTGTGGGGTCATCATCAAGGGCTTTGGACAACTCGTCGTAGTCTATTTTTAAAAGTCCGTATGTGGGCGATCCTTGTTCTGCATCCGTAAGAATGCCGAGTTGAGAAAGGGCTGAGAATTTATCACCGGTCAAAGAATCTTCATCCCACGGAGCAAACCCGAGGCCCATTTCAGCAGTAATATTTTTAAGATTTTGTGAAACAATATCAATGCCGTAGTTGCCGGTAAGAATAGACCCTTTGGTGTCCTTGACGTCGACCAAGGAGCTTCCTCCAGTACTGGTCGTTCCCTTTGTTTCGTCAACCTTAGTCATTGCAATGATTTCTGCGCGGACCTTATTGATTGCTTCTACAAAAGTCGTGACGGCATCTTGCATTGCCTGTTTGTCAGTGTTGACAGTCAATTGGATCGTTTCATTCGGGTCCGCATCTTTGAGGTCAAGTTTTAAACCCGGAATGGCATCGTCAATGATGTTGGAGTCACGCGAAATGAGCAGGCCATCTACACGAATTCTACAATCTTCGGCTTCTTGTGTTTGGGCGAAGTCAGACGCCTGAAAAATCATGCCTCCGGTGTTGGAAATGAAGAGGTCATAATCGTCACCTTGATCGAGGCCGGAAAGTTGCAAATGGTGGCTTGTACCATCAAAAATGGTGGATGCTTTTATCTTATCTCGTGATTCAGGATGATTGTTGATGATGTTGACAAAGCCTTCCAGCGTCGTCCCTTCGGCAATGTTGTCGATGGTAAAATTTTCACCTTTGTATGAAAAAGTGAATGATGAAGTAGAAGTAAATATGGAAGAACTGAGCTCACTGGTGCCTGAAGCCGTAATGTGCATGTCATTTTTGGCAAGGCTGTACACTGTGAGCGAATGAGTGGATTCAATAGCATCACTGTCAGCTGAAGCCGACAAAAGATCTGAATTGGTGCTTGTCACGCTTCGTTGCATGAATTCATTGACCGTATCGAATCCTTCAAGTGTCGTCTTGAGGGCCAGCATCTGAGTGTTCAGTTCTTTGAACTGCTCATTTTTTGTTTCCCAGGAGGTTTTCCAGTTTTCCAACCGGGTGACGCGTTTTTGCTCCACTTCGACGAGGCCGTCGATGAGTTTGTTGAAGTCGGTCCCGTTTCCCAGGCCGGCGAAATTGATCGAGCCGGATGTGTATGCGTTTTCTGCCATGGCTATACCTTTAATCGGAATATTTTTCCTTTTACATTAGGTCGCCCTTACACTTGCAATCCTGGTGCCACTGAGAAAGCTTTTTAAGCTTTGAACGCAAAGGGCCGAACCCCTTTTATGGAGTTCGACCCGAATACTCGTTATAAAGCAGTTTGCTTTATGACTAACCGATGAGGGACAGAGCCATTCTCGGCATGGAGTTGGCCTGGGACAGCATGGAAACTGCGGCCTGGGTCTTGATCTGGTTGCGAACGAATTCGGTCATCTCGGTTGCGACGTCAACGTCGGAGATACGGGATTCAGCAGCCTGAACGTTTTCGGCCTGGATACCCAGAACTGTTACGGTGTTTTCAAGTCTGTTCTGCAAGGAACCCAAGTTGGCGCGAATCTTATCCTTGGAAATAATCGCGTTGTTAAGGGTGTCCAGAGAGGCCTGAGCCAAAGCCTGGGTTGAAATGGAGTTGCTTGCAGCAAGGCCAACGCCCAGAGAAGAAGCGGTGGAACTGCTGATTTCAACGTAGTAGTAATCTTCTGCACAATCGTTACCGGTACCAAAGTGAACCTTCAGCTTACCAGTGGACTGGAGGCCTGCGCCGGAGTGGGTACCGGAGAGGTTACCGTTGAGCAGGTAGATGCCGTTGAAGTCAGTAGAGTTGGCGATACGAGTGATTTCCGAAGCCATGGCCTGATACTCGGAGTCGATGATCAGACGCTGGTCAGAGTTGTAGGTACCCGTGGATGCCTGCATGGCCAGTTCCTTCATACGGATCAGCTTTTCATCAATAACGCCGAGGGCGCCGTCAGCTGTCTGGATGAGGGAAACTGCATCGTTTGCATTACGAATGCCCTGATTGAGAGACTGAATGTCAGCACGCATCAATTCGCGAACTGCCAAGCCAGCGGCATCATCAGAGGCTGTACCAACACGCAGTCCTGAAGACAGACGACGAGTTGATGTTTCCAGGGCGCCATAAGACTGACCCAGGTTGCGAGATGCATTCATTGCCATTAAGTTGTGGTTAATTACGAGAGACATAATTTCCTCCTTGAAATTGTTTCGGCTTCCATGCCTAGATTTCAACCCGGCGGTTGAGTTTTACCGGGCAAACCATTCGTTTGTTGCACTACTCATCGTCGGGGTACGGAAAAACTTTAGGGTCTATGAACGTTTTTTTACAATCAAAGTGAGGGAAATGGCTGAATAAAAAAACAATTCATGCAAATATGAATTGTATAGTTTGCAAAGTGTTGGACGCGACAAATCACCAGAGTGTGGCTGGTGTTTGTGTGATGTTGAGAAAAAGTTTTGTAAAATGAACGTTTAGATGTGTTTTTAGCCGAAAGTTTGACGCATGATTTTTATAAGATATGCCATGCGGATTTCATAGGTGTGCTTGGCCAGTATGCGTTTTCTGGCAGCCTTGGTGATGGTCGTTCTTTTCTTGGGGTCAGCGAGAAATTGATCAATGAGATGTGGAATTTCTTCCGGATGTCGATAGACCACAGCTTCTGTATCAAGGTCGAACAGGTTTTCCATCTGATCTCGATGGTCTGTGATGAGGAAACCGTTGCAAGCCGGGACATCAAAAACGCGTTGGTTGACTGCTCCCGGCATTTGGCGACTGGTACAGTTGAAGTTGACTGTTGAGGCTTGGTAAAATCGGGGAAGATCCTCGTAGTAATCAAGTTGTTTCAGCCGTCGGACTTCAGATTGCTGCGGAAGGATGGAGTCCCATCCCGCATCACCGACAATCAACGGAGTGTATGGCAGTATGCCTTTTATGCAATTGAGTCGGTACTGTCGGGTTGCTTCCCAAGTCAGCAGGGACTCACTGGCGAGTCTGTTTTCCTTGGTGGGAAGATTCGTGATGGCTTCGTGCCAGTCAGGATGAAATATTTTCAGAAAATGAGCGATCAGGGTTTCGTCGGAATCACCGAAGTGTCGGGCGATGTCTTTATACTGTGCCGAGAGGTTTGTCGGCAGGTTAGCCCGATCCAGACTTTCGGACACAGGGCGGACCATGGAGTTGCCTACAAATGATACGTCAGCATGCCATTGGGCAGGTGCTGTTTTATTTTGTCCGGGGACGAACCGAGCCGGGTCTGTAGCCAGAGGAAGGTAGTGGACATGCTGAAACCCTTTGTCTCGGACAGCTTCAGTGCTTCCCGAGTCAAAGGAGAAAATAACCGTATTGTCACTGCCCGGCTGGGCATAATCAAACAGAATGAGATGGGGATTGTCCACGAACCATGATGCCAAAGGCAGGTCGAGGTCCGCTAGTAACTCGGCCAGTTTGCCTTCTCGATCCAGACCGAAGTGGTTGACGGTCAGGACAAAATCCGGTTTGAAATTGATGACAGTTTTCAGAATTGCTTCAATAAATGATTGGTCACCCGTCGCACAGTTATCCAAAGGAATAGTTTGGTATTCGATGGCGAGGAGGTCAAAGGCTGACAGAATTTCTCGGCATAAAAAATAATTTGAATCGAAAAAGAGAACGCGAGGTTTGGTGGATTGAAATTTGGGGTATCGAGTCTGACTCCAGAAGTCGGTCGTGTTACAGGCCTTTATTGTGTCGAGAATTGGACCATAATAATTTCGGTCGAGGCGAGGATAAAGTGGAAGGATGACCGGGTGTAACGGGAGACCGCCGTGCCCTTTCTGCCAATCAATAATCTGTTTGAAGGCTGTGCCTGGATCGGCATCGTTGACCGTTAGAAGCGCGTCCTGATGTGAGATCGCTTTAGTCAGATCAATGATTGTTTGTTCTCTGTCTACTACGGCAATGGGGTCTCCTTTGCTGCGCAATGCGTTGAGGCAGTGACCCAAGCCTGAACCGATGAGTACGGGAAGAGTGCCTTTGGGGACGGAATCAGCAAGTGATAATTCTCGTGATACGCCTTTTCGCCCCCACATGTGCCAGATTTTTCCCTGTCGGTGTATACGGATGTCAGTCAGTTCTCCGTCGGTGATGACGGGCTCGGCTGTGTAAGGAATACGGGTCATGGGTTTGTCATGTACGTTATATGGGGGTGTGCAGGCAAGATGTCTTGTATATATCATATATAATAAGGCCCCGCCGAAAAGTTCGGCGGGGCCTTATGTCTTTATTGTTTAGTTGTCGGAACCGAACAGTCCTTTGATGGCGTCACCGGCGGAGCCTGCGCCCTTGGTTACGCCTTCAACGGCCTTGCCTAATTCTTCTTGAAGCTGCTTACCCACTTGAGAGATTGTGCCAGTGATATCGCCGGTCATTTCGCTCAGAACCAAAGCGAATGCTTCAGCCGGAGTGGTGTCCTTTTCCTTGCCGATATCCTTGAGGTGGATGTCGGGAAGATCAATGCCCATGGATTGATCGCCGAAGGCATTCAGCATGGTGCCACCGAGATTGATACGACCATTTTTAACAATGAAATTGTTGATCTGAATTTTCTTTTCTGCACCGGTTTCCGTGGGTTCGGCTTCTGTCTTCTTTTCCTGTTTTTGTTCGCCAGCCACGGTTTTTTTGATGTTGTTGACGATGGTTTTGAAGTTGTCGGTGTTTCCCTTTTTTTCATAGCTGATGATGGGACCATCGACGAAGATTTCTTCAATTATGATACGGTCGGTTGTCAGGGAATCGGTCACGACAGACACGCGGATGGTGTCGCATTCAACTGCGCTGGGCATGGAGAATCCCTTGGGGTTGCCCAAGAGGAAATCGGACAGAGAGCCAGAGCCGGACAGAATGGAAATGTCTGCCGAGCCGAGTTTGACTTCGGTTTTGGTGATGGGCGGTCCATATTTTTCGACGGCCGTTTTGATAATATCCCCGAGGTTGAGAACGACGAGAACTGCTACTGCAATAATGGCTGCGGTAACGACACCGATACCGATGAATATGAATTTCTTCATGTTGTCTCCTTGGTGAGGGTGGGAATGATTAAAAAAGAGTATGTTATTTATGGCTGTAGGGCAACCGGTTCGCAGGAACAATCAGGGAAGTTGCGGGAATGACGGATTGGCAAAGTGCTGCATGTGTCGTGTTGTTAAGCCCGGCTCTCCTGAGTCAAGGGATGGCCCGATGTCTTTTGGTCTGAAAGGTTTACCAAGGAAAAGAGTTTTTTCCATGGACTGACACAGAAGGCTCGTTTTAGCGGCAGCTTCCTCCATCATTGTTTTTATGGATTTATTTAAAGATTCTCCGGTAACTGGGTGCTGGTACTCAATTTGTCCACGTACTCTTTCGGCTTGGATCATGAGTTGTGGCGCATAGAAAAGAGTGATTATCTCACGTGCCTGTCGTGGAAGAAATGGTGACATGGAAAAAAGTGTTCGGGAAAGGGTGGAGTTGGGATAAAGACCCTGCAGTGTCGCGAATACTGTGAAAGCGTGATGCAACCCTGTACAAAGTCCTTCGGGTGAAGTGCCAGCCAGTTTGGCCAGAGATTTCATGGGCAAAGCGTTATAAAGATCATTTTCCAGACGAGTCAGAAGTCGTTTGATGGAAAAAAGAGGGCGCCCGATCATTTCAGGGCAGATGACCATGTCCATCAGCGACTCAAGTGCGCGGTGTCGTTGTCTGGTTTGTGATTTGGTTTGAGGGTTTGTATCAAAGTAGTCACCTGACAGGTACCAGACCATGGGATGCATTGTCGCATCGGCAAATATATGGGAAGCCATGCCGACAAACAGGGCAATTGCCAGTTCGTTTTTAGGAGTTCGTGCCGCGTGTTCAGCCTGAAGTTTGAGCAGGGTAAAAGTGTCTTGTCCATCAATGCCATGAAGTTGGTGGGCCAGTTGAGTCAGTGGACGGGCGTGTTTATTTACGCCATAGAAAAGAACGTCATGTACTACGGCCCCCAGCAGAAGGCCGTGTGGATGTGTGTCCAGACTGGAAGAAAAACGGGTGCCGGAGAGGATCTCTGCGGTTCTTAAAGCGGTCTTGAAGTGTATAAGTTCTTTTGGCATATGGTTTCGCTTTCAGTTTGCATTTTGGGTACCCTACTTGATAATGTCTGCAGGGCAAAGAAAACTTCAGGAACATCAAGGATACAGTATGACGAAATATCTTATTAATGAACAGTATGATGTGCAGGATGCTGACGCCAGTAAGGGGTTTGTTAAAGGGGAGAAGCGTGAAGATTACGCCGATGCCTGGAAGGACACTGGTAATATTATTTTGATTGGATTGGTTGGTTCAGGTAAAAAGGCATTGGCTGAGCTTCTTGGCGAAGGAACAGGTCTGGATGTTGTCAATCCAAAAGATGTCACAGAGGCAGTTCAGGTTTTGGGATCAGGACCGCGAATTATCGTGCTTGATGACGGATTGGTAGAAGTTGCCGAGGTCCAGTCGCTTATTCATGGGGCAGGCAAGGTCTTTTATCTGATGGTCGACTCCAAGGTCTTATCGGAACGTGTCGCTAGCAGAGATAGTGTGGAAGATAGCGAAACGTTATGGCGCGAAATGTCGGCTCGTCTTGCCGTTATGGAACCTGTGTTCTATAGCGTTCTTCATTTCATTATGCAGGGAGTGCAATCATCGAATGAGCTAGTGGATGATGCCATGGAAAAAATTGGGTATTAATTTACTTTCATACCCTGTCGATTGATGACATGCGTTGCGGTTTGCGGTAAGCACAAAATCTCGTTTGCGAGACAGACCATTTATAGGGAGCTTTACATGCCGGAAAAGAAACTCAGGGTCGAATTCATGACCATGACACCTGATGCTTTATCACTTATTTATGCTGCTTTTCGCCAGTGTTATCACGCTGGATTTGTAGCAGATATGTGGCCAAAGTTGCTCTCCGGCGACATCGATCCCAAGGTGCAGGCAGACTTTGTATCCAAGACTATGGAGTCTGGACACGACAGTCCCGTTGAACATGTGTCCATGACTTTTGCTGTTGAGGGAATTTCCAGAGCATGCTCCCATCAGATTGTGCGTCACCGTATTGCTTCCTACTCTCAGCAGAGTCAGCGGTATGTGGCTGAAAATGATATGGAGTACATCCTGCCGCCAGCCATAGCAAAGATCCCCGAAGCCAAGGAACGGTTTGAGCTGTTCATGGAAGAAGTACAGTCCGCCTATTCAGATTTGCGTGAAATTTTAGTAGCCAATGGGCGTAAGTCCAAAGCCAACGAGGATGCTCGCTTTGTGTTGCCTCAGGCTGCGGAGACGAAAATTGTCATGACCATGAATTGTCGCAGTCTGAATCATTTCTTTCACCTGCGGTGTTGCAATCGTGCCCAATGGGAAGTTCGAGCCGTTGCAGATCAGATGCTTGCTCTCTGCAAGGAAAAGCTGCCTGCCATCTTCATGAATGGTGGTGCTCGGTGCGAACAGTTGGGATATTGTCCGGAATCTCCGAAATTTGCCTGTGGGAAGTACCCGACTCGCGAAAAATCTTCAGGGTAACTTTTCCAAAGGCCGGGATAAAATCCTGCCCCTTTGACACCTTGTGCTTTTTGGCATTTTTGTGTCTCGTTTTTTTTTTGTCATAATTTTCAGTATGTTGATGCTGTTCAAAAATGACAGCCCTGTGTCAGCCCTTGGGGGACGGGGCTTTTGGTCTCTTTGCGCAACAAGTGTTTGATTCGTTGTGAAGAGTAAGAATCGTTGCTATTAGTTTTAATGCAAACAATTCAAGTGTTTATCGTTGTTTTTTGGTTTTTTTACTTGCTTTTCTATTGTTTAAGCTGTCATAAAAAATAATCAATGGAAAAGGAATTTAATGTAAAAATGATGAATTTGATGAAATCTGAGTTTTAAACTGTTTAAAACATTTTCAACAGTTGTTAAAAACTGTACTCTCTAGATAAATTTGAGAGTCCGAAAACCCTTGTAACGCGGTTGTTTCATGGGGAGAACGGTGAAAAGAAGGGCTGAGTGCGGGTTTCCTGATTTTATCTTGTTTTACAGCAAGATAGCGGTCGGTGGCCTTGTCGATAACCTGAGCCGATCTTCGGCCTCACATAGAATTACGAGAATTGTCTCTCGGACGGTGATAAACTATTTCCAACTGCATGCTCGATACTGCCTGGAAGCAAATTCTGCTCTCTCTTGAAAAGAGCCTTACCTCTAGTCTCTACTCTGTGTGGATTAAACCACTTCAGGGTCGTGTAGACGGGAGCAGGCTTACTCTGACAGCACCCAACGAATTCGTTGCCAACTGGGTGCGCGACCGCTTGCTTCGGGTCATCAGGGAATCTGCGGCTGAGGTGATGGGCGGGGAACCCCGTATAACCATCAAAGTTGGTGCGAAAAAACCTGTTACACGTAAACCTCGTTCCGCTGCTCGGAAACCGGGGAGACGGCCCGAGGCTGCTCAGCATCTCGGTTTGCCATTGGATCAGTCGCCGCGTCCTTTGACTGTACCCAGTTGGCGTTTTAATTTTGATGATTTTATTGTCGGTCCTTCTAATGAGCTTGCCTGCGCAGCAAGCAAATCTATCGGCCAGACTGCATTTAATTCCGACCATCTTTTCTTGAGTTCTGGTCCGGGACTGGGGAAGACCCACTTGCTTCAGTCTGTGGGGCAGCATTTGTGCAAATCAGCTCATCGCAAGAATTTGCGAGTCGCATGTCTTTCTTCTGAAGAATTCGCCACGCGTATGGTTTTGGCTTTTAAGTCTCGCCAGATTGATCAATTCAAGACGCAATTCCGTGAAGGCCTTGATGTGCTTTTGCTCGAGGACGTCCATTTCTTTCAGGGAAAGGAAAAGATGCAGGATGAACTGTTGTGTACCATGACCGCTCTGCGTGAACGTGGTTGCAAGGTAGTCCTGACCAGTTCCTTCATGCCCAAGGAATTCAAAGGCGTCGATGACCGCTTGGTTTCCCGTTTTTGTTCCGGATTTCTGGCGCACATCAATCGTCCTGATATGGAAACTCGATTGCGTATTGTGCAGGAAAAGGCGCGTAAGCTTCAGGTGGATGTACCGGTGGCTGTCTCTGAATTATTGGCAGAACGGATCACTACGGATATTCGTCAATTGGAAAGTTGCTTGAATAACCTTGTTCTTAAGGCCCGTTTGCTCAATCGCGCTGTGACTATGAATTTGGCTTGGGAAGTACTTGAAAATTACGCCATTCAGAATTCCACTCCTGATTTTGCGCATATTATCGATTTTGTATGCAAAAGTTACAGCTTGTCCGAAGATGAGTTGAAATCAAAGAGTCGCAAACGGCAGGTTGTTTTGGCTCGTAACACAGCCTTTTTCCTGGCCCGTAAACATACGGAGTTGTCATTGAAGGCCATTGGCGAACGTCTTGGCCGGAGACATTCCACTGTACTTAAGGGGATCACCAAATTGGAGAGAGAAATCTCCATGCAGACGCCGTTGGGTCGGCAGATAGAAAATACTGCCCAGAGGCTTACGCCGTAACAACGCCCCCCACATGTTCTCCCGGAATCGCTCAGGCATCAGTCACGTGAGGTCTCTCGGTTCCGGGAGAAATTTTATGCCGACCTCGTGTCGGTTTTTTTGTGACTGATGAAAGAATGGAACACTGATGACAGTGAGATGTTTCTCTCTGTCATGGTGGGGGGGGGAGGTTGGTTACTGCTTGCGCAGTTCTTCCAATCTTTTTTTTGCTTCTATTGGATCCAGACCTCGTTTTGCGGCTATGGCACCCAGATTGTCTTCAGCATCCGTAGGGCGTACATACACAGGCTCTATGGACTCCTGCGTGAAGTTTGCCTTGTATGCTGCGGTGAGCAGCGTTTCAGGCGATGGACTGTCCCATTGTTCGTCAAGCATGATGTAGCCGGGATTGCTGGCAGCAAGAGCTGTGAAGAAATCGGTGTTTTTGCGCAGGCCGCTGCCCATGAGATGTGCCGTGGCACCAAAGTCTGCCATGCGTGCTGCGGCTTCATCCAGAGAAAGTGATTCCAGAGGGGCGTGCGCTGTCAGGCTGGGGGCGTCAAAGGATTGCAGATACACCAGCCCGCGTCGTGCGTAAGTCAACACATGCAGTGGGCCTGTGATGAGCGAGCCGGGACCGGACGCAAGGAGTGGCAAGTAGTCCAGACCGGCCAGTGGGAGCCCTTGTCCGGCCGCCAGGCCTTCGGCAGCAGCCAGAATGAGTCTCAGTCCGGTGAAGCTGCCGGGACCACGTACACAGGCAATTTGGGCGATAATGTCTATTCCTAACCCGAAGCTATCCAATGTTTGCTTGAGGCCGGGAATGAGAAACCGGATGGACTGTCCGGGAACGGTCCACTGGCGGGAGGTCAATAGAGTGCACCCGTCTGGGCCGGGTTGTCCCAGCACTAGTTGCAAGCGTTCTTCTGTCCCGCCTATGGCGAGAAGGAGGTCGTGTGGTTTGATTCTTTTGGGAGCAGCCATACGTCGCCTCCACCCTATGACAGCAGTCTGCGAACATCATTGAAGATAGCCAGACTCATGAGCAGCAGTAAAACGAGCAGGCCCAGTCGCATGGACATGGCTTTCCATTTTTCATTGAGCGGACGTCTGAAAACGATCTCCAGAGTGAAAAAGAGGATGTGTCCGCCATCCAATACCGGGATGGGCAGCAGGTTGATGATGGCGAGGTTGATGGAAATAACAGCCATCATGCCGAGCAGATCATATACGCCACTCTGGGCGCTTTTACTGACCATCTGGGCGAGCATGATCGGTCCACCCACCATTTCCACCGGAATAAGGCGTTCGATGATGGAAACAAAGCCTTTGATCACGACCTGAGACATGTTCCAAGTGTGCACGAGAGCTGTCTGAATTCCTATGCCGTCCACCGGTTCAAAACGAACTTGTCCGCTTTGGTTGATTCCAACCATGGGGACGGTCACGGATTCACCAAAAATATTTTTGTGTGTCTGTACTTCGGGAGTAACATGCAGAGTCAATTGTTCGCCGTTACGATCTACACCAACATTCAGACTCTTACCTTCAGCGGCCCGGATGGCATCAACCATTTGTGACCAGGACTTGATGGATTCGGCTTCAATGCTAATAACCAGATCATCTTTTTGAAATCCGGCCACGGCAGCAGGGCTGTCAGGCAACACTCCACCTACCAAAGGCAGGATGACGGCCTGTCCCTGGGCCATTGCCAGAAACCAGTAGATGATAAAAGCCAGCAGAAAGTTGAAGAATGGACCTGCTGCTACAACGCAGAGACGTTGCCATGCAGGTCTATTGGAAAAGAGTTCTTCGTCGGCGAAATCAGTTTCTTCCTCTCCTTGCTCTCCGGCTAGCGCAACATATCCACCCAAAGGGATGGCAGCGAGTTTGTAGTCAGTTTTACCCGAAGTGAATCCGGCAATTTTAGGCCCGAATCCGAGGGAAAAGGCTTTCACCCCCATGCCGAACATGCGGGCAATAGTAAAGTGACCAAGTTCGTGAAAGAATATCAGTCCGCCGAGAACCAGAACGATGGCGATGACGCTTGTAATCATAGTTTCCTCATAGGCCGTATGTTTTGGTTACGGCTTGGATCAGTATAAGCACTCTTGAAAATTTGGCTAGAGGCTGGCGTGAGCTTCCTTACGGATGACGTGGTCCAAAGCAAGGACGGCATCAGGCGTGGAAACGTCCACCGATTTATGTCGGCCCAGAGCTGATTCGATCAGAGACGGAATGTCAAGGAATTGTATTTTCCCTTCGAGGAAAGCAGCCACAGCAATTTCGTTGGCTGCGTTGAGCACGATGGGATGGCTGGGGCTGGCATCAAATGCCTCGCGAGCAAGTCGCAGGCAGGGGAATGCTTCAAGATCGGGTTCATTGAATGTCAGGCTTCCGACCTGTGCAAGGTTGAGTTGCGGAACATCTACGGTTACGCGATGCGGAAAACAAAGGCAGTGGGCGATAGGTATTTGCATGTCAGGTGTGCCGATGTGCGCCAACTGCGAACCATCTACATATTCCACCAGTGAGTGGATAATGGATTGAGGGTGGACGACGACATCAACATCGGACGGCGGTACCCCGTAGAGATGGCAAGCCTCGATCAGTTCCAGTCCCTTATTCATGAGCGTCGCGGAATCAATGGATATCTTTGCACCCATGTCCCAATTGGGGTGGTTCAAAGCTTGTTCGCGGGTGACTGTTTCAAGGAACGTCCTGTCTTTTCCGTAAAAAGGACCGCCAGATGCCGTCAGAATAAGGCGTTTAAGTTCCTGTTCACAATTTTTGCTATGCCCCATTAGCCCTTGGAACAAGGCGTTATGTTCTGAGTCTACGGGAAGAATTGTTGCCCCGGAGGCGTGGCATGCATCGCGAATAATATGACCGCCGAGAACAAGGGATTCCTTGTTGGCCAGACCGATCATCTTGCCAGCTTGGGCTGCGGCCAGCGTCGGCTCGAAACCGGCGGCTCCGACAATGCTGGACAGAACAAGATCGATTTCTTCAATTCGGGCGAGTTCAACGTACGCCTTGGGGCCGACAAGTATTTTCGGGGTGTAACCGGTGGGTAAATTCGCGCTGAAGTCCTTAAGCGCCGTATCATTGAGTACCGCTGCGTATTTCGGACGAAATTCGGCACAAAGTTGTGCCAGCTTCGTTCCGTTGCGTCCACCGGCCAAAGCCGTGACTGTGAACCTCTCCGGGTGTTTTCGTATGACCTTGAGGGCAGAATCCCCAATGGAACCAGTCGCACCAAGGATGCTTATGGACCGAGGAAAATCCGGTAAGGGTGCCGTTTCAGGCCAGAAAGAAATATAGGATTTCACGAGAGTCCTCGTTGGACCTTTATTGGAAGAAAGGGTGGAACATGGCGATTAATCCATAAGTGGGGATTGCCAACAAGAGGCTGTCCACACGGTCGAGCAGGCCGCCATGACCTGGAAGAATGACACCGGAATCTTTGATGTCGAGTGTCCGTTTTAGAGCAGACTCGAAGAAATCGCCGAACTGGGCTGCGATGTTTAAGGCTATACCGAGGAGTATCCATTGCCACCAGTGGGCGGAGCCGAAACTCATTCCATACGTTGTTATGGCGATGGTACAGGCGGCAAGTCCGGCAAGCGACCCAATCCATGATTTTTTGGGGCTGACACGAGGCCATATTTTTTTCTTTCCCCACATGGTGCCGGCGTAAAAGGCTGCAGTGTCAGATATCGTTGCCGCTCCGAGTACCAGAATAATTTCAACTGGCTGCATGGTCAGGACAAAATGAAAATTCAGAGGAATATATATCAACCCGGCCAAAAAAATAGCGGCATGGCGGTATGAAGCTGTCACGTCTTTGTTGTACCTGAGGAGAAAAACAAACCCAGAGGCCCAGAATGCAATAAGCAAAACAGCAGCCGGGTAACTCGTGTTCCCGGTGGTGAATGCGCCCAGCAAGAGGAAGGTGAAGGCTGCTCCAAGGGATTTGAAGGCAGTCATGGATTGAACTGGGCGGAACATGGAGTAGAACTCCCACAGGGTCAGGACGCAAAACAGGGCGAGTACTGTGAACAGAACCCAACCCTGAAAGATAAGGGCCATGGCCGGAAGGATGGCCAGCCCGATGCTTGTGGCAATTCGTTGTTTGTGTGGGGAGATATCCATAAATGATTTCAATGGTTACATGTGTTGCCGCGTTGAATGCGAGTTCTGCTTATCTACGCTATTTGAAAGACGGGGGCAATAAGTCAAGTAAAACAATCATTGATACTCTAAAATGAACTATTGGTCGGCGAGTTGTTCCGATGTTTTGCCAAAACGGCGTTGTCGGTGATTCAGCTCATTAATGGCTTTGTCCAATTCATCCGGGGTAAAATCCGGCCAGTAAATATCTGTAAAGTAAAGTTCCGAATAGGCACACTGGAACAAAAGATAATTGGACAGCCGGAGTTCGCCGCTGGTGCGTATAATTAAATCAGGATCAGGTTGGCCCGCAGTCCATAATTCATCGGCAAAACCTTCTTCGGTAATGGCGTCGGGAGATACTCCTTTAGAGACCATTGCGCGTGTTGCTCGAAGGATATCTTCTCTTCCTGAATAATTCAGGGCGAGATTCAAGGTTATGTTCGTACAGTTTTTGGTCTGGCGTATGACGTGCTTAAGCAGTTGACGTACTGTTAATGGCATATCGTCAAGTTCACCCAGTACCTTGAGTCGAATTCCCTGTTCCTTGAGGCTCTTTTCTTCTTTGGTCAGGAAAGAAGTCAACAGTTCGAACAGGGTCTTGATCTCGGCTTTCGGGCGCGACCAATTTTCTTTGGAAAAGGTGTAGAGCGTGAGGTGCTTCACGCCAAGCTCTCGGCAACGGGTGACCACGGCGCGAACTGCCTCGGTTCCGGCTTTATGACCGTCGGTCCGATTCAGTCCGCGCTGTTTGGCCCACCTGCCATTGCCATCCATAATGATGGCTATATGAGCGGGAATATGTACGTTATTCAAGTGAATGTCCTACTAGATCTCAAGGATTTCCTTTTCTTTTCCAGCAAGGACTTCATCAGTCTGTTTGACGAAATCATCCGTCATTTTCTGGACATTGGTTTCGCCGTTCTTTTTGTCGTCTTCGCTGATGTCTTTGTCTTTTTCCATCTTCTTGAGCACGTCGTTCATGTCGCGACGCACATTGCGGATGGCGATCTTGGCATCTTCCGAATATTTTTTGGCGACTTTGACCAGCTCTTTGCGGCGTTCCTCGGTCAAGGGCGGAATGCTGATACGGATGATTTTTCCGTCGTTGACCGGATTGAGGCCGAGGTCAGAACTTTGAATGGCTTTTTCAACCGCCCCGAATGCTCCCTTGTCCCAAGGCTGAATGGTGAGGGTCTTGGAGTCGGGGACGGACACCGAGGAAAGTTGGTTGATGGGTGTAGGGGTGCCGTAGTAATCTACGACAATCCCGTCTACCAGAGCTGTGGTTGCACGGCCTGTGCGCAGCTTGCTGAATTCCTTGTCAAGGGCTGCTATGGCCCCGGCCATCCTTTTTTTCCCATCGTCTAGTACGGATTGCATCTTAGTCTCCTTGGACAGTCGTTCCTATGTTTTCGCCGTTGGCGGCCCTGCGGATGTTGCCTTCAGTATGAAGATTGAAAACAATGATCGGCAGGTCGTTATCGCGAGCCATGGAAATGGCGGTGGAGTCCATGACGCCAAGCCGTTTTTCCAGGGTCTCCATGTACGAGACTGTTTCATACTTGACCGCGTCATCAAATTGGGCGGGGTCTTTGTCGTATACGCCGTCCACTTTGGTGGCTTTGAAAATGGCGTCGCACTTGAGTTCAAGAGCGCGCAAAGCAGCTGCAGAATCAGTGGTGAAGTAGGGGTTGCCGGTTCCGGCTGCACAGATGACCACGCGGCCTTTGTCCATGTGCCGGAGTGCGCGTCTGCGAATATACGGCTCGGCTACGTCCGCCATGGAGAGGGCGGTCATGACACGGGTGTCGCAACCGTTCTTTTCCAGAGCGTCCTGTACGGCCAGAGCGTTCATAATCGTGGCGAGCATTCCCATGTAATCACCCTGAGCGCGGTCCATGCCCTTGGCACTGGCTGCCATACCGCGGAAGATGTTTCCACCGCCGATGACGAGTGCGATCTGGAGCCCTGTGGATGCCACTTCGGCAATTTCCTTGGCAAACTGACCGATGGCCTCCGGCTGAATACCGAATTGTTGATCCCCGGCCAGAGCTTCGCCACTGAGTTTCAGAAGAATTCGCGAGTACCGCGCTTTTTCCATTGTTACCTCTTCATGTATGGAAAGTTCATAAAATAGTCTCGCCCAAAGGCGATAGCATGTTTTTCAGACAAAAAAAACGGGCCGTGCGGCCCGTTTTCATTTTTTTAGAGCATCAACTACTCGGCCTTTTCTCCAAGGGCGAGTCGCTGGAAGCTGGCGACGGTGGCGTCACCAAGGATCTGCTTGATGGTCTGCTTGTCGTCCTTGATGAAGGCCTGCTCTACGAGGCAGACTTCTTTGTAGAACTTGTTCAGACGACCAGTGACGATCTTTTCGGCGATGTTTTCGGGCTTGCCTTCGTCCATGGCCTGCTTCAGGTAGAGAGCTTTTTCCTTTTCCAGGACATCCTGAGGAAGCTCATCAGAAGTTTTGCAGGCAGGGTTCATGGCGGCTACGTGCATGGCAATGTCTTTGGCCATGTCTGCATCGTCAGTACCGGTCAGCTCGACGACAGCGGCGAGCTTGTTGTTAGAGTGCAGGTAGATGCCCAGCACGCCTTCGGTGGTGATTTTGGCAAAGCGGCCAACACCCATGTTCTCGCCAAGTTTGGCGATGAGGTCGGTGACGTCAGCCACTTCAGCGGGCAGATCGTCTGCTGCGCCAGTGGTCACATCCAGACCAGCGATTTTTTCGGACAGCGCTGTTGCGAAGGATTTGAAATCGTCACCCTTGGCAACAAAGTCAGTTTCGCAGAGCAATTCGGCGATGACGGCAGTTTTGCCATCTTCAGAGATATAAGGAGTAACCAGACCTTCGGAAGTGGCACGTCCAGCCTTCTTGGCGGCTTTGGACAGACCCTTCTCGCGAAGGTACATGACTGCTTTTTCTTCGTCGCCACCGGACTCAACCAGGGCTTTTTTGCAATCCATCATGCCTGCGCCGGTCTTTTCGCGCAGTCCTTTAACTTGTGCAGCAGTGATAGCCATTATTATTTCTCCTCCGCAGGAGCCTCAGCAGGGGCTTCGGCCTTCTCTTCGGTTTTAGCTTCTTTCTTAGGAGCAGCTTTCTTCTTTTTTTCTACCTTGGGGCCATCTTTCTTGGCTTCTTCCTTGGGAGCCTCGGCGGCTTTGGCAGCCTTGGCAGCTTTGGCTTCAGCTTCAGCTTTTGCAGTGTAATCCTTCTGCATGGCTGCGCCTTCGAGACAGGCATCGGCCATGTGAGTGGCAAACAGCTTGATAGCACGGATAGCGTCGTCGTTACCGGGGATGATGTAATCAACCATGTCGGGATCGCAGTTGGAGTCGACAACGGCTACAACGGGGATACCGAGCTTGCGGCATTCTTGAATGGCGATCTGTTCGCGCTTGGGATCGATGACGAAAGCAGCACGGGGAGCTTCGTTCAGGTCCTTGATACCACCCAGAGCCAGGTTCAGCTTTTTGACCTCACGGTTCATGCCTACTGCTTCTTTCTTGGTGTAGCGGGAGATGGAACCGTCTTCGAACATCTGCTCAAGGTTCTTGAGGCGATCGATGGAACGTTTGATGGTCTGGAAGTTGGTCAGGGTGCCGCCCATCCAGCGATGGGTGACGAAGAACATGCCGGCACGTTCGGCTTCCGCTTTGACGGATTCCTGAGCCTGACGCTTGGTGCCGATGAACAGCACTTTGCCGCCTTTGGCAACGGTGTCGACGATGAAGTCATGAGCGGTAGCAAACATTTTGACGGTCTGCTGCAGATCCATGATGTGAATGCCGTTACGGGCGCCGAAGATGTAAGGGCGCATTTTGGGGTTCCAACGGCGGGTCTGGTGGCCGAAGTGGACGCCGGTCTCCAGCATCTGCTTCATAGTTACGTAAGCCATGATAATCTCCTGGGTTTTTCGTCCATCCTGCAGTCCATTAAGGAGTCCGTGACATCACGGACCACCCGGAGTTATGGGCAGGATGTGTGAATTTGAAGTCGGGGGTATTTAGCCCAATATATTATGGTTGGCAAGAGGAAAATGCACAATACAATTGAATGGTATGGCGATTATTCTCCAAATGCCTGTGCCATCAAACGGTTGCCCAATCCTCCGAAATCCTTGGGGGCGTATCCGAATACTTCGTTCCAGACTTCAGTGGATTCCATACAGAAGTAAAGTTGCTTGTCCATGCCGTGTTTGCGCAGGCGGTCGACCATGAAGGTGAACTGTTCAACGCGTAGAGGACGAAGTAGCCGCGCTTTGCCGTCAAGACCGGGGATGAATTCATTATAGATATATGTTGTGTCTGGGAATTTGTCCGCAATGATCGGGTTGAGCTGTGGCATGCACCGGAATGAACCAAGAGACATGTATGCAATATTTTCGGGACGCACATAATCAAAGATCATGTCGATGATTTCGGCGTAGCCTTCGCGCCAGCCGGGATAGTGGATGATCGGGTCGAAATGGAGACAGACCTTGAATCCGGCTTCGGAACAGGTACGGGCCGCTTCAAGGCGTTCTTTCAGCGTGGAAACGTCGAATTCTTCATGTTCATTGATAAATGGCGCGTTGAGTGACCATGCCGGAAGAACGCGATCTGTACGAGAGGTTGCTTCCATCCATGTCAAATCCACGACTTTGGATTTCAATTCCAGCACGACGTTGTCGTAATCCTGGAGAAATCCGATGAGATTTTTGGAATAGCCGGTCAGGTGCTCCAAGGCCAAAGAGTCAGTAAATTCGCCGGTACCCACACGGTAACGGGTGTTCGGGTCTGCTCCGAAGGCGTTGCCTAATTCGTTGAACAGGGCATCTTGATTAGCCCAGATTTTTAATACGCGATCCTGAAAGTATGCCTGCAAAATACAGTATGAGCAGGCCATGGGACAGTTCTCGCCGATGTGAATGATACGATAACCACAGCAGTGATAGGCGCGTGTTCCGGGGCAGAATCTGAGGAATTTACCCTTGTATTCTTTGAGATATAACGCCTGTGTGTCGCCTTCATCAAATTCAACACGATCCTGTTCCGGCGGAACGACAGTCCACGGAATGTTTGCCTGATCGGTTCCGGTCAGTTTGTCGCGTACTCGATTCGCGATGGGTGAATCCTGCATGGATTCATCAACGAACACATGGCCGATTTTCCGAAGGTGGGAGGGGAGTTGTTTAATCATTGCCACTTCCCAGCTTCCAAAGCTTTTCCCATGCAGGGGCGTTCGCGAGGTCCGTCATTTCTGCAACTGCCCGTTTGAGCTGTTCAGTGTCCTTGATTTGGACAGTCAATTCAGCTCCTCCGGTTTCGAAATTATTGGGTTGAACCATACGCCAGCGGGTTCCGGTTGTAATTTCTCCGGCAGCGGCTGTGAATCGTTCTTGAAGTTTGGTCAGCTCAGGATAGCGGGCCAGTCGGGCCGCATTGGTAAGGCGTGCAATGGAGTCCTTAGGAGAAAGTCCCTGCGAAAGGATCTTGACTATGCCTGCGGTGTGCATGACTTCCTGTACGGATTGATCGTTCATCTTGGCGGTTTCGAAAAGCCAGTTCAGGATGTTGACGGCATTGGAGCGAGACCATGAAAACCCGGTGAACAGCGGCTCTATGGCCTGACGATCTTCATCGGTCATACGAGAAAGAGGCGTGGCTGAAGCTAGAGGAATATTGCCTTTTTTGAGCAGGTTGCGCCATGTTTGATCCATAGAGAGCCAGCCTGTCAGGAGCTTGGCGTCTTTGGATTTTGGCTTTAAGCCAAGACGGGGCAGAATGTTCGACTTAAGTGTTTTTTCGTCCATGAGTGGGGCGAAAAATTCAAGAGCCTTGAGGCGCATCCCGTCGTCCATGGGGCGTTGCAGGTTGTCGGTTAGATAGAGCAACCCCTTATCAACCTCATTCATGTCTTCAACTATCCGGGCAAGAACCGGGCGACCAAGGTTGTGAAGAACGCTCAGGCGTGCGTTTCCTGCGACAAGATTCAGACCGTTTTTTGATTCATGAACCAGCACCGGAGCGGATTGGCCAAATTCTTCGATAGAGTCTGTCAGTAATTGGTCCGGGTTGTCGGCCCAGAACAGATGTGCGCCTGAATTGTTTATGCTGTCGGCATGGGCTGTGAATATTTCGTTGGATATATGCAAAATCCACTCCTGAAAGTTTCTGTCTAAAATGAGGTAACTGGTTGCAATTACGTTTGATCTGTGTTGAAATCACAAGCGTCTATCAAAAATATTCAACAATTATTGATGGATATGTCGTTGATGCTCATAGCGTAGTAACTTGACAAGCTCGTGTTGGTCTTCCTATAGGACTAAACCTGTGAAAAACCAAGTGCTGTGATTCTCACGGGAGCCAAAGGCTTCCGAGACAATAGGGATAACCTGAAAAAAGTACGTGGAGTGAAGTATGCCTGATTTGAAAACTCAAAGAACTTATGCACTCGTCGGTCATGGCGGTAGCGGGAAAACTTCCGTCGCCGAGATGTTGCTTTTCAATGCCGGAGTTGTAAACCGCCTCGGCAAGGTCGAAGACGGAAATACCGTTCTCGATTACGAACCCGAGGAAATCAAGCGTCGAGGTTCTGTGCAGCCTGGTTTCGCCAGCTATAAGTGGAAAAAGAACGATCATTTTCTCATCGACACTCCCGGTGATTCCAACTTCGCAGGTGATCTTTCCTACAGCCTGACCGCTGCTGATGGTGTGGTCATGGTTATTGACGCCGTTGATGGCGTGAAACCGCTGACTCGCAAAATTTGGGCTCAGGTTCAGGAGAAGGGGCTGCCTTCCATGATCGTCATTAATAAGATGGATCGTGATCGGGCCGAATTCGATACGGCATTCAACGGTATTTCCGAAGCTCTTGGTGCTCGTCCTGCATTGTTGTACTATCCCATTGGCTCCAAAGAAGATTTTAAGGGCGTAGTGGACATGATGTCCGGCAAGGCCCTGATGTTTGGCGCAGATGGCGCAATCAATGAAGGTGATATCCCCGGTGATATCGCTGACGAAGTCGAAATGTTGCGTGAAACCATGATTGAGAACATCGCAGAAAGCGATGAAGATCTCATGGAAAAATATTTTGAAGACGGAGAATTGTCTCCCGAAGATATCACCAAGGGGTTACAGGGCGGCGTTGCTTCTGGCGAACTCGTCCCCGTGGTTGTTTCCGCTGCTTTGAATTGTCAGGGTGGTCAGATGATTCTGGATACAGTACAAAGTCTGTTGCCCGGTCCTTTGACTCATCCCGTTTGGGAAGGCGAAGAAGACGAACGAGCCAGTTCTCCGGATGAACCGCTTGCTTGTTTCGTATTCAAGACACAGGCTGATCCTTTTGCTGGCCAGCTTACTGTAGTTCGCGTTTTGTCCGGTGAACTTAAGTCTGATTCCCATTTGCTCAACGCCTCCAATGGTGAAAAAGAGCGTGTGGGGCAGTTGTTAGTCATGAACGGCAAGGAACAGGCTCAGGTAAAGAATCCCATGGGTCCCGGTTCTATTGCTGTACTGGCAAAGCTCAAGAATACGCATACTGGTGACACCTTGGTTGAAAAAGATGAGTTCAAGCTGATCAAGCCTGAAATCGCCCCGCAACTGATCACCTTCGCTTTGGCTCCGGCCGAGAAGGGTGACGAAGATAAGGTTTACTCTGCGGTTGCCAAGCTGCTTGAAGAAGATATCACCCTGACTTTGGCTCGTGACGAAGAGTCCGGCGACATCCTGTTGTCAGGCATGGGACAGAATCATATTGAAATCTCGGTTGAGAAAGCCAGACGTCGTTACAAAGCTGATATCGTACTGAAAACACCCAAGGTTCCGTACCGTGAAACTTTCAAGACCGGTGCCAAGGAAGTGCAGGGTCGTCATAAGAAACAGTCCGGTGGTCGTGGCCAGTTTGGTGACTGCTGGATCAATGTGACTCCCAAGGTTTCTGGCGCGGGGTATGAGTTTGAAGACAAGATTGTCGGTGGTTCCATCCCCCGTCAGTTTATTCCTGCTGTTGACAAGGGCGTTCAGGAAGTTGCCGCACGTGGAGTTTTGGCTGGTTACCCGGTCATTGATTTCCAGGTGACGTTGTATGACGGCAGTTACCATAACGTTGACTCCTCGGAGATGGCATTTAAGGTGGCTGGTTCCATTGCTTTCAAAAAGGCCTGCGAAAAGGCCAAGATGGCCTTGTTGGAACCGGTCATGCTTGTGACCGTGGCCGTACCTGATTCATTTATGGGTGACGTTATTGGCGACCTTTCCTCTCGTCGAGGCAAGGTGCTGGGGTCTGATTCTCAGGCAGGCCTGACTGAGGTTAAAGCACATGTGCCTATGGCTGAAATGCTCAAGTACGCCCCGGACTTGAATTCCATGACCGGTGGACAGGGTACCTTCTTCATGGAATTTGCTTCCTATGAAGAATGCCCGCCTCAGGAAACCGAGAAGGTCATTGCCGCCAATAAGAAGGCGGACGACGCAGATTAGGTTTCAACCAAATGATAATGAATGGGCGGTGGGGGAACCTGCCGCCCTTTTCTTTCACTTGTTTGATGGGGCGAATTGGTTTACTCACTTGTGAGTTAAACAATAAGGAAAGCCATGTTTCGACGTATATTTTTTGTTCTCAATCTGTGGATTGTAACTGTCTATTATAGCTGGAAGTCAATGAAAGTTGATGCTGTGAATGCTCCTCCTGAGGAGTTGGATCGGTGGGGGTTGGCCTGGGGGCGTGCCGCTGTCAATCTGTCCGGTATCAAGATTGAAGCTGATATGGGTGAAGTAGACCCAACAGGTCATTACGTTTTCATCTGTAATCATCAATCAAATCTCGATATCCCAGTGTTGTTTGATGTCCTCAAAGGCAATCGTATTCGTTTTGTTGCCAAGAAAAGCCTTTTTGAAATTCCCATTTATGGTAAGGCATTGGCTCATGCCGGACACATCTGCGTTGATCGCGAAAATCGTCGTGCAGCCATGAAGTCCTTGAACGAGGCCGTGGAGACAGCCAAAAATGGCGTTTCTCCGGTAATATTTCCGGAAGGGACACGGAACCTGCATCTTGAAGAGCTTATGGAATTCAAGATTGGCGGCATGATTATCGCTCTTAAATCCGGTTTGCCCGTGGTGCCTATTGTCATGACCAATACAGGGCTTGTCATGGGTAAAGGGCAAATGGTTATTGACAATCGGCCTGTGGTTCGGGTGAAGGCTCTGCCTGTCATCGACCCGTCTGAATACACCATCAAGGATCGTGAAAAGTTCAAGGACGATCTGCGCGCGAAGATGAGCGCGGCATACAAGGAACTGTTGGCGCAAGGATAGATTATGGGAGACGTACCGACTACCACACCTGCACCCGCTCTGAGTTTATATCCTCTTGGGGGGCTTGGTGAAATTGGCATGAACTGCATGCTATATAGGACGCAATCATCCATGGTTATGGTAGATTGTGGCCTTATGTTTCCCGAAGATTATCATTTTGGCGTAGACGTGGTTATTCCTTGTTTCGACTACGTGCTCAAGAATAAACGTATTTTGCATGGTATCGTGTTGACTCATGGCCATGAGGATCACATCGGCGCACTGCCGTGGTTGCTTCAGAACGTGGACGTGCCTGTTTACGGTTCCGAATTTACTCTTGGTCTGGTCGAGAATAAACTCAAGGAACATGATCTGGATCGTTGGGCGGACCTGCGACCTGTCAGACCTTATGATCGTGTTTTGTTGGGTGATTTTCGATTCAATTTTATTCCGGTCTGTCATTCCATCATTGAAGGATTCGGGTTGGGTATTGAGACTCCAGTCGGGCGGGTTGTCCATACCGGTGATTTCAAGATCGACCGGAATCCTTTAGGTGGGCATGCGACAGACTTGGCGGCATTCCGTAAGTTCTCCGAAGATGGCGTTCTTCTTATGTTGTCAGACTCCACCAACGTGGAGACCGAAGGATTTGCCCTGACAGAGCGTGAGATTAAGGTTTCGTTGCGCGAAATTTTTTCCAAGGCCAAAGGGCGCATTCTTGTTTCGCTTTTTTCCAGCCATATTCAACGAATGCAGGAAGTTTTTGATCTGGCAGACGCAGAGGGCCGCAAGGTGGCTGTCTCTGGCAAGTCATTGCATCGTAATATCGAATTGGCGCGAGATCTGGGATATCTGAAGGTCCCTAAACGGACGCTTATAGATTTGGATCGTCTTGATGAGTACGGCGATTCTGAACTTGTATTGCTCGTTACCGGGTCGCAGGGGGAACCGCTGGCCGCACTTTCCCGTATGGCCATGGGGGAACATCGTCAGTTGTCTGTGAAGCCTGATGATCTTGTGGTTCTTTCTTCTCGATTTATCCCGGGCAATGTCAAGGCGATCAATCGGGTTATCAATAATTTGTACCGACTTGGAGCCGAGGTCCTGTATGAGAAGATGCACGGTATCCATGCATCGGGCCATGCGCATGCCGGTGAGTTGACCCTTATGCTGGAGACTGTACGGCCTGAATACTTTATCCCTGTGCATGGCGAATATCGTCATTTGGTCAAACATCGTCGGTTGGCCGTGGAATGTGGCGTGACGGATGAGAAGTCCATGGTCGTGGAAAACGGCCAGCCTTTGACGTTCTTTGAAGATGGTTCAATGGTATTTGAACCTCGGATATCAGCTGAGAAAATTTTAGTGGACGGCAAGGGCGTTGGCGACGTGGGGCAGAGTGTACTCAAGGAGCGTCAACTTCTGGCCGGAGAAGGCATGGTTATTGTGGTGATGGTGGTGGATGAAGCCACCGGTGAAATTTCCATGGGGCCGGATATTATGAGTAAGGGGTTTGTGTTCGAGCAACAGTATATGCACCTTCTTGAGGACGCCAAGTGTATCATTTTTGATGTGCATGAAAATATTGCTCCGGGGGATACAGCCAAGCTCAAGGAACGTATCCGTTCCGCCCTGCGTCGTTTCTTCAGAAAGGTTCTGGGTCGTGATCCAGTCGTGGTGCCGTTGGTCATTTCCATATAGGTGTCTGGACTTTAAGCCTATGTTGCGCTAGTTATTCCGACACGATGAGAAAAATCTTTTTTTGTGAGGATAAATGAGATGAAGAAAATCATGTGTGCATTGATGGTGGTAACCATGACGTTCATGCTGGCTGCGTGTGGAGCGCAGAAGAATGATCTCGATGCCGGGTATGCCCTTATCAAGAAAGGCGATTGCGCTGGTGCCGAGATGTATCTGGATTCGACCATAGCCGCCCCGGATCACCTTATGGATTTGGCGTATGCCTATTTCCTCAAGGGGCAGTGCGCGGAAAAAGTCGGTGATGCTGCAACAGCATATGAAAATTTTTATGCATCAAAGGTCGTGACCTGTTATGCTGTGAGTGAAGAAATTCATGTTAATTTGAATACATACGGACGTAGTGAGTTTTGCGAACGAATCATTCCGGCCCGATTGGCAAAGCTGGAACCGGAAGTTGGGGATAAAGCCAAGATCGAAGCCATTGTGGACAAGGTGGACGGGATCTTGACGACTCGCTATCTACAACGATTTCAGAAACGACTTAATTAGCTATCATGAACGCCTCGGACTTTCCGGGGCGTTTTTCTTTGTGAACGGTGAACACAGGGAGTGACTATGCCATTGAAGGATTACACCGAAATTGTTGAACGGCTTCAGCAGACATTGGGCAAGGGGTTTACGGAAGAACCGTGGATGCTGAATATGCCGGGCAAGTCCATTGCCTGTAAAATCGATCAACATTATTACCTCGCAGTCATGCCCGCTTTTCTTGAAACCTTGGGCCGACAGGGTGGCATGTTCCCGGACCAGGTCCTTGAAGCGCTCGTCAAAACCGGAAATCTTGTCACCAAAGCCCCAGACCGCAATCCGCTTTTGCCTTTAACTGTGTCTTGGGGTGGTAGAGGCGTTACCATCAAAGGGGCATTCGTTGACGCAGATTTTATCGATCGTGCTGTCAAAACCTACGGTGGTTATTCCTCCATCCTGACCGTTTCCGATCTTAAAATAAGTGAAGAAGACAAACCGCGCATTGAGGAATTTTTCACTGACAAAACACCACCACAAGCCCTTGCCTATTATTAACGACATTTTGAACGCTACCTTCGATTCAAAAAACGAAAAACTCTCCAACATCACAGCGTGCGTTGGGGAGTTTTTCGTTTTTTTGATTCCTATGGAATTCAGGGCCAGAACAAAGCCTTGGTCTTCCCGAAAAGGGCTCGCGAGGTTTATACGTCGCTGAACTGTTTCTCCAACATGATAGCTAAAATGGTTTTGTCGGTTTGGATCATGCCGTCCACGGCCAATGTGCCTACGTTGCGCATGGTGTCCTCGGGCGATTGGCCTATGATGCCGTCCGTGTGGTGCACGTTGACACCTTGGAGTGAGAATAATGCGGCTTGGACAGCGGTGCCAGCGGCCGTGGCGAGTTTGAGTGCACACCCGGTTTTGGCTCCGTCACAGATGATGCCTGCTAAGTCTTCAAGGAGATTTTTGATAGCCCCGGCAATATGCTTAGCGTCTCCGCCGAGAAGGAAGGTGATGCCAGCGGTCGCTCCGGCTCCTGCGGCTACTGAACAGCCGCAGATGGCGGACAATCGGCCAGTATGTGCTTTGACGTAGGCCGTGACGATATGAGACAGGGCTATGGCTTCCAGTACTGATTTGGTCTCGATATCGTCTACATAATCCTTAATGGCCCAGATGGGCAGGATGGCAGTCAGGCCGTGGTTGCCGGACCCGGCAGAACTCATGGCGGGCAAGGGAGCACCGGACATGCGGGCGTCAGCAGCCCCGGAAGCGAGAATTCGTGCAGCCAGCATCATGTCTTTTTTGATGAGTCCCTGACGCACAAGACGTTCCAGAGTTTTGCCTACACCGAGACCAAGACCATACTTGAGGCCTTGTTCGGCTAGACGCATGTTGACGTCCACGCCTTCCTGAAGAAAAGTGAAATCGTCATCATCCAGCTGATCGGTCAAAGCAATGAGGTCATTGAGAGACAGACCCTTGAGCCATTTTTCCATGGCGGCCACGGGCGATGGAGTGCCTTCGGGACGAACTTCGATGAGTGGGCTTTCAACAGGATTGCCATTGAGGGTTAACAACGTGATATTGTCGTGCAATCCTTCAATGACGGATTCGGCAACGTCGCTGCCGGATATCGCTTTGGTGCGAATAAGTAACCCCTGCTGATCTTTGAGCAGGGTGACGGTTACCTTGTTGTCGGCAATGGCTTTTTTTGCACCGGCCACGAATTCGTCGTTGATCGGTTGCAGCACTTCCAAACGCAAAGCAGGGTCGCCGCCGACAGCACCGAGAGCCGCTGCCATATCCAGGCCGGAAAGACCTTTGGCTCCCGGGATTAAAACGGCCAGACCGTTTTTATATACATTGGGGTCCACGGCGATTTCGAGGGAATCAAAATCCTTGGACGGAAGCAGGGACATAGCAGAGGCCGCGCCAAGAGCAATGGCGACCGGCTCGGTACAGCCAAGGGCTGGCGCGACTTGAATGCTGAGAACGTCTTTAACCGTGAATTTCATGACTTCTACTTTTTTACAGTGCTTTTGGGACAGGTGTCGCTCATGTAGCAGACTTCACATCCACCTGCATATGGGTATGG
Source organism: uncultured Pseudodesulfovibrio sp. (assembly GCF_963677845.1). NCBI lineage: Bacteria > Pseudomonadati > Thermodesulfobacteriota > Desulfovibrionia > Desulfovibrionales > Desulfovibrionaceae > Pseudodesulfovibrio > uncultured Pseudodesulfovibrio sp. The sequence goes on from NZ_OY782498.1 coordinate 788,371, forward strand.
AGTGAGGACAGCATATTTGCGATTGACCGTGCCTTCATCATTCCAGGTCAGACCAAGTTCCTTGAATGCGCCGAGAACGCCTTCGCCCGGACGGGGCAACGGGGCACATTTGCCGGTCTGTAATTCGGGGATGAATCCTTGAGCGGAACTCATGACCATGGTGATAGCCAGTGCATGAAAGAGCAGGCCGTGAGTGGGGGAGTCCTGCCAGATTCCTTCGATGTTATCTTCCACAGCTTCGTCGAGAAAGATGAGAATGAATTTGCCTTCCCCTTCGGAGTTGGACAATTCGTACGCTTTGAGGCTTTCTGCGGCCCATTTGTCCCAGAAGGTTTCGAAGTCTTCAAGAATGTCACCTTCGATGCGGGTTTCTCCAGCCACTTCCATGAAATACATCATGTCGAATTCCGGCTGTGGGGTCAGGGGCGTTATGTCGAATTTGGGCATGTATCTTTCTCCTGAAAGTGTGTCATTGTTGCGAGGAGGCTCTGATTACCTCTTTTCTTGATTCCTCTCAAGTTTTACGACTATGCGTTGCACTTGGGAGGCAAGTCAGGTTATATATCAATCAACTTGAAGTATATACGGCGCATGCTTTGTCAACACCTCATGATAACGCGAACACTGGAGACTTAATGCCTGCAGAACGAGGTGAACCGCTCTTTCAGAAATTGAAAAGACCGAATATCAGGTATCTTCTTCTCGCCATACTTATTGGCGTGCTCGCCGGGTACGGCGCAGTCCTTTTTAAGTTCGTCCTCAAATTCATGCAATGGGTGTTTTATCAGGACACCAATGATTTCATGACCTTTGCGAAGACCATTCCAGTTTGGGTGAAAATTGTCATGCCTGCCGCTGGTGGCCTCGTCGTCGGACTTGTCGTCACTAATTTTGCCGCAGAGGCAAAGGGGCACGGTGTCCCTGAAGTTATGCAGGCCATTGCTCTTCGAGGTGGGCGGATTCGAAAACGGGTCGCAGCGGCCAAGATATTTGCTTCAGCCGTGACCATTGGTTCAGGTGGTTCCGTGGGCCGAGAAGGTCCTATGGTACAGATAGGTGCATCCATCGGGTCTTCGATTGGTCAGATGTTCAAGACACCCAGTGTGCATATGAAAACAATGGTTGGGTGTGGTGCGGCAGCAGGTATCGCAGCAACCTTCAACGCGCCCATTGCTGGTGTGTTGTTCGCTCTTGAGATTATCATTGGCGATTTCGGGGTCATGCAGTTTTCTCCGGTGGTTTTGTCGTCGGTCACAGCCACAGCCATCTCCAGATATTATTTTGGTGATTTCCCTCATTTTGACATTCCGGAATATTCCATTGTCACTTTGTGGGAATATTTGTTTTATCCCGTGCTCGGTGTTGTTTCGGGGCTTGTCGGTTTGTCGTTTACCAAAATCTTATATTGGTTCGAGGATGGATTTGACGCCATGTCCATTCCCGAATGGATCAAACCCGCTATCGGTGGAGCATTGCTCGGCGGTGTTTTTGCCGTATTTCCGCAGGTTTTTGGCGTGGGATATGGGGCCATGAATATGGCTCTGGTCAATCAAATGGAATTTCAACTGCTGTTTGTGTTGATTTTCGTGAAGATATTGGCCTCATCAATCACATTGGGGTCCGGCGGGTCGGGTGGTATTTTCGCTCCTTCATTGTTTCTTGGGTGTATGACCGGCGGGGCCTTTGGATTTGTGGTTCATTTCCTGTTTCCTGCACATACGGCCATGCCCGGCGCGTACGCTCTTGTTGCCATGGGCGGCGTTGTGGCGGGAACAACCTATGCGCCTATTACCGCTATTTTGATTATTTTTGAAATGACCTCGGATTATTCGATTATCCTCCCACTTATGCTGACCTGCATTACGGCCACAGTCATGAATTCCACCATTGAGCGCGCATCTATTTATACGACCAAGTTGCTTCGGCGTGGCATTGATATCGAGGCTGGTCGAGAAAGGCACCTTCTCGATCATATAGTGGTGAAAGAGGTCATGACACACGAGTTCGTGACTATTCCGGCGTCGGCCCCCCTGTCCCAGATTATTTGGACTTTCAAGACCGAGAACGCACCCTATTTGCACGTTGTGGATGGAGAAGGGCGATTGACTGGTATTATTTCGTTTCGCGACATTCGGACGGTCCTGAATGAAGAGGGGCTGCTTGAATTGGTTATCGCCCATGATCTCGCCACTCGTGATTTGGTTACTGTGACCACGGACGACACATTGCAGGAAGCCTTGGATAAGATCACGGACAGAGGGGTGTCCCAGGTGCCTGTGTTGACGTCGGGCCGGGAGCAGAAACTGGCCGGAACGTTGACGGAATCCGCGATTAACGGGGCCTATAATTCAGCCATTGTTAAAGCGGAACTTGCCGGGGGACGGTGATTCGGTTTTCGTTGAGGGGCGAAAGGGTTTGTGCTAAATCCCGCTCATCGGCCGTGCTGGTCGAAATGAATTTTGAGGAATGACGAGTATGAGTGAGATAAGGATATCCGTGACCCTGTCTTTGGATGAGAAGCATCCCGAGGATGGGTATCTCGACTTTAACCTGTCCGTGGACGGGCAGTATTTGCATGAGGTCGGCGTCTATGTCGATCCTGTAAATCTAGTCACCTCAGCTGCCGTGTCTGGTGAATTTTTTATTTATACCTGTGATTGTGGTAATCCTGCCTGCCAAGGAATTAATGAGGGCGTCAATGTTTCTCATACCCCGGAAACAGTTGTGTGGCGGCTCAAAAATCCTATCTCATGGCCTCCCGATGAACCCAGACCGGAATGGGCGCACGATGCGGAGTTCGTCTTCCCGAAAGAGATGTATCTCCAACAGATATCCATTGCGCTGGATCATGCAAAACGGTTGGCACGTGGCTTTAATCTTTCCGGCAAACTTTGGGTTGGTCCTGACCTGACTATTGAAGCGTTAATGGCTTTGGAAGTGCCTCAGCAGGAGAGTGGATTCTTTGCCATTGAGCCGGAAGGTCGCGCCGTTCACTAAAGATTTGCCTTCGGTCTAAAATTTCACTATAGTTTTCATACTTGCTCAGGCTGCTTTTCCGGAACCCCGGAGGAGCAGATATGTCTGTTTATATCCCTAATCAGAGTCGTTCAGTTCGTGCTCGCTTTTTGCGTGCGCCGCCTTTTTGCGTGGTGCTGCGGGGGGCGCGGCATTGACCGCTAACAATGTTCAGGGCTTGGGTCGTTTTTGCGATCCGCGGGAGGAGTGCCTGGTTTCGCAGAATCTTTTACGAAACAGGTTACACCTATGCTGTATGTTCCAATCAAAATCTATCCTAATCGGCGGAGTGTCAGAGGGTGCATCACGTGTGCAACCCTGTGGCTGGGACTGGCTTTGGCCGGATTCCATTTCATTAACGTTATTGATGCGAAAGTGGCGGTGTATTCTCTTTGTATGGTGGGATTCGCGGTGTGCATAATCAATGGTATTGCCGTGATGACGCACCAGCCTATGATCAAGATACTTGATGATCGTTTTTCGGTGTATACGCCTTTTGGCTACGCCATGATTCGGTTTGGCGAGGTCTTGAGCTTTAAACGAGGGCGAGTGCCTTTTATGGGAACGTTGCGCGTGGAAATCAATAAATCCGCGCGCGCTAAATTTCCTTCGGCGCTCGGCAAAATCTTGTATTCCGTGGTGGGGTTGCGTTTTACCAATACGGTGTCCATACCGGGGTTCATGCTCGGGGCAAATCCGGAGTCTGTTGTCCAGATGTTGGAGAAGCGACGGTTGGCCGCCATTCGATTGGAAGCCATCGGTGATTATGATCCCACGGCGTTGACATCGGTCGTCTGATTACAATGAAAAACCGGGAAGTCCTTTGTTACAGGGCTTCCCGGTTTTGTTTTGGTGTTGTGGATTGTTCTAGATTTCAATCTTGACAATGACTTTGTGCAGCATGCCGTCAGAAATCGTGGGCAGGTGTGCATCTTCCGGGAAAAAGATGGCAAACATGCCGGGGGTGACATCAGCACAGACCGTGGGAGCATCCTCGTAAAAGGCCAGATCCTTGGCATCATCGGATTCAGCGGTTTTCGGGCCAAGGTCTTTACGAGCCTTCCAGCCCATGGTGTCCACGCCTTCAACCACGTATTGAATGTCGATGTGGGTGTCATGCGTTTCGATGGCGGCCTTATCAGCCTTGCGCCCGGGGCCTTTAGCAACCCATGCGTAGGAGGCGTCGCCGTCGATGTCATGACGTCCTTCTGGCAGTGAAGCCAGATCTTCCCGGCGCAACAGGGCAAATGCCGCTGCAAAGGCCGGATGAAGGTTGGCGTAGAGGTCCGCATTTTCCAGTGTATCCAGAATCATTGTATATCCTTTCGTTCTGCCTTGAGAGCCATGAGCAGCGCTTCGTCCAGAGATGGATGTGAGAAGATGATGGAATGTATGTCTTCGGCAGTCCAGCCTTGCTGGACGATCATGGTTGCCGCCGTGGTCAGTCGGGAGACTTCGTGACCGACAGCGGTGATGCCGACAACTTTTCCGCCTGACCAGACGACTTTGACGAACCCTTGGGTGAAGGCGTGAGCCTGTGCCATGGGATTGGCAGCCAACTGCGCCCGAGAGGTCTGGCAGGTGTCGAAATCGGTCAGGAAGGCCTCGTTCTCCATGGCTCCTACACGCATGGCTTCGGGGGCGCCGTACAAGACACTCGGCACCGGGCCGGATGCGTAGGGCGTGTCGATTTTGCCAGCAGCATGTGCGGCGACATAATGCGCCTGATGTGCCGCTGCGTGGGCCAATTGAATCTGACCGTTGGCATCACCTATGGCGTAGATGTTTGGCGCGGCAATGAAGTGCTCGTCCACCTGAATTTGGTTAAATTGCAACTCAATGCCCGCTTCTTCAAGGCCGATACCTTGCGTGACGGGACCACGTCCTACTGCGACCAAAGCCTTGTCAGCCGTGATCTGTTCTCCGGATTCCAAGGTCAGTAAAGCCTTGCCGTCCACGGAGCGCACGCCGGAAACACGTTCTTCCAGCAGGATGTCCCATTTCCACCGTTTGAAGGTGGATCGTAGTGCCTTTGAAACTTCCGGGTCTTCCAACGGAGCAACGCGATCCATGGCATCCACCACGGTGATTTTCGCGCCAAATCGGTGGGCGACCTGAGCCATTTCCAATCCGATGAAGCCAGCGCCAACCACAATGAGAGATTCGGGCATGGTATCCATGGAAAGGAACATGTCCGAGTCCAGTACGCAGTCGTTATCCGGTTCAAGGCCCGGAAAGAAGATGGGCTTTGAACCGGTTGCGACAACCAGTTTCTTGTATTCAATTTTTTGCTCGCCATCAGCTGTCGCGACAGAAATGACGCCTTTGCCGGACAGCGAACCAAGTCCTTCGACAAGGTCAATGCCGAGTTTTTTGAGCTGCATGCCCATGGCCTTTCGCGTGCCGGTCAGGTGCTTTTGCACTCGGCCCTGCAACGCGGCGAAGTCGATATTTACTTCGCCGGTCGCAATTTTCATCTTGGCCTGATTATGCAGTTCCTCGATGGCAGAAGTCGCGCCGAGCCAGAGCTTGGTCGGGATGCATCCCCGGTTCAGGCAGGTGCCCCCCAGGAAATCTTTTTCCACCAGCGCGACCGAAAGGCCGAGACCGGCGGCTTCAACGGCGCAGTCAAACCCTCCGGGGCCTGAGCCGATTACCACGAGATCATAAGTCATCAGTAAGCTCCATGGCTCGTGCGGCCGTGGTTTCATCCAGTCGGGTCACGGGCAGGGTCACGGGTGCGGAGGTCAAGGCCTCGGGGTTGGTGTCTACCAGTTCAGCCAACTCGATAAGATCGTCGATGAACCCGTCAAGTGTTGCCTTGTTCTCGGTTTCAGTCGGTTCGATCATGATTGCTTCCGGCACGATGAGCGGGAAGTATATGGTCGGTGCGTGATGTCCTTTGTCGAGTAGCCCCTTGGCGAAGTCCAGAGCGCGTACGCCCTTCTTGGCCTGTGGGGATGCGCTGGCAACGAATTCATGCATGCAGATACGGTCGTAAGGGACCTCAAAGTGGTCGGCCAGACGTTTGCGCATGTAGTTTGCGGCCAGCACTGCGTTTTCAGAGGCGCGGGTCAAACCGACACCGCCAAGGCGCAGGATGTAGGCATATGCCTTCAGATATACGCCGAAGTTGCCGTAGAACGGGGCGACGTAGCCGATGGATTTAGGGTAATTGTAATCAAGGAAGAATTGGCCGTCCTCCTGCTTCGCCACGCGGGAAATGGGCAGGAAGGGAACCAGTCGTTCAGAGACGCCGACCGGACCGGAACCGGGACCGCCGCCGCCGTGCGGGGTGGCCATGGTCTTGTGCAGGTTCCAGTGAACAATGTCGAAACCAACGTCGCCCACGCGCATTTTGCCCATGATGGCGTTGAGGTTTGCTCCATCGTAGTAGAGGAGTGCGTCAACCTTTCTGAGCATCTTGACGATTTCGGGCAGGTGCTTTTCGAAAAGGCCCAAAGTGTTGGGGCAGGTCATCATCATGCCGGCCACTTCGTCATCCAGCACCGCGGCCAGAGCTTCGGGGTCAACGATGCCGTCCTTGGATTCGATGGAGACGATTTCGTAACCAGCAATAGCAGCGGAAGCAGGGTTGGTTCCGTGGGCAGAGTCGGGGATGATGATTTTTGTTTTTTTGTTGCCCTTGTCCCTGTGGTAGGCTGCCATGAGCATGACACCGGTCAATTCACCGTGGGCGCCGGCCATGGGGTGCATGGTGTAGGCGGCCATGCCGGTGATTTCAGCCAGCATATGCTCGGTTTCGTACATGACTTCAAGAGCTCCCTGACAGAGTCCTCCTGCGCCTTGTAATTGAGGCAGAACCGGATGCAGGCGGGTGAATCCGGGCATGGCGGCAACCACTTCCGTGAATTTGGGATTGTACTTCATGGTACATGACCCCAAGGGATAGAAGTTTCCGTCCACGCCGTAGTTGCGTTGGGAGAGCTTGGTGAAATGGCGGACCACGTCTAACTCACTGGCAGAGGGCAGACCGATGTCGCCATCACGCAACAGTTCAGAGGGAATGTATGCTTCTTCGGCAATACCTTCGCAGGGCCAGCACCCTTCACGTCCGGCTACGGATTTTTCGAATATGGTCTTCATTTGAGTGCTCCCTTGAGCATTTCGGCAAAGATGCCAATCTGTTCTTCACTGGTTTTTTCGGTACATGCTACCAGCAGTCCGTTTTCCAGACCATCGTAGTAGCGACCCAACGGGAAGCCGGGGACAAAGCCGCGGGCTGTTAGTTTGGCGATGGCATCAAAAGCGTTTGTGGGCAGGGAAATGGCAAATTCATTACCGAAAGGTCCCTGCGTGAGCATGCTGACACCGTCGATGGCAGTGAGACGTTCTGCGCAGATGTGAGCGCGTTCGATAGAAACCCGTGCCGCCCGTTTCATGCCCAATTCTCCCAGAGCGCACATGTGCACTAATGCGCGCAGGGCGCACAAGGATTGGTTGGAGCAGATGTTGGATGTGGCTTTTTGGCGGCGAATGTGTTGCTCGCGAGCCTGAAGGGTCAGCACGTAACCGGTGCGACCTTCGGAGTCCTTGGTACGGCCGACCATGCGGCCAGGCAGTTGGCGGACCATTTTCTTGGTGCAGGTCATGATGCCGAGGTACGGGCCACCGAAAGAGAGCGGTAAGCCAAGGGATTGGCCTTCGGCAACAGCAATATCCGCCCCCATTTCGCCGGGTGTTTTCAGCAGGGTCTGGAGTACCGGGTAGGTGGAAATGATAGACACAGCTTTCTTGCTTTTGGCCGCTGCGCACAGTTTCGTAAAGTCGTTGATGGAGCCGAAGAAGTTCGGATTCTGTACCAGCAGGGCCGCGGTGTCGTCGTCAATGGCGCTCTTCAGTCCTTCGATGTCGGTCATACCATTTTTGTGTGGCACGGTGACCAGTTTGACATCAAGGTTGGTCGTGTATGAGTCGAGCATGACCCTGTAGATGGGGTTCAATGCTTCGGATACCACGATTTTGCGCCGTTTGGTTTTACGCACAGCCATCATCAGGGCTTCGTAGAGCGCGGTGCCGCCGTCATAGACGGATGCGTTGGCGTACTCCATACCGAGCAGTCGGGTGACGGCAGTCTGGTATTCGAAGATTGCCTGAAGCGTACCCTGTGATGCTTCGGGCTGGTACGGCGTGTACGCGGTATAGAATTCACCACGCATGGTCAGCGCGTCCACTGCCGCCGGGATGTAATGGTCGTAGAAACCGGCACCCAAAAAGCTCACTCTGTCGGTGGCATTTTTAGCGGCCATGGTTTCAAGCTTGGAGAGGACCTCCATTTCGCTCAACCCTTCGGGCAGATCAAAGCTCTTGGGGCGCATGTCTTCCGTTATCTCGGCAAAGAGATCGTCAACGGAATTCACGCCGATAGTGGCGAGCATCTCCCGGACTTCATCTTCAGTATGAGGAACATACGGCATAGTATTACCTACTGGTGTAATAAATGGTGATAAAGAAGAAGGCCGAGGCGTGTGCCCCGGCCTTGAAAGTTCCCGTTAGTGGGCTTCGGATTCGACAACCGAGGTATAAGCCTCGGCGTCCAGCAACCCCTCAGGGTCGCCTTTTATTTTAAACTTGAGCAGCCAGCCTTCGCCGTACGGCTCTTCATTGACTTTCTCGGGGGCGTCTTCCAGTGCTTCGTTGACTTCAACGACTTCACCGGTCACCGGGGCGTAGATTTCGCTGGCGGCCTTGACGGATTCGACAGAACCCATTTCGGAACCGGCTTCAAAGGTGTCGCCGACTTCAGGCAGTTCGACAAAAGTCAGGTCGCCCAACTGTTCCTGGGCAAAGTGAGAAATACCGACAGTGGCAATGTCGCCTTCAACCATGACCCATTCATGGGATTTGGCGTACAAGAGATCAGTGGGAATCATATCGTGCTCCTTTCTGGAAAAGTGGCTTTGCAGCATTTTTAGATGGCTGTCCTTACCATGGGATTCATACTTTGGAAATTGTAAAAAAAATGACGCTTTCGCCATTATTATTCTTTGTTACCGTTCAAGAACTCTAAATCGCCAAAAAGCTGACGTTTTTAGTCGTTTTTTATTTTTTTACTTAACAAGTGAGTGTGCTAGAATTTGTGCTTTTTCAGGCGTTTTATTCGGTAAATCAGCAGGGATAAGGCAGTCTCCTACATATAATGCGCCTGTGTTGTCAGCTAAAAGAAAATCGGCAAATCGGTCAAAGGCTGTGAAAAGGCCTTCGGCATTATTTTCAAAAGAATCTGCACCTGTTGCCAGTAATCCGATACGTTTCCCTTGTAAAAGTGATGTGTGACCCGGTTTGAAGCACCGCGTTACAAAGGCGTTGCTTCGATCAATGAGAGCCTTGATTTGTGCCGAGAATCCCCAAAAGTAGATTGGGGTGGTGAAAAGGATGACATCTGCCTCAACCATTTTTTTCATTACTTCGTTGGCATCATCATGCTGCACGCATGCTGTTTTATCGGAGTAAGCCATACACTTGAGACACCCGAGACACCCTTTGATGTTTTTGTCATGGAGTGTGATTCGTTCGACGGTGTGCTTTAGCGAGTGCAATTCTTTTTCCACCAGCGTGAGGACTGTCGCTGTATTTCCTTCTTTTCGTGCACTTCCAAGGAGGGTGAGTACCTTCATTTTTTATCCTTCATACATGTGTTTTTTCGTGACCATGTCTTAATTCCATACACACTCTGTATGCATTGTGAAATAGAAAAGCGCAGCAGAATATACCACTACTTTCTATAAAAAGGCGTGAATGGTGTTACTAATTCTGTTGACGATGCCACTGAGTGGTTGTAACTTGTCTTTTGCATATGAGTACAAACAAGAGCATCACTTCGTTGAATGAACAATTCACTCTCCCTGATCCAGGTTCCCGTGTTGACGTGGAAGTGGAGGGGATTCTTTGGCATCTAGATCGTGCCGCTGATCTGGAAGCCCTGTGGGACCAGATGGATGAGGCCGATCTCGGCGATGACGAACGATTGCCGTATTGGGCCGAAGTGTGGCCCGCCAGTGTTCTGCTTGGGCGACACATCCAGCGCAACGCGGATCGTTTGCGTGGCAAGGCATGTCTTGATCTTGGTTGCGGTCTCGGCTTGACCGGTATGATCGCCAGTTCCATCGGCGCCAAGGTGGTTGCATTTGACTACGAATGGCCTGCGGTCCGTTTTGCTCGCCATAACGCTGAGTTGAATAACGTTCCACAACCTCTTTGGATGGTCATGGACTGGCGGCAGCTTGCCGTACAACCAGCGTCATTCGACTTCATCTGGGGTGGCGACGTTCTTTATGAAAAACGATTTTTTGAGCCATTGATTCAACTTTTCCGCCACGCGCTCAAACCCGGCGGAAAAATATGGATCGGCGAGCCGGTGCGCACGGTCTCGCGTCCCGTTTGGGATGAATTGCGAGAACGGGGTTTTGCTCCGGAAAAACTGACAGTGGAAAAAGTGGCCCTGTGCGGCCAAAACCCGACAGTGAATCTGTGGGAAATTACGATCATTTGATCGGAGGAAATCATGGGCAAGACAATACGATTTGGCGTTTCGCTTGATTCGGATTTGCTGGACAAGTTTGATAGCCATTGCGAGGAGCGGAGTTATCAGACGCGGTCCGAGGCTATTCGTGACCTTATCCGTAACACGTTGGTGCAGCGGGAATGGGAACAGGCAGAGGGAGATCTCGCCGGGACATTGACTCTGGTCTACGATCATCATAAATCCGGGCTGTCCCAGCGACTGACCGAGATTCAGCACGATCATCACGACGTCATTCAGTCCTGTCTGCATGTTCACCTGGATCATCACAACTGCCTTGAGGTTATCATTCTCAAGGGTGATGCTGATATCATCAAGCCTTTGGGACAAAAGTTGATTTCTACCAAGGGCGTCAAGCACGGCAATCTCGCGCTGACAACCACCGGTAAGGATTTGATCTAAATATTTAATTTCCCCTCTTACAAAAGAGTGGAACAGAACATTCCCCCTCTCCACCCCGCGAAGCGGCACCAAAAAGTTCTGGAAAGGAGATGGGATGGGGGTCTGGGGGCATTATCTTTATGGAAGACGTTCAGAAGCAGCAGGCCAAAATCGCCATGCCCATTGATCGGGTGGGCGTCAAAGGTTTGCGTCAGCCCATTATTGTCCGGGACCGGGAATCCGGCATACAGCACACTGTAGCCGACGTTTCATTGTCCGTGGACCTGCCTGCCGAATTCAAAGGTACTCATATGAGTCGTTTTGTCGAGGCGTTGGAACATTGGTCCGGCGATCTCGATTATACCTCCTTTCGGACTTTGCTCGATGATATCGTGGTGCGGCTTCAGGCTCGAAGCGCGCATGTTCGATTTGTGTTCCCCTATTTTTTGCGTCGTAAATCACCCAAGAGTGGGGCATCCTGCTTGATGGATTATACCTGTCGTGTGGATGGCTACCTCAAGGACGGTAAGTTGCGGTTTACATTGGGCGCGGATGTACCTGTGATGACCGTCTGTCCATGTTCGCTGGCGATTTCTGACCAAGGAGCACACTCCCAACGCGCCGAGATTCGTATCCGCACTCGCTTTCACGGATTTTTGTGGTTGGAAGATCTCATTGAGATTGGCGAATCAGCCGGGTCCAGCCCTGTTTATTCCCTGCTCAAACGCGAGGATGAAAAGTACGTCACCGAATCATCTTTTGCCAATCCGACTTTTGTTGAGGACGTGGTCCGCGCGGTGGGCAAAGGGCTTGCCGATCACCCGCAGGTTGATTGGTATACGGCTGAAGTGGAGAGTTTTGAATCCATTCACAATCATTCGGCCTTTGCTGCCTTGAAAAGTCAGGATGTTGAATAAATATAATGATGAGGATTGAATGATGAAACGTTTTTCTCTCATTTGGTTAGCTCTGATCCTGAGTCTGGCTTGTGTCCCCAATGTGTCTGCTTCGGAGCCAGCCCCCGCCTACGTGCACATGGTTGTCGTGTCCGCAACATTGTCGGATGGTTCCAGTTCAGAGGATGCCGTGCTTGCCTTTGAGAAGGCTGTCATCGAGATGGCCGGAGGCTTTACAAAGCTTGGTTCATCAAGTGGAGGCATATTGAGAGGTGATACCGTGGAGCATCAGCAGAACGTTACTTTCATGGTCGCAGGTCAAAAAGATTTGAGTAAAGAGTTGAAGACATTGACTTTGAAGTTGTTTGGTGGTGATGGCGGTTTTATCTTGGCCTGGCCGGGAACCATGACTTATTAGCCACATTTGCAGAGTCCTGTAAAAGGGCGTATATTTATGATGGCTGCTTCCCCTGACTGCAAGGGAGTTTTTATACATGTCCGACGCCAATATTTCGGCCTTGTCCGCTCTGGGAACCGTTCAGGAAGTCTCGGCTAATAATATCGCCAATGTGAGTACCGAAGGCTTCAAGTCCAGTTCGGTTGCGCTCGAAACCGGCCCGGAAGGTCAGGGTGTACATGTTGCGGCGATTCAGGAATCCACTAACGCTGGGGCCATGGTTGAGGGAGTCGAAATGTCCAATACGGATATCGGCACCGAGATGGTGGACATGATCAAGACATCCCATGCCTTTTCTGCCAATACCGCCGTTGTTCGTGCCTCTGAAGAAATGACCGGTCATCTTCTCAATATGATTGCCTGATCTAAGCTTTGCTATAGTGGGTAAAGCAGGGTGGAAACGCCTTCGGCGGGATAGTCGGATGATTTTGTCTCCGACGGCTTAAGGCCGGGGGCCTTAAGAATTCTCTGTCGCCTTCGGCGAAGTTGTTTATAAAAAAAACACTGTTTACGCCCCCTCCCCTCGCGAAGCGACACAAAAAGTTTAGGAGAGTCCAGAGAACCCTTTTCAAAGGGGTCTCTGGTCCCGCTGAAAGCGCCCCCCGGTAGGGCCGCCGGAGGCATTCCTCCAAGGGGTTGACACCTTCCTAAATCCTGTCATACGGTCGATCATGGCCCGTTTGCGCGCGCTCCATTTTGCGGAGTAGCCCAGAGCGGGCCATACTTGCGAGATACAGAGAGGGTATTATGACCAAGACAAAGAAGACTGAATTTGACGTTATCATCGTTGGTGGAGGCCCTGCCGGGTTGTTCGCTGCGTATTATCTGGCTGAACATTCTGATTTGGATGTGTTGCTTATCGATAAGGGCAAACTTTCCCTGAAAAGGGATTGTCCCTTGTCCGGTGATCAGGAATGCATCAAGTGCCGTCCTTGCAACATCCTGTGCGGGGTAGGCGGAGCTGGTTTGTTCTCAGATGGTAAATTGAATTTTATTCACAAGCTCGGGAAGACGGACCTGACACAGTTTGTCGGTGTTACCGAAGCCCACGCCCTGATCGAAGAGACTGAAGAAATCTTCAATCGATTCGGCATGGACGGGCAGGTTTTCCCTACTGACATGGATATGGCCAAGGAAATCCGTAAGGACGCCCGTAAACATGGCATCGACCTGTTGGTTATTAAGCAGAAGCATCTGGGCAGCGATAATCTGCCTGGGCATATTGCAGGGATGGCTGATTATATTCAGGACAAAGGTGTTACTTTCCATACATCCGAGAACGTCAAGGATGTCACTGTGGACAAGGGGCGCGTCACTGGCGTGATCACCAACCGTGGCGAGTATAAGGCCAAGAATGTCATTCTGGCTCCGGGCCGTGTCGGGGCGGAATGGGTCGGGCATGTCGTGCAAAATCATGGTATCGAAGTATCCCAGCGTGGAATTGAAGTGGGCGTGCGCGTCGAGGTCCATAACGAGATCATGCAGGACTTATGTTCCGTGATTTATGATCCGACTTTTTTTGTGCGTACCAATAAATACGATGACCAGACCCGCACGTTCTGCACAAATTACGGTGGATTCGTGGCTCTGGAAAATTATCAGGACTTTGTCTGCGTCAATGGTCATGCACTCATGAATACCAAGTCCGAGAATACTAACTTCGCCTTTTTGTCCAAGGTCGTGCTGAATGATCCTGTCGAGGACAATCAGGCCTATGGTGAATCCATCGGACGACTGGCGACCTTGATTGGTGGTGGCAAGCCCATCCTGCAACGGTTTGGCGATTTGCGTCGCGGACGTCGTTCCACATGGGACCGTATCGGTAACGGCTACATCGAACCAACCATGAAAAACGTAGTGCCGGGTGATATTGCCATGGCTCTGCCCGAGCGTATTCTGACCAACCTTATGGACGGTCTGGAACAACTCAATAATGTGGTACCCGGTGTGTCCAACGATGAGACGTTGTTGTATGCGCCTGAAATCAAGTTCTTTGCTACACAGGTAGATACCCGAGAACATTTGGAGACAAGTGTTGAAGGGTTGTTTGTGGCTGGGGACGGCCCCGGTGTGGCGGGGAATATCGTTGGTGCCTCTGCAACTGCGCTTATTCCTGCCAAGGAGATCATCAAGCGTAGCTAAAATGATTCTGTTTGTATTTATGGCCCGGCATTCGTGTCGGGCCTTTTTTTTGGGCGAATCGTTGAATATTGTGTTTTTTCGAATATTTTCCGGTAAATATGATTGAATATATTGACATACTGTCATTTTGTTGACAGGGAAGATGTATATTAAAGAAATAGCTGCGGGTGCCCTATGACCCGTTTGATGCATAGTCATGTGTAGTTGGAGGAGAGATGGCACTCAACCTAGCCGGTATAATCGGAAACAGTCCTGCCCTAGCCGAAGTGTTCAAGGTGCTGGGAAAGGTTGCTCCCACAGATAGTACGGTATTGGTCACCGGCGAATCCGGTACCGGCAAGGAACTTCTTGTCCGGGCACTGCATCAAAATAGCGAACGCCATAACAAGCCGTTTGTTCCTATCAATTGCGGAGCTATTCCCAAAGAATTGCTCGAATCAGAACTGTTCGGGCATGAGAAGGGAGCGTTTACGCATGCAATTCGTTCCCGTCCCGGTCGATTTGAGTTGGCTGATGGCGGTACTATTTTTCTTGATGAGATTGGCGAGATGGACTTGTCGCTTCAAGTCAAGATTCTTCGTGCGCTTCAGGAGAAAGAAATCGAACGTGTGGGCGGCACCAGTATCAAAAAAGTTGACGTTCGCGTTGTCGCTGCTACTAATCGTGACCTTGAGGGAGAAGTGGCTGCTGGCCGGTTCCGTGAGGATCTGTTCTATCGTCTGAATGTCATTCCTCTGCGTTTGCCAGCGTTGAGAAAACGCGGGAATGATATCCTGCTGCTCGCAGAGCATTTTTTGTGCGATCATTGTTCGAGCAAGGCACGAAAAAAACTCAAACTTTCCGAGAAAGCTCAGGAGATGCTTTTGACATACTCCTGGCCCGGGAATGTTCGTGAGTTGGAAAATTTCATGGAACGTCTTTCCATTCTGTGTGATGGAACCGAAATTTTGCCTGAAGACCTTCCTGCCAAGATTTTTGAAGATATTGGTGAGCGTCCTTTGCGAAAGGTTGAAGTTATTCAACCAGTCGCACCTGTTGGCTTTGCGTGGCCGATGCTTAAGGACATGAAGGATAAAGACCTCAAGCTCAAGGAATTTTTGGAGGCCATTGAAGGTCGTTTGCTGGCCGAGGCCTTGGAACTGGCGGATGGAGTGAAGAACAAAGCTGCGGAACTCGTTGGCATCAAACGGACCACGCTGATTGAGAAGTTGAAAAAACGGAATTTGCTGTAAATTTGGAGTGCCTGGCCGAGTGTTGGCTGGCCGGGTTGCATGACAATTGCATAACTGGCTGACGTGACAGTGAAAAGCGCCAAAAAAATACTTTGGTCCGTTGCAGCGACCCTTATCACCGGATTGATTTTTGTCAATCCAGCTCAAGCTTTGCGCGTGAATTTTCAATCTCTTGGGGATTCAGATAAACTTACTTTTTCATTTGATTCTGGTGTCTTACCTAAGTCGTCGGTGGCGCGTGTCGGTGCAAAAGAGCTGACTATCTCCTTGCCTTCGGGAACGTGGGATAAGGAAACTAAACCGAGTGCAAAGTCTTTTCCCGGCAAGCTGGTAGAATCCATCACTACCACCGACAAAGGGGTGACACTCAAGACCAGAACCAATGCTTTTGGATATATTCGTCTCCCCATTCCCGGCAAGCCTGCATTCATGCTGCAACTTTTTCGAGATCCTATTGGAGCTCGTTGGAAACCTGCGGGTGTCAAACCCAAGGTTGCGATAAAACCGACACCTAAGCCTGCCCCGAAATCTGCGTCCAAGCCGAAAACCGTGGCTAAACCAAAATCGGTTCCTGTTACACCTAAGCAGGCTGTCACAAGTCCCGCGTTAGCTTCCCCGGTTGAAGCCCCACAAGCAATTCCCAATGCGAATGGTGAAAAAAAGCCGTTCTTCGCTGTCCCGTATTCTGTAAGAAATGAGGTGGCTGCACCAGATGCGCCTGTTTCTCAAGTTTCAGAGAATTCTCAAGGGACTCTGCCAACTGAGGCCACGCTTCCTGCCGAACCAGTTCAGCCGGTTCAACCTGTTGCATCTCCGCGTGAAGTCGAAACCGGTGTCTATCCGCCATCCAATGAATTGCGTTTTAAGGCCGTGAATCAGACGGCAGAGCAAGTGAAGTTTGCTGAACTTGCTGGTGGTCAGGCCGGGCGCGCTCCGGTGGTTGGCGAAGGACAGGGGACAGGGGCGACGCAATCTACACAGGTTGGTGGCGCAGTTGTACCGCCGCCGTCAGAAGTTTCTGGTGTCGGACAAGTTGGCAGTGTTGTGACCCCACCACCTTCAGCTGAAATGTCAGGTCAGGGACAGACTGGTGGAGCGGTGTCTTCACCTCCGACACCTCCGCAAGTAGTTGAGGTGTCAGGTCAGGGACAGGCCGGTGGAGCGGTCAGTCCACCGCCGACCGTAGTTGAGGGTGCTCCGCCGCCGGCTCCTACGCCGGAAGAGACGGCTCAGGTCGAGCAAACTTTGGAAGCTTCACAGGCTGAGGCCAAGAAGGTTGAAGAAGCTCCTGCTGAAACCATACAGGCTGAACAGCCTGTAGCAGAGGTGGAAGAAGAGCGGGCTCAACCCGGCGTTGAAGGTGAACAACAACCTGAATTGACCCCCGAAGAGCAAGCCAAGGCTCATGAAGAAGAGATCAGGAATCAGCTTTATGAAGCGCAGTCCCTGATGTTTAACGGTTCATTGGCCGCTGCCTTGCCTTTATATGAAGATATTTTAAAGCAGCCCGATGTGCCGGATGATGTGCGTGAAGAGACTCTTTATGCTGTGGCCGACATTAAGAAACAGCTTAATTCAGATAATCTTTCCGGTAAATTTGATGAGATTGCACAGGCTTTTATTGAGGCCATGAATGCGAATCTTCGTTCCAATAGAGTGCCTCGCGCACTGCTTAATCTTGGTCTGTTGAACTTGCAGGTTGGGAACTTCCCGGAAGCGCGTGCCTATTTTAAAATTTTGCAGGAAAAGTATCCAGACGATGATAACATTCCGTCCATCAGTTATTTTTGGGGCGAGTATTTTTATAAGAAAGGCGAATATAGAAAAGCGGCTGATCAATTTCAGTATCTCATTCAGACTTATCCCGAACACCAATTGGTTAAGCAGGCTGCTTACTATTTGGCAGATTCCCTTAATCGGACTGGTTTTCTTGATCAGGCCTATCAAATAGTAGATTACATTGATAAGCGGTGGCCGGATTACTACATGGAAAACATGGAGTTCTTGCGTCTTGCCGGTTCAGTGGAAATGGAACTCAAGAAGTGGCAGGCGGCTAAGAATCATTATTTTACTTATTACAACCTTAATCCCGACGCCGATGGAGCAGATGTTGTTCTGGCGCGAATTGGCGATATCTACATTCGTCTTGGGTTGAAGAAGCCTGCCAAGCAGATTTATGAAAAAGTGGTCACTAACTACCCGGAAGAAGAGGGTGGATTGATCGCCAAGATGCGTTTGGCTGAAGAGGGTATTTACGACGATCCGGCCATGCATGAAATGGTGGATGTCTTTGATCGGCCATACAATCTCAACCCTCAGCGGGTGTATAAAGATATTGTTGCCAAGCATCCTGATAGTCCCTTGGCACCCATCGCTCAACTCAAGCTGGCCATGTGGTATGCATTTAATAAAAAATATCCCGAGGCGTTGACTGCCGCTCAGGATCTTATAGAAAACTATCCTGACAGTCCGCTCGTGGAAAAGACCAAGGCTCTTGGCGATTCCGTGTTTGTTCTGGCCGTGCCCGGTATGATCGGTGAAGAGCGGTATGGTCGTGTGGTTCGGTACTGGGAAACATATGATTTCATCGGCAAGGAAGGTTCCAAGGTTGATGACAAGACTAAAATTGCTATTGCCACGAGTTATTGGAAAATTGGTCAGCCAGAGAAAGCACTGGAATTGATCGAACCATATCTTCAGGAAAAGCAGGTTCCGGGTGTGTCGGATGATGCCCTTGGACTTGCCGTGAATATTCATCTCGATCAGTTGAATTGGAAGAAAATTGCCGATCTTGTTTCCATGGCTAAAAAGAATTGGAAACTTAAGCCCGCTCAACAGAAGCAGCTAGAGTATGCACGAGCCATGTCCTTGCAGAATCTTGGTGATGCCAAGGAAGCCATGCCCATGTGGGCCGAACTTGCAAAGGATGCTTCCGTAGATCCGGCATTTCGAGCCTATGCCATGTATTACATGGCCAAGGACGCCATGCAGCGGCAGGATTTGCGTCGGGTATTTGTCTATGCTCAAGAAGCGTTGGCCTTGCTGCTTCAGACCAACGGTGATCCTGAAAAGATCAAGGATACCGTGTTGATGTCTATTTATGCCACCGAGCGGTCAGGTCGGTATGATGAAGCGCTCAAATGGGCCAAGGAATATGACCGTTATATTGAAGTGGATAACCCTGAATGGGCGTCCACTCGATTCAAGCTGGCCCGTATCTATCGCAAAGCCGGTGCCATGGACGAATGGAAACAGTTGCTCGGTGATATTATCGAGAAGAAGCCGGAAACGCTTCAGGCACAACTTGCCAAGTCCGCACTCGAAACCTACGAACTTGAACAAAAAGCCGCTGAATACCAACCCGTACCGTAAAGATGCCTTCGGCAGTCGTTCCTCTTACCCTTTCTTTAAACTTTTTGTAGGCGTGTCTGCGCGGGTGGTAGGTTGCGGAATGTGATGCTACAATGCTTATGAAACTGAGGAGAGTCAGTCTTTTTCAGGAGTGAATGATATGGAAAGACAGCCAATTGTTGCGGGACGTTTTTATGATGACGAGCCTGAGAAGTTGTATGCCATGGTGGATGCGTTTCTTGGGTTGGGGAAGGACAAAAATCTAGATCGGACATTGCTGGCTATGGTGCCTCATGCTGGCTATATTTTCTCCGGTGCCGTATGCGGCAAGACGTTGGGCATGGCGAATCTGGAACAGACGGTACTTTTGCTTGGACCAAATCATACCGGGCGCGGAGAGCGATTCTCAGTGTGGAATGAAGGGGATTGGAATATTCCCGGTAGCTCTGTGTCGTTTGATTCGGATTTGGCGAATGCGTTATTGACTTCTGATGCCAATTTGAAGGCTGATGCGTCCGCGCATATGGATGAACACTCTCTAGAAGTCATATTGCCGTTTCTGCATCGTTTGGAGCCAGACACGACCATAGTGCCAATTTCCATCTCTTCGTCGTCCCTCGACTCTCTGAGACAGGTTGGGCAGGCTATTGGACAGACTCTTAAGACGTTTGATCGCCCTGTATCCATCGTGGTCAGTTCCGACATGAGCCATTATATTTCACATGATGAGGCTAAGAAAATGGATTCCATGGCTTTGGAAGCGGTGGTCACGCTTGATCCAACAGCTTTGTTTAACACGGTTCGAGGAAATAATATTTCCATGTGTGGTGTCCTGCCCATGACCACTGGTCTTTATGCCGCTCTTGAAATGGGGGCGACTAAAGGAGAACTGGTTGCTTATACCACTTCCGGCGAAGTTTCCGGTGATTTCGATCAGGTGGTGGGGTATGCAGGAGTTTTGGTGAGCTGATTGGTGAAGAGTGTCGGAAGCCGCTTTCAGCGGCATTTGTCAGGTTGATTTCGCCTCTGGCAGCCAAAGGGGAGAGTCCCCTTTGGAAACCCTGTGTCGCCTTTGGCGGGAGTTGTTAAATAAGAATCCCGAAGAAACTTGTTTCTTTGGGATTTATTTTGTTTTTTCGACAACCTGCCGAGACTTTAAACGTGTCAGGAGCCACGATTATAGCCAATGGTTGTTTGTCCATTTTGAACTATGACCGGGATTTTGCGTATCCCGTCTGTCAATTTGAGCATTGCTTCCAAATCTGCCGGGTTCATCAAAACGTCTACAAATTTTGCTTCCGGGTGCGCATCCAACGCCCGCTTGGTATGCGGTCAGGTGGATTTCCCATAAATAATTATATCTGACATGACGAGATCTCCTTTTTCTATACAATTACACCCACCCATTCACCTTTGTCCAACCTTCCAAACAAAGATAGATCATCCATTTGCACAACACTTCGCGAAGCGACACACAAAGTTTAGGAAAAGAGAGGGATGGGGGTCTGGGGGAAGGGAGAGAAAGAACCCTTTCCAAAGGGTTTTTCTCTCCCTTCCCCCAGACGTCGGAGACAAAAAAAGAAACCGCCCTGTCCAGCGAGAGCCGGACAGGGCGGTTGTTGAATGCGTCAGCCTATGACTTAACGACGGCCGCGATTGTCGCGACGTCCGCCACCACGGTTGTCACGACGACCGCCATTGCGGTCACCGCCACGCGGTGCGGGCCGTTTGAAGTCGTCCAGGTTTACTTCCTGACCGGCTTCTTCCATCAGCCATGCCTTGCGGGACAGACGAATGCGTCCGCCGGGCTCAAGGGAGATGCACTTGACCCAGACTTCCTGTCCGAGCTGGACAACGTCTTCGACGCGTTCAACGCGTTCAAAGTCGAGTTGGGAGATGTGCAGCATGCCTTCCATGCCGGGCAGGATTTCGACGAGTGCGCCGACTTCCAGGACTTTGCGGACAGTACCGAGATAGTTTTTACCCGGTTCGGCCTTCTGGTCGTAGTAGAGAACCATTTCTTTGGCCTTTTCCATGGATGCCATGGTCGGGGCGAAGATGGAGATTTTGCCGGAATCTTCGATGTCGATATCAGCTTCGGTCTCAGCAGTAATGGCCTTGATATTCTTGCCGCCGGGTCCGATGACCGAGCGAATTTTTTCGGGATCGATGTGTACGACAGCCATCTGCGGAGCCAGTTCGGACAGGGCTTCACGAGGAGCAGCCAGCTCTTCACCCATGTGGCCGAGGATATGCAGACGAGCGTCCTTGGCCTGATGAAGGGCCTTTTTCAGTACTTCCTGAGGGATACCGGCGATCTTGATGTCCATCTGGATGGCGGTGATGCCGTCCTTGGTACCGGCGACCTTGAAGTCCATATCGCCCAATGCGTCTTCGTCACCGAGAATGTCGGTCAGAACGAAGTACTCGTCGTCTTCTTTGCACAGGCCCATGGCGATACCGGCAACCGGTTCCGCAATGGGGACACCTGCATCCATGAGGGACAGGGTGGCGCCGCAAACGGAAGCCATGGAAGAGGAACCGTTGGATTCCATGATTTCGGAGACAACGCGGATGGTGAACGGAAACTCTTCTGGGTTCGGAAGAACCGGAGTCAGAGCGCGTTCAGCAAGTGCTCCGTGACCAACTTCGCGGCGGGATGTGCCGCGCAGCATGCGGGCTTCACCGACGCAGTACGGCGGGAAGTTGTAATGCAGCATGAAGCGCTTGGTGGCATCGCCGAGCAGAGAGTCGTAACGCTGCTCATCACGGGTGGAACCGAGAGTGGCAACAGCCAGTGCGGAAGTTTCACCGCGGCGGAACAGTACGGAGCCGTGGGTCTGGCTCAGTACGCCGGTCTCGATGGAGAGCGGGCGAACAGTCGTGGTGTCACGACCGTCGATGCGCAAACCTTCTTTAACGATGCGTTCACGCACGAGCTTTTTGGTGATGTCACCGACAATGCCGCTGACTGCCTTGAGCTTTGCCTCGTCCTCGGGGAACTTCTCGGCGACAGCTTCTTTGGCTTTTTCTTTGGCAGCGTCTTTGGCTGCGTAGCGAACCATCTTTTCGGGAGTGGTCACTGCGGCCTGGATATCATCAGTGATGAAGTCACCGAGGAAGGAAACAAGTTCTTCATCCTGCTTGGGTGCTTCGACTTTAAGCTTGGCAACGCCGACCTTTTCGCGGAGCTGGTCCTGCAGGTCGAAAAGCGGAGCAACTTGTTCGTGTCCCCAAGCCAGAGCATCGGCAACGAGGTCTTCGGAGACGAACTTGCCGCCACCTTCAACCATGACCATGGCTTCGCGGGTGGCCGCGAAAACGAGGTTCAGGGAGGACTCGTTGTCTGCCTGTGTGTATGAGGGGTTGAGAACAAATTCGTTGTTGATGAACCCAACGCGAGCTCCAACAATGGGGCCGAGGAAAGGCATCTTGGAGATGTGGCAGGCCGCAGAGGCACCAGTCACGGCCAAGACATCCGGATTGACATGTTTGTCTGCGGACAGAACCGTGGCAATGATCTGGACTTCGTCAGCGAAGCCTTTCTCAAACAGAGGGCGGATGGGGCGGTCAATGAGGCGGCAGATCAGCGTCTCGCGTTCGGACGGACGGCCTTCACGACGGAAGTAGTTGCCCGGTACGCGACCAGCGGCATACGCCATTTCCTGATAGTTACAGGTGAGAGGGAAGAAGCCGCGATCAATAGCCAGGGGCTGGGTCACGGCGGTGACCAAAACAGTGGTGTTGCCGGACGAGATCGTCACGGCGCCACTTGCTTGGCGGGCATACTTGCCAGTTTCGATGGTGATGTCCATTCCGCCGACCGTTGCGGTCATGCTTGTGGCATCAAAAGGAATCATCGTCATAGTGATTTCCTACCTTATTACAGTAATAGGTGAACCACTTCCTGCGTATCCCTCGAATTGGGTTAGCCGGCTTGGGAAAGGACTTTTGGAATATTCGATTGAATTATATTCCAAAAACGCCTTCCGCAGCCAACTAAGCTAAAGCGTGAGGGTGGCTCGGAGCGCAAAGACGGCTCCGTCGCAGAAAGTGACATAGTATGAGGGGAGGCTAGTGCCTCCCCTCGTAAACTCAATTTTTAAAGAACTACTTGCGCAGACCAAGGCGGCCAATGAGGTCGCGGTAGCGCTGGATGTCTTTGTTTGCGAGGTATTTCAGCAGTTTTCTACGCTGACCGACCATCTTGAGCAGACCAGTACGGGAGTGGTGGTCTTTTTTGTGGGCCTTGAAGTGATCGGCCAGGTACTTGATGCGTGCGGTCAGCAGCGCAACCTGAACCTCGGGGGAACCGGTATCACCTTCACAGGTTTTGTACTCTTCAATAATTTTCAGCTTTTCTTCAGCAGTCATAACCACAGCGCTATCCTCCTATTTGGGGGTTGATGTATATTTTGCTGTTTGTTCAGTCTTGAAGCGTTCAGTCCTGGTTCCATAGTCCTCGAAGAATTGACCACTTGGGCTTTTCATTCTGGAGTTTTGCCTCAACCAGTGCCAGCGGAGTCTCGTCAGTGTCGAGCAACATGGCTCGATCGCCGAGTTCCCCGGCCAACAGTTCGCCCGGTTGATCATTGACCGGCAGCCAGGCCCCGTTTTTCACGAGTCCTGCCAGCGGTTCGGTCAATTGATACCGAGGCCAGTGAGGGAGAGTGTCCTTTAAGGGGATCACTCTGTCCGGAAATGAATCCGGATTTTCCAGAACGTCTTCGAGGTCAAGGGCCTGATCGAGCCGGAAAGGCTCGCTCGATTCCCGGACCAGGCTGGTCAGTGTCGCGCCGCACCCCATTCGTGTCCCCAAGCTGTGGACCAGGGAACGTATGTAAGTACCGGCGGAGCAACTGACCCTGAATGATGCTTCAGGCATCTGAACGTCTAGCGCTTCCACATGAGAAATAACAATGGGCTTAATTTTGACCGGTGTTTCCTTGCCTTCACGGGCCAAGGCATACAACGGCTTACCCTTGTGTTTGGCAGCCGAATAGGCAGGAACTTCCTGCTCTGTCAACTCTTTCCAATATAAAATTTCGCGTTTGACATCATCGACTGTGACGTCAACGGGTGTTTCTTTGGTTACTTCCCCTTGAATATCAAGGGTATCCGTAGTTATTCCGAGTCTGAATGTGCCGGAATAGGTTTTGGTTCCGCCACTCAGGTACGGCGCAAGCTTGGTACCGTGTCCGAGAAGGACCAGAAGTACACCTTGTGCCATGGGATCAAGGGTTCCACCATGGCCAATTTTGTACTGCTTGAGTTGGTGTTTGATGTCATTCAGGCAGCCAGCCGAAGTCGGACCGGAGGGTTTGTTTAAAATGAGCAACCCGTCACGTTGTTCTGGGCTTCTTTTTTTACGTCTGCGACCCATTTAGTTGATCCTCAGAGATTCGTTGATTGCGGTAATAAGCATGTCCTTGGCCTGCTCGAGTGGTGCAGTGATGGTTCCACCCGATGCATTTTTGTGCCCGCCCCCACCGAATGTGGCAGCGACTTTCTGAACGTTATCTTCGCCATAGGAGCGCAGAGAAAATTTGTAGGTATCAACGTCTTCTTCTCGAAATGTGACGGCAACGCGTACGGATTTGAGTCGACGGAGGAAATTGATAATATTTTCAGTATCCGCAGAAGTGGTGCCTGTTCGTTTGAACATTTCTTTTGTGATGACTGTGGTCGCAACCAACTTGTCATCGGTCAACTCTACGCTATTCATGGCTTCGGTCCATAAACGCATTCTGTTTTCAGACCATTGTTTGGTGATGGCCATGTTCATGCTGGCTATATCAAGTCCATTACGAAGCATATCTGCTGCCAGTTCCAAAGATTCCGGCGTGGTGGAACCATAGGTAAAGAACCCTGTGTCCGTGGCCACGGCCAGATAGATGTTTTCAGCCAGAGGACCGGTCAACGGAATATCCAAATCCTGAGCAAGAAGGGCAACCATGGATCCGACGGCAGGCTGGGTGTGGTCAACCCAGTTTTCAACACCGAATTGATCATTGCCGAGATGGTGATCGATGTTGAGGAAATGAGTTTCGTCAGACCGTGCGGACAGCATGTCGCCCATACGCTCCTTGGCTCCGCAATCAAGAACAATGGTCCATTTGGGCATTGTTTCGGGCAGGGTGTTTTGAATGGGGGCAGGCTGACGAGCAAACCCGTATCGTTTCGGAAGACCGGATTGATTGAACAGCGTGAATCGTTTCCCGAGTGCTGTGAGTATATGCCCTACAGCGCAAAGGGAACCTATAGCATCACCGTCAGGGTTATAATGCGAAGCGACCAGGAAATCGTCCTGATCTCGAATGATGTCGATAATCCTATGCACTGGGTTTCCCGTAGACAACATCCTCAAGAAAATCGTCAAAGACGAATCGGAGTTCCGGGATGAATTGCAGTTTGAGGTTGCGTCCCAAACGAGAACGGAGAAAACCAGAGGCCTTTTCCAGACCAGTTTGAACTTCCTTACGGTGTTCTGTATCACCGGAAACAGTGTAGAAAATTTCGGCAATGCGAAGGTTAGCGTTCATTCGAACACCGGACAGGGTGACAAGCTGCAACCGAGGGTCGGCTGCTTCTTCCACCAGCAGGGTGCCTACTTCGCGCATAATCTGGTCGCCCATGCGGACGGCTCTGCGAGAACTTGATGCCTTCATTGTGTATATCCTTAATCAGAGTCAGAGAAAATTTCAGTGTTGCACCGGATCAATTCCGCCGGTGAGATGGCTTCGACCATTGAGAGCGCCTTGGCAAGCCGGCTTTCGACTCGTTCTGTGGCATTGGCTGTCGTGACAACTCCCAACACCAACTTGTCGTGGACGTCCATGGCCTCGATCTCTGCAACAGATACATTGAATTTGTTGCGCAGTTTTTGTTTCAGACTCAGCGCCACCTTACGTTTTCCCTTGAGGGACCGGTTGCCGTGTAGTCTGAATTCGAGGTGTAAGATGCCTATTATCATACTTGCTCCCCCGAATAAATAAATACGGGCGGCCTATTATGCAATAGGCCGCCCGAAGTTTTATATCGATTATGCTAGTCGATGGTACGAGCGACTTCTTTGGTCTCGAAGGCTTCGATGGCATCGCCGACTTTGATGTCGTTGAATTTCTCGAGGCCGATACCGCACTCGTAGCCCTTGGCAACTTCGCGAACATCGTCCTTTTCGCGGCGCAGGGAAGAAACCTGACCGGTGTAGATGACAACACCGTCGCGGAGCAGGCGAACCTGAGCGCCACGAGTGATCTTGCCGTCCGGGATGTAACAACCGGCGATGAGGCCAATCTTCGGTACACTGAAGGTCTGACGGACTTCCGCCTGACCCAGGTACACTTCTTCGATGTCCGGGGTGAGCATGCCGCTCATGGCGTCTTTCACTTCCTGCACCAACTTGTAGATGATGTCGTAGAAGCGGACTTCAACGCCTTCGTGCTCGGCAATTTCCTTGACCTTCAGGTTCGGACGAACGTTGAAGCCAAGGATGATGGCTTCGGACGCACCGGCCAGAAGGATGTCGGATTCGGTGATAGCACCGGCTCCGCCATGAACGACGTCGATCTTGATTTCGTCGGTGGAGAGCTTGTTGAGCGCTTCGGTGACGGCTTCCAAGGAACCCTGAACATCTGCCTTGAGCACAAGGTTCAAAGTCTGACTTTCGTCGTTGGGCTTGCTTGCCAAGAAGGATTCCAAGGTGACCTTGGACTTGGAGGAGAGAATCTTCTCACGTTTCTTCATGGCACGGGAGTTGGCGATGCGGCGGGCGACTTTTTCGTCTGCCACAACAAACAACTCGTCACCAGCTTCGGGCAGACCGTCAAAACCCTGAATTTCTACAGGCATGGCCGGTCCGGCTGTCTTGAGCTTCTTGCCCTGATCGTTGAACATGGCGCGGACTTTACCGAAGTGGACACCGGATACAAAGCTGTCGCCTTGATTGATGGTTCCTTCAGAGATGAGCATGGTACCTACAGGACCACGGCCCTTGTCCAAACGCGCTTCAACTATGTGACCACGAGCAGGCTTGTCCGGGTTGGCCTTGAGTTCCAGAACTTCTGCCTGGAGCAGGACCATTTCGAGCAGCTCGTCGAGGCCTTCTTTTTTCTTTGCGGAAACGTGCGCGAAGATAGTTTCGCCACCCCAGTCTTCGGGGGAGAGGCCCAGTTCGGCCAATTCACGTTTGACGTTATCGGGATTCGCGCCTTCTTTATCCATCTTGTTGACGGCAACCACAATGGGAACGCCAGCCGCTTTGGAGTGACTGATGGCCTCACGGGTCTGATCCATGACACCATCATCGGCAGCAACAACCAGAATGACGATATCCGTCACCTGTGCGCCACGCATACGCATGGTGGTAAAGGCTTCGTGACCGGGAGTATCAAGGAAGACAACTTCGCCGCGAGCTGTTTGCACATGGTATGCGCCGATATGCTGTGTGATGCCGCCAGCTTCGCCGTCGGTCACATTGGACAGACGGATAGCGTCCAGCAAAGAGGTTTTACCATGGTCAACGTGACCCATGATGGTAACCACAGGGGGGCGCGGTTTGAGATCTTCATCTTTATCAGCCTCGGTGGGAGCCAGGAAGTCCTGCTCGTCAAAAGAAACGTTCTCCACTTCGTAACCGAATTCGCTTGCAAGCAAAGTCGCAGTATCAATATCAAGAGATTGGTTGATCGTGGCCATAACACCCATTGTGAACAATGCCTTAATGAGGTCCTGAGCCTTGATTCCCATCTGATGAGCCATGTCCGCAAGACGGATGGTTTCATCAAATTTGATCTTGCGCTTGGCTGCCTTCATGGGCTGTGCCTGAACCTGCTCATGTTGAGGAGTCTGGTTCTTGCGGCCTTTTTTCTTGCGACCTTTGCGTCCCTGCGGGAAACCATCGTTGAAGTTTTTGTTGCCGCGATCATTCCCGGCACCGAATTCTACAACGCGGCGTTTCTTACCCTGTTTTTTCTTACTGCGACCATCAGGCATTGCCGGAGTCGGAGCAGGAGCACTACCGGGACGACCACCGCTTGGGCGACCTCCGCCAGGGCGGTTGTCAGGACGACCCCCGCCAGGACGACCAGCGCCGGGACGACCAGCGCCGGGACGGCCTCCGCCAGGACGACCGCCACCAGGGCGACCTCCACCTGGACGACCACCGCCGGGACGACGTTCAGGCTGGGCCATTTTGGCAGCTGCACGAGCCTGTACTTCCGCCTCGGTGGGCATGGAAATGATTTTTACTTTAGGAGCTTCTTGCTCTCTTTTCTTTTTCTTTTTCTTTTTTGGTTCAGCTTTGGCCGTAACCTCTTCCTTGGCCGGTTTTTCGGCAGGGGCTTTCTTTTCCGCTTTTTTTGGCTTTTCAGCTTTTTGAGCGGGTTCAGCCTTTTTGACTGGCTTGGTAGGGGCTTCTTCCTTGGCTTCAGCTTTAGGAGCAGCTTCGGTTTTTTCAGGCACGGGTTCGGGGGCGGCCTCTTCAACCACTGCTTCCGGAACCGGGGTTTCTACAACCTCGGCCTTGATCTCTTCGGGCTTTTCCTCCACGGCCGGTTTGATCACCTTGACCTGAGGGGCAGCCTTTTTTGGAGCCTTCTTTTTGGCAGGTTTTTTTTCTGCCTTTGGTTCTTTGACTTCCTCAACAGGTGCAGCTTTTTCCTCCACAGGAGCTTTTGCCACTTCCTCGACGGGAGCCTCCACCACTTCCTCGACCGTATCCTCGATCGGGGCTGCGGCTTCCTCTTCCTTGGGAGCCTTGGATTTATTGCGTCTGCGTCGGATTATGACGCCAGAGTCGCTCACACGACGGACTTCGCGTTTGCCGGAACCGCCTTTCTTCATTTCCGCCTTGAGGCGGTCCACATCTTCGTCTTCTACGACAGTCTTTTGGCTTTTGGCCTGGACGCCGATTTCACGAAGTTGCTGAATGATCTCCTTGTTGCTGAGTTTGAGCTCAGCAGCCAAGTCTTCTACCCGAACCTTTGCCGTCATCTAATTACCCCTTTTGCGTTTCTTCATCAGGCCCATGATTACTTTTGGGAATAGCTCCCTGCATCGGGTCTGACCGCATACGTAAATTCCGCGTCCGGGCATTATGTGCCCCGGATCAAGTACCGGACCGTTGTCAGTCGGTTCGCTTGTTGCTTCCGGACAGACGTACCGCGTCAGTTCTCCCTTGGAGAACCGTTCGCGACAGACAACGCACATTCTGACAGGATCGTGTTTATGCCCTGTATGGTTCATGCGTTGTCCGTGCCCCAGTGTTATTTCGTCTCCTCGCCTTCGGCGGGAGTTTCTGATTCTTCAGTTTCAGTAGCTTCTTCAGCAACATTCTCTTCCACTTCTGCTTCGACTTCTGCGATTTCTTCAGTCGTTTCTGCTTCGGCGGTCTCTATTGCTTCTTCTGCGGCCAGCTCTTCGAAGATGCCGGGAGCAAGCATGTTGATAGCCACGCGGATATCGCCAATTTTGCTTTCGGTCATGCCCTTGATGGAGAGCAGGTCTTCATCTGTGGCCTTGACGATGGACTCGATGGTCTCGAAGCCTGCGCCAAAGAAGTTTTCCATGCCGATTTCGGCAACTGCTGCAATTTGATCCATGCCCTTGCGTGCAGCATTCATCTCGCCGTAGCGGGATTCGGTGAAGATGTCGATCTTCCAGCCCAGAAGTTTTGCGGCCAACTTGACGTTTTGCCCTTTGCGGCCAATTGCCAAGGAGAGCTGATCGTCGGGGCAGACTACTTCCAATGCTTCTTCTTCATCATCCACAGTAATGCGTGAGATGAGGGCTGGAGAGAGTGCGTGCTGAGCGTACATGGCGATGTCCGGACTCCAGACAACGATGTCTATGCGTTCACCCTTGAGTTCCTGCACCACGTTTTGAATACGGGAGCCACGAATACCAACACAGGCGCCGACCGGATCAACATCACGATCTCGGGACATGACAGCCACCTTGGCGCGGAGGCCGGGATCGCGAGATACACCCATGATCTTGACGGTGCCGTCTGCCACTTCGGGAACCTCGCGCTTGAACAGTTCGATCATGTAGTCCGGGTGGGACCTTGACACGACGACCTGCGGGCCACGGGATTCTTTTAATACATCTATAATATACGCCTGGACGCGATCGCCGCGTTTGTAGCGTTCTCTGGGAATCTGTTCGTCTTTGGGTAACAGAGCTTCGGTGCGTCCGAGGTTGATAATCCAACCGGTACGGTCGCGGCGTTGAATGATGCCGCTAGCGATTTCGGAAACGCGGTCTCTGTATTCTTCAAATATGATTTCCTGTTCAGCATCCCGCATACGCTGGATGATGACCTGTTTGGCGCTCTGCGCAGCAATACGGCCAAGGTCTTCGACTTTCAGGGGGAAACCCATCTCGTCATCTAACTGGGCCTTGGGGTCATGGTCTATGGCATCGTCCAGCGAAATTTCGCTGATTGGGTCGTGCACGTCGTCCACGACTACCTTGAATTCGAAGACCTCGATTTCGCCGAGTTCTTCGTTGAAGGCTACTTCGATGTCCATGGTCTCGCCATACTTGCGGGCCACAGC
Organism: uncultured Pseudodesulfovibrio sp.; assembly: GCF_963677845.1. Taxonomy (NCBI): domain Bacteria; kingdom Pseudomonadati; phylum Thermodesulfobacteriota; class Desulfovibrionia; order Desulfovibrionales; family Desulfovibrionaceae; genus Pseudodesulfovibrio; species uncultured Pseudodesulfovibrio sp. Next base: position 818,946 of record NZ_OY782498.1, read on the forward strand.
CGAACGGACGGCCTCCTCAAGAGTGTCGATCAACAGGTCGCGGTCAATGCCCCTGTCCTTGCTTATCTGGTCGATGGCCTTTTTCAGCTCCGACATGATCTAACCTCCGCTTGTGCCGAAATGGTCCGAATCCTTTCGGCGGATAATGCACTTACAACTAAAATTTGTGTATCAGTTTGGCTTTCTTGATGGAAATCCACATGAAATCCAAGATATCGTCATCGACATTCATGGTGATCGTTTCGTCTTTCACCCCAGTCAGTGTGCCTTTAAACTTGCGCCTGTCACCGTGAGCTTCAAACAGGGTGATTTGGATTTCTTTGCCGATATACTTGACCATTTGGTCCGGCGAGAAAAAAGGGCGCTCCAATCCGGGCGAGGATACTTCCAGTGTGAAAGCTCCGGGAATGACGTCTTCTACTTCGAGCATCAAACCAACCTGACGGCTGACGTGAGCACATTGGTCGATATGCACGCCATCAGGACCGTCGATGTATATGCGAACAACACGTTTTTTGCCGGACGCAGGAGAAGACAGTCCCCAGAACTGGTAGCCGAGGTTTTCCACCTCTGGCCGGATGATGTCCGACAGCATTTCTTCGAAAGTCTGACGCATTGTATCAATACTCCATGCAAACCGCGTAAGCGGCGAAAAAACAAATAAAAAAGGTGAGCCCGAGCTCACCTGCGCGAACCCCGCAAGGTTGTTAGAAACCAGCCTTGCGAAAGGCATTGGAGCGGGTGACGGGGGTCGAACCCGCTACTTTCAGCTTGGGAAGCTGACACTCTACCAATTGAGTTACACCCGCTTGGAAACGAGCCTATTTATACATATATAGAACCGTTGTCAACAAGCTTGACCTCTTGGCAAATGCTGTCAGTCGTCAGTCTTTACCAATTTGGCATGCATAGTGCAAATCCCTCGCAGAACAGGAGGATCGCTCTATGCGAAATAGTACATATAGTGCTTTATTCGGCGCTTTATCCAATGAAATGAGGATGTCATCCATCGCCAATAATTTGGCGAATGTGAACACGTCGGCTTTCAAAAAGGACACGATGGCTTTCCATGACACCTTTACTCGCTTTGCGCATGATTACCTTATAGATGGGAAAAATCATCTTCGAGGTAAGGATTTGTTTCCTAGAGCCAACGTCATGGCTAAACCGCGTCTTTCTGCGCAGCAGACCGATTTCTCCCAGGGGAGCCTCCAAAAGACTGGTAACCAACTTGATTTTGCTTTGTCTGGAGAAGGTTTTTTCAAGGTGCAGAGTGGGAACGGGGATGTACTATACACCCGGTCCGGCAATTTCCTGCCCGATTCTAACGGGATTCTTCGTACGCAGGATGGTAACACTGTCATGGTGGACGGTGGGCCTTTGACACTTCCGCCGGGAGCGCAGGTAATCGTTGATTCTGCCGGCAATATTTCCGTTAACGGAAATCCTGCGGGAACCTTTGATCTCGCGTCCTTTGAAGATTTGACGCAGGTCGAACGTCTCGGGGCAAACTATTACACCGTTGCAGATGGTGTTGGTGAGATTCCTCCCGAAGATATGTCTGTTCAGCAGGGATTTCTTGAGAAGGGCAATGTGGATGTCGTCACCGAGATGGTAGCCATGATCGAAACACAACGCGCCTTTACCATGTATTCAAAGATGATTCAGACTACCAACGAGGCTGACACGAAATTGATCACTCAGGTTGGACGTCCAACCATATAATTTAGGAGGATTCGGCTATGATGCGTTCTCTTTGGACCTCAGCCACAGGCATGGTTGCCATGCAGACTCACATCGACACGTTGTCAAACAACTTGGCCAACGTGAACACCACCGGGTTTAAAAAGAGCCGGGCGGAGTTTGAGGATCTTATGTACCAGACGCTTCAGATTGCGGGCGCTCAAAATGCCACGGGCGGGCGGACACCTGTTGGTATGCAGATTGGTATGGGGGTACGTCCGGTCACAGTACACAAGTTCTTTACGCAGGGTGACTTCAAAAATACCGGTAACCCTTTGGATATGGCTATTGAAGGCGACGGGTTTTTTCAAGTGTTGCAGAATGGTGAAGAGGTTTATACCCGCGCAGGCTCTTTCAAGCTGGATGACGAAGGACGTGTCGTTACCGCAGGCGGTTGGCCGTTGCAGCCTGAATTCACCGTGCCGCCGGAAACCGTCAGTGTCGTCGTTACTGAAAACGGTAATATTGCCGCTTTGGATAAGGATGGTACGGCATTATCTGAAGGCGATATCGATATTTATCGTTTCCAGAACCCGGCGGGACTGATTGCTACAGGTCGTAATTTTTACCGCGAAAGTGAAGCTTCCGGTGCGGCTGTATCCGGTACTCCAGGTGATGAAAATTACGGCACTATCGCTCAGGGATTTCTTGAAGGGTCCAATGTGGAAATGGTGGATGAGATGGTTGGTCTGATCGTGGGGCAGAGAGCTTTTGAAATTAATTCAAAAGCTATCACTACATCTGACAGTATGTTGCAGACCGCCATTAATATCAAACGTTAACGGGTAGTTGAATAACGCCTGTTACAAGGATGGTTCATGCGTATGTCGAGCAGACAGAATAAAAACACACGGTGGTCAGGGATCGCCCGGCATTTGTTTGTCATTTTGATGGCAGGATTTGTTTTGGGATTGCCTGTTTTGACCGGGGCCGCCAATGGTTCGGCATGGCAGGCCATGGTGCGTGATGCGGTCTGCGTTGAGGGACCGGATGTCTTGCTTGGTGAAATTGCTGATCCAGTCAACGATATGGCGCAGAATCAATGGAAGACCCTTTCAACCATCAAATTATGGAAAGCTTCAACCAAACCAGGGCGTCCGGTGACGGTGTCCCGGGGCAAGCTGAAAAAAGTACTTCATCATTATATGGGCGATTTGGTGAACAATCTGGTTTTGCCGAGTCAGATGACGGTGCAGACCGGGGGACAGGTTGTCAGCGGTGAACAGCTCAAGGCTCGTGTTGTCGCTTTTTTGACGCCGAGGGTTAAAGATCTCGATGGTGACGTTGATTTCAAGAATTTTCAGATGCCACGACATATATTTTTCCCCAATAAATATGATTCATTGTCCATCAGTATGCGTGATGATCTTAAGCCTGGACGGAATCAGATCAAGCTGCACGGTGTGACTCCTGATGGGAAAATTATTTTGCGGAAGAGTTGTGTGGTGTTCGCTAATGTTTGGAAGGCCGTACCTGTAGCAGCCAAACCGTTGAATCGATTTGAGCGGTTGACCCGTGAAAAGGTGTCGTTTCAGCGAGTCAATCTGGCATATAAGCGTGATGTTTGGGACGGAACCGGTGGACCGTGGCGCATGGCTCGCACCTTGGGTCGGGGACAACCTTTCACTCGGGCTCATTTGGAACAGATTCCGCTTATTGAAAAAGGGGAGCACGTTCATCTCATGTACAGAGGAAAGAAGGTGCAACTGACCATCAAAGCCGAGGCTCTTGGTGAGGCTGGAATGGGACAACAGGTTGCGGTTAGGAATTTGCAAAGCAAAAAGACAGTGTTGGCTACCGTGATCAGCGATGACACGGTGCTCGTCAGATAGGCAAGGAGTAAAGTCATGAGGCAATATCTTTTAATTATGGTGGCAGTCATCACGCTGATGGCTGGTTGTGCCCCTCGTTATGAGGAGCAACCCATGCCCGTCTTGACCCCTCCGGTCTATGAAGAGCAAGACCCGGCTCTTAATCCCGGTTCACTGTATGATACGAACCGATCTGAATTCCTTTATGATGATAACCGGGCTACCCGCGTTGGTGATATCGTTTTGGTGAGAGTCTCCGAAACTTCTAATACCAAGTTGAAGTCCGAAACGACGGCAGACAAGGAAAATACCATTAATACCGGTGTGACAGCTATGCCTACCACCGGATTGATCGGTGCCATCCCATTGGCGGGAACTCTTGGAGCTGAAGCCGGTACGAGTATTGCTGCATCCCAGTCTTCTGAGTTCAAGGGGAATGGTGAAACCAAACAGGAGTCGGAATTTGAGGCCATGGTTGCCACCCGCATCGTGCGCAGGCTTCCGGGCAACCTTTTGCAGGTCGAGGGTGCGCGACGTATCCGTGTCAACGCTGAAACTCAGTTTCTCGTCGTTCGAGGCCTTATTCGTCAGCGGGATATTCAGGCGGATAATTCCATTTCGTCTGCGAGTTTGGCTGAGGCTCAGATCGAAATTTATGGTCAGGGTGTCCTGGCTGACAAGCAACGTCCCGGTTGGCTGTCACGTATTTTGGATAACATCTACCCCTTCTAGTGAATGGGCGTAACAATATTTTAGCAAGAGGTTGAGGAGCAAACGTCATGAGTTTGAATCAGCAAGCGACTCCTATCAATACCGGTGAGGTGACACGGTCACTGATTCTGGTTGTCCTTTTGGGCACTATGCTTGTGTTCTTGGCATCGGTTTTTGTGCCGACCGAGGCGCGGGCTGCCCGTCTTAAGGATATCGCCAGTTTTAGCGGCGTGCGGAATAACGAATTGGTTGGGTACGGTCTGGTTGTCGGTTTGGCCGGAACCGGTGATGGAACCTCGTCATCTTTTACCATGCGTTCCATGGCTAACATGTTGGAAAAGATGGGGGTCGAGGCTGATCCTAATACCCTGAAACCCAAGAACGTGGCCGCGGTTATGGTTACGGCTAAGATGCCGGTATCTTCAAAACCCGGTTCCGCAATCGACGTCACAGTTTCATCACTTGGCGACGCCAAGAGCTTGTTGGGTGGTATTCTTCTGTTGACGCCTCTCAAGGGGCTTGATGGACGAGTTTATGCTGTAGGGCAGGGGGCTTTGACCATTGGTGGTTTTTCTGTCGGTGGAGAAGCTGCGGATGCCCAGAAGAATATCCCCACCGTGGGGCGTATTCCTAATGGTGCTATAGTTGAGCGGGGAGTCCCCTTCCGGTTTAATAATCAAAATTCCATGACTTTGAACCTGACTGTGCGAGATTTTGGCACGACTATGCAGGTGGTTAATAAAATCAACGCCAGCATGGGCGGGGGCTTTGCCTCAGCCACGGATATTTCCACTATCGAATTGGAACTGCCCGATCAGTTTCGGGGCAATATGGTTCCCTTGATGGCTTCTCTTGAAAATCTCGATATTTCGCCTGACGGCAAGGCTCGTGTGGTTGTGGATGAAAAGACCGGCACCGTGGTGTTGGGACAGGATGTCCGTCTGAGCAAGGTGGCCGTGGCTCACGGTAACTTGCAGATTGTGGTCTCCGAAACCGAGGAAGTGAGCCAGCCTGGACCGTTCTCCGATGGGGAGACCGTTGTTTCTCCTTCTACCGATATTCAGGTGCAGGAGCAGAACAATCAGTTGATGCTCATGGAAGGCGCGACGTTGCAGGAATTGGTGGATGGTCTCAATTCCATTGGTGCGGCACCGCGTGACCTCATATCCATTATTCGTGCCCTGAAGGTGGCGGGTTCATTACATGCGGAAGTGGAGGTTATCTAGCATGATCAGCAGTAATATTGATCCTCGTCTGGCAGCCCAACAGGCTGATACCAAAGACCTCATTCGTTTCAAGCAGGAGATGGATGGCCTGAAGAAGCGGCTTTCTGAAGGTGTGGATACCAAGGAGCAGCAACTCAAGAAAGCGTGTCAGAATTTTGAGGCCGTGTTTATCGGCAAGCTCTGGCAACAGATGAAGCAGTCTGTTCCCAAGGAAGGCTATCTGCATTCCAAACAGGAAGACAGTTATATGGGTATGTTTGATAAAGAATTCTCCGAAAAGATGGCTCAAGCCGGTGGAATCGGTCTGGCAGACGTCATTTTTTCTCAGCTCAGTGAGAAACTCAAAGAAACCAGTAAAACGACATTGGCCGGTGGTGTTGATATAAAGCCATTGGTGCCTCAACCCATTACTCTGGGCAAGCAGGGAGGTGGCATCTCTTTGCAGCAGGAACCGAAAGGCATGACACTGGAAGATTGGGGTGGAACCGAGGATGTCAGTTCTGCTGGCGGTAATCGTCTCGATCCACAGATGACCAGTGAGCAGATTGCAGCAGGATTGTTGGGTAAGTCTTCCCGTCCAGTTTTGAGTGATATGGAAGTGCAGGCAAAACTGGATGATTTGGCCCGTCGACTTGAAGCTGACAGAATTCGCGATGGACTGCTTGGCAACGGCAGTCGTGTCAGGAAGCCCGGCAGTACCGGGGATGGTTATGAAATTCAAAGCCGTGATGAGCAGGATGGTGGTATTGGCCGGAAACTTGCAGAAATAGGGTGAAGGAAAGCTTCCTGATTGTAAGAAAAAGTTAAGATTTGTTTTGATTTAAACAAGTTATGTAAGGGAGAGGGGTATGAAGCTCCGTCTGATAGAGGAAAATTTGGTCCGGCAGAACAAGGCAACAATGCTTTTGCTCATTTTGCTTGAGGAAGAATTTTCCCGCCTTGGTCAACTCAAGCCCCAATCGGTTTCTCAGATCGAGTTGTCCATTCAGGAACTGATGCGGCAGATCGTGGCCGAACGGTATTCTTTGCGTAAATTGATAGGTGGGGTTGATCCCGAGGCCCAAAAAGTCGCGGAACTTTATCCCCATATGGAAGAGTCCATGGCTGAAAATTGTCAGGAAATGATAAAGCGGCTGGATACAACAGAGCAAAAATGTGCTGTTCAGGCCGCCAAGAATAATGAAATGGCCATGGCTTTGTTTGATCAGAGCAAAGGTTTGCTTGATTTTATGCACAATCAGATCAAGCCCAAGAATACTTCTGCATATGCCCGCTCCGGGCGTTTTGCTCAGGCTCCAAGCAACGCTCGGCTTTTGTCTGGGAGGATGTAAATGTCCTTTGGTGCCAATTCCATTCTCGACATGGGCCGATGGGCTTTGTTTGCATCGCAGACACAGCTCCAAGTTACCGGTCAGAATATTGCCAACGTTAATACTGAAGGGTATTCGCGTCGGTCTGTCGTGTTGGAAGAAGGCCAGTACATTGATTACGCCCCTGGTCAGCTTGGAACCGGTGTGGTTGCCAAGGAAGTTGTTCGGCATTTTGATGACATGGTTGAGGCCATGTATCTTCAGCAGTCCTCCCTTACAGACAAGTGGGGCAACTTGTGGGAACAGCTCAAGTCTGTGGAAAATCTGCTCAATGAGTCCAGCGGCTCAGGTGTCAGTGATTCCCTGTCTAAATATTTCAATTCATGGAACGAAGTTTCCCAGCGCCCTGACAACTATGGTGCACGTCAAACTGTGTTGAACGATGCCGCTACACTGATTTCTACCTTGAAGCAGGTGGATACCGATCTTACATTGATGCAGGAACGCATTAATAATGATGTATCCGCTCAGGTCGATGAAGCCAACAAACTCATGGAAGAGATCGCTTCCCTTAACAAGGAAATTCAGGTCCACAATATTGAGGGGCAGAACAACGCCAATGCCCTGTTTGACGAGCGAGCCAGAAAGGTCCGTGCTTTGGCCAAATTGGTGGACGTCAAAACCATTGACAACGGTGGAGGCGAGTTCACGGTTATGACCCAGGCTGGGCAGACTTTGGTTGATGGCGAAAGTCATTTCTCTCTGGAGTTTAATTCCGCAGTCAAGACAGAGGATTTGCGTCCTGATTCGACTTTTGCTGGCAATGTGTATTTTGATGGGAATGATGACTACGAATATACGATTGAATTTGTGGCTTCCAGTTCCGGGTCCAATTTGGCAGGGCAGGTAACGAGTGGAAGTAATGCCGCACAATTCAGGGTTTCTCTTGATGGTGGTGTGACCTGGTTAGCTAATGAGGACGGCAGTGAACGCCATTTTGCTGCTCGTGATTATGATAGCCGTGTCAATGTGGAAGGGCTTCAGATCTGGTTCGGTTCCGACACCAATTCAAAGGGGACGCCCTCGGGAACATTTGAAAAGGGTGATCGATATATTATCAGCCCACATCAGGGGCTGTATTGGGTGCAGAATACATCCAATGTAGAAGAAATTACCCCACAACAGCATTTCAATGGCGAAGAAAATACACGGCGTTTGACCGGCGGTTCCATTGCAGCTCTTTTGACTTTCCGTGACACCTACGTGGGTAAGTATCGTTCCAAGCTGGACGAACTGGCCCGAACCGTTGTTTGGGAAACCAACCGTAGACACAGTCAGGGTGCAGGACTTCAGACTTTTACGACCCTCGATGGTACGTATCATGTGGACTATACGGACAAAGCTTTGGCGAGTGATTCTACAGGCCTCGCTTTTGGAGACAAGCTCCAGTCCGGTAGTTCCTTTGTATATGTTTATGATGAATCTACCGGATTGCTGGCCTCTTCCGCAGCGCTTGATTTCGATGGTAATGGCGGAACATTCAACCCCGCTATTCACACATTGGAAGACGTCGTGACAGCTTTTGACAATACGTATGGCGGCAGAATCAAGGCCTCCATTGTCAACAACAAGATTCGTCTGGAAGCTTCGGATGGGTATTCCTTTGCATTCGGTACTGATTCAGCCGGATTGTATGCGGCCCTTGGTATCAATACATTTTTTAAGGGCGAAACTCCCAAAGATATGCTGATCAATGAAAAGGTGTCGGGTGATCTCGATTATCTGGCCACTGGGCATGTCAATGGTTCAGGTGAAATGAACTCGGGTGATAATGCCACCGCTTTGGCCATGTATAAGCTGCGGGAAGCGCAAGTGACCATGCACACAGCCCATGAAGGGGCAACCACTCAGTCCATTCTGGATTATTACAACGGTATTGTAGGCAATGTTGGTTCTGATACCAATCGGGCAGAATTCAACAAGAATTTTTTTGGAACTTTGTCCAATGATCTGAATGAGCGACAACAGCAGGTTTCAGGTGTGAACCTGGATGAGGAAATGAGCGACCTTGTCAAGTATCAGGCTTCGTACACGGCTGCTGCCAAGCTTATCTCCACGGCTGATCAGATGCTGCAAACGATTTTGTCACTCAAGCCGTAACGAGAGGGAACTGGAATGCGCGTAACGCAACAAATGCTTTTTGACAGGTATGTCTTCAACTTGAATTCGTCGTTGACGGAGTTGATGGACCTGAACGTCAAGGCCCAGACCCAGAAACGGATCAATAAGCCGAGTGATGATCCCACTGGCATGACCCGAATTCTTGACCATCGTGATACTTTACGTTCTTTGGAACAGTATAACGAGAATATTTCCACAGCCAAGGGATGGCTTGGGAGCGCCGATGAATCGTTGATGCAGGTATCCACCATCCTGACTCGTGCCAAGGAACTTGCTGAACAGGTGGCAACCGGTACTGTTGACGCGAATAACCGTGAACAGGTTAGCTACGAAATGCGGTCCCTGTTCGAACAGTTGATCGGTCTCGCCAACTCTGACTTCGAAGGCAAATCTATTTTTGCCGGTCACAAGGTGAACGATTCTGCATTCAAAGAGATTATGTGGCTGACAACCAATGACGAGGACTTTGGCACCAATGCCGATTTCACGGTCAATGGTTCTTCCGAGTCAACAGTCCTTGTACAATATTTTGATACGACTGGCGCTACGGCTGTTGGCGGCAATATGAATTTGTCTGATCCCAACCTTGGCATTCGATATTCCACCGATGGTGGTGATACGTGGCAGAACGATGGAACCATGACAGGCAACACCTTGAATCTGCCTCAGAGTGGCACCAGTGTGACTTTTGCCAATGATCCGCAGATCAAGGTCAACCATCAGACTGATCCTTCTGTTTCGGATGGCACCTGGATGTGGATACGTCCTTCGGTGCAGTATTTGGGTGATGATGACGATCCGCCGCCACAGGTTGATGCGATGGGGCCGGGGTCAAATCAAATCAAGGGAAGTGCTTCCGGTTCATTCCTTGATACCAATGTAACGGTTCGTATTGATAATACGTCAGCCGTGACAATGGATGAAGATATAGAATATTCCTACAGCATGGACGGCGGTATCAATTGGGTGACCGGCAATGTGGCCCCAGCTGATTCCACGGCCAGCAACGCCGTACTGAGTGTGGCAAACGGTGGAATTCTGACTCTGAGCAACGCTGGATCAAATGTGCTTGAACCGGGACAGCAGTATGTCATTCGTCCCAGAAGCGCCGCCATTAAGCTGGATGTCTCGTCCAGTGAACAGGTGCAAGTCAACTCCGTGGGTAAGGATATTTTTGGTGGGATCTATATGGATCCTGATAATATTCTTGCATCAAATGGCTCCATTGTGCCTTTGTCCAGTATGAGTGGTAGCCGTGTATTCCATGATTCCAATGGCTCCAAAATGGGATTGACTATTCAGGGCGATGACGAAGTCTCACAGAATCTTTTTGAAGTTATGGGCAATCTGGTCGCTTTTGCCGAAACCAATAATCAAACAGGGTGTCAGCAGTCTCTTGCCAATTTGAAAAAGGTGCAGGAGCATGTCATGAATTCTGTTGCGGAGATTGGCGGGCGAGAGAACAGGTTGACGGTCAGCAAGGGGATTTTGGATGGGTTGAAGCTCAATGAGGATTCCTTGATCAGTTCCATCGAAGACGCGGATGTGTCGGAATTGATGACCCAACTGGCCCAGCAGCAGATTGTGTACGAGTCTGTTTTGCGCTCCACATCCATGATTATGCAGCTTAATCTGGGTAAGTTTATCTAGGTGAAACGCTTTACTAAAGTACATCCGTAATGTAGTCGGCACAGAAGTTTCGCGTGATGCGGACAATTCGAAGGAAATAATTAGGAACCACATGTTGATACTGACCCGGAGACCGGGAGAAAGCCTTTATCTGGGCGATAATATCAAGCTGAAGATCCTGAGTGTTCAGGGAAAGCAGATAAAAATCGGCCTGGATGTACCCGAAGACATGACTGTCTATCGGGAAGAGGTGTATCTTAAGATCAAGGAACAGAACAAGCAGGCGCTGGAGATTAGTCAGCAGGACCTGCTCGCGGCGGCTGCGCTATGGCAAAAGAAAGAACACAAAAAATAATGACGCGACTGGGCGAGCGAGAAGTCAGCTCCGAAGGTATCATTTATTTCCCCCGGGGACTCGTGGGGCTTGAAGACAAACGCGAGTTTGCACTTTTGAGCGTTAAGAGCGATGACTCTCCTTTTCTGTTGCTGCAGTGCATAACAGATCCGGGACTTGGTCTCCTTGTGGCAGACCCTTATTCATTTCTTGATGATTATGATGTGAAGATTGAAAATATTGACCGTAAGGCTCTCAAAGTCGATAATATCCGTCAATTGGCAATACTGGTAACGGTGACCATTCCACAAGCCAAACCCGAAGACACTACTCTGAACCTTCAGGGGCCGATTGTCATCAACACCGAGGCAAGAATAGGTCTTCAGGTTCCACAGACCGAAGCCGGGTATCCCACGCACTTCAATCCGATTAAGGGCTAAATAAGCCGATTAATTTCTTTACAAGCTAAACGAGAAGATCGAGGTCGTCACGAATGAGATTCGCGGCGGCCTTTTTCAGGTCCGGTTTGTAGGAGCCGTCCTGAACCTGTCTTTTGAGTTCATCCACCTTTTTGCGGCGGACATCAGGTGCGTCGTTTGCCGTCTGGAGGGCTGCGCCCCGCAGTCGACCTTCGGAGGACAGGACTACACGATCAGCAGCTTCGCCGGAATTCTTGGTAGCTTCCTGGGTGCGCTGTGGATCCTTGGCCTGTGGCCGTTCGATCTTCTTGTTTGCGTAAGGGTTTTGATCCCCTACAATGTTCTTGATAACCATGACATTCCTCCCGTGTATACGGGCCTATCAAAGCATGGTGTCGTCCACCTTTGACAATGTTATTTCCCACAAGCGGCGCATGACCTTGTTCCTTTCGGAACCCTCAATGTCACGCGGACCACTTTGTGTCTCTTTCAATATCTGAACGTCGCCGCCTTCAAGGGGATACTCGAAGATGTATCGACATCCGAATTCCCGTTCAAGCTGGATAAGAACAGCTTCAACCACCGGGGATGGTTCGGAGTTGACGATCAGGTTTTCAATGACCTCGTGTGCAATGCGCTCTACCAATTCGCGGCGCTTTGCCTGCTTGGCGATGTCATCCATTGGTTCGACATCACCCATTGCCTGCCGGAAACGTGCTAGACGTTTCGCGCTCGTAAGTTGCTTCCCATAGGTTCGCAACATATTTCGAACATTGGCAGACGATACATTCACGGTTTTTTTCCTTTCCTTAATTGTTAGAATCGACTGCTGTAAAAAAAACTTTAGGGTGAAACCGGGAAAAAATCTAGAAAATCACTTTTCAAATTCGGGTTGAAAATGCCGAATTTTAGAAAAGGTTGAATGTTTTTGTAAGATTAACTATAAATTTTTTGATGCTATGACCCATAAGAAAAAAATCGATTATTTACAAATTAAATGATTTTTAGGTGTTTTTTCTCCTATGAAAGGTTCAATCCTTTTTGCTTTATTCTTCTTTGCAAGGAGGGTGACATGGGGGCGGTGGTCAGGCATTGTATCAGGGACTTGAGAAACATGGAAATTTGACCAACGAGGTGAACATGGGGTTGGCCCGGCATATAGAATCTATTCGTGACATTCAGTATGGTCAGGATGCAGCCCTTGATGCGTTGCTGCTTCATTTTATGACCGAGAACCATCTTGAGTACTCTATTGATCCTGATAAAAATGCATCTGGTGAACAGATTCGTTTCATGATGGCGCTTGAAGAAGGGGAGTTTTATGCTCCGTGTTCAGATTGGATGTTTCGTATGCTCCTTGAAGACGGTTTGCCCGAGCGTTTGCTGGAAGAATATCTCGTCCAGTGGAAGACTTTTATTAGTCTATCCCGTAATTTTTGCACTGATAGAGAGATTGCACGACGGTTTATTCAGCTAGCCCGACATAAGTTTCGTATGGTTCTTGCCTCTCCCATCATTTTGCCGTCACGTCTGATGAAACGGTTCATTACTATCTTTATGACTCAGAGCGGCATTGACGATCCATACAGAGATATTCGCAAGGCATTGAATCGTAAGGCTTCCGAGATTGTGGATAGTGATGTCTTTGATGCTATGGTCAATGGTTGTCTGGCGAATGTCGAACAACCCGGTCGTATTGATGATCTTCGGTTTAAAATAGATATGGTTGAAATTGAACGGCTTATGCGGATTTCTACCATGACGGACCATTGGATGCCTGAGACATTTACGCCGGAAGCGCTCAAATCGTCTGTTTTGTCTGAAGAGGTCAAAGAGGGCTCACGGCTGTTCCGTGACGTTTTTGAACGATTGGGCAAGGATAGAGAGAAGCGTCATCGTATCCTTTATCTTCCCAATCGGGCAGGTGGAATATTGTTTGACCTGCAGGTGGTGCAGACCCTTTTGCGGTTGGGACATCGCGTGGTCATGGCCTTGAAAGAAGGTTTCTATTTCGAGCATCCGACGTTTTGGGATCGCGACAATGATCCGTTGCTGGCTAAGGCGTTTAACGGTGCAAAGTTTGTCAGCGAAGATCGACTCTCCAAAAACGAATTGCTGGGCATCATGGCTCAACATCCTTTTGTCGTTATTTCTGACGGAACGCGGGAACGTTTTAATCCCTACCGTGCGTCTGTAACTTTTGCTCGTGCTTGGAAAGAGTGTGATCTGGTTTTGGCCAAGGGGCAGGCTGTTCACAATCGGCTTATCATGAGCAGTCATGATTTTACGCGGGATATAGTGAACTTTTATCGGGATGAACATGGTGAATTCCAGTTGCATTACCGTCCCAAGCCAGAATCCGTGGTGTCTTTCAGCGAACAATACATCGCAGCCAAGGCGGATGAAATCATTGCAGAGATGCGGGTTGCTCGCTCCTTGGGGAAAACAGTTATGTTTTACTCTGGTATCATTGGTTCCGTTCCCGGACAGACGCAAGCCGCCATCGAGGTTATCACAACATTTGTGGAGCACCTCCGTTCACAGCTTGATGATGCGTACATCATTAATCCCGGTGAACATTTTGAAGAAGGTATGGATGCCGATGACCTGATGTTCATGTGGGAAAAGGTCCAGCGAAGCGGATACATCAATGTCTGGCGTTTCCAGACGTATTTCGATATTGAAAAGAGCTTCGAGTTGATGGGCCGAAAGGTCCCGCCGGTATGGACCGGTAAGGATGCCACCTATTCTACCGGATGCACCAAGGAAATGCACATTGCGTTGGATGTTCAGCGGGTGCACCCGGAGTTGCAGATCATTGGACCAAACCCAGAGAAATTTTTCCGCAGGCGGGAATACGGGGTAGGCAAGTTCTGTGATGTGGCTATTGATTCGTGCGGATAAAGGGTACCGATTAGACTTTGAACAAATGCGGGATATGAAAGCACACATATACATTTTTGCAGCGCGGACGACGCGGCTTCTGGCCGCAATGTTGTGCTTGGCGGCACTCTTTTCCTGCGTGAAGGACGGCTCATTCTATCGCGCCAAGGTTGAATCCCCGCCTATTGTGGTGGAAACTGAAAAGCCTGCGGAATCTGTTGAGGATGCGTGTACTGGGAGTTTATGCGGTTCTCGTGTCACGGATAGATTGACTTTGCGGATGGTGCGTGAACCCGAGTCTGTCCCGGCTTGCGATATGTTTTTCCCCCTATCCAATGTTGAGGGAGCCGAGAGTACGGCCCGGATTGATCTCGCCAGTCAGGGGCTTTCATCGTGGAACGCGTTGGAGGGGCCTGTTCAACGGAGTCTCGAATACGCCCTGAATATGGATCAGGATGCCCCGGCTCTGGTGCGGCCCGGTATGGTTCTGACGTGGGGGCAGGTTGTTTGTTCGTTGGAAGAATTCCTTGATCTTCTGCCGCATCTCGATGACGCTCCAGAATTGCTTGGCCAAAGATTTGTTTGGTATGGGATGCGGAAAAAACCGGTGATGACAGGCTATTATACGCCGGAGATTCAGGCGAGCCTGACTCGGCAGCCCGGATATGAGTTCCCGATTTATGGTGTCCCCGAGGATCTTCGTTATGGCAAGGTGCGCGGGTACAAGCAGTTTTATCGTGTGGAAAAAGGGCGTGTTCTGCCATACTATGAGCGCGGCGATATGGATGT
The DNA here is from genome assembly GCF_963677845.1 of uncultured Pseudodesulfovibrio sp. Classification (NCBI taxonomy): domain Bacteria; kingdom Pseudomonadati; phylum Thermodesulfobacteriota; class Desulfovibrionia; order Desulfovibrionales; family Desulfovibrionaceae; genus Pseudodesulfovibrio; species uncultured Pseudodesulfovibrio sp. The sequence goes on from NZ_OY782498.1 coordinate 833,982, forward strand.
GCGCAAGGTCCTGACGGGACGCGGGTTGGAAATAGCTTGGGCTAAAGATCCTATTGACGTTTTCTATATGCAGGTGGAAGGGTGTGGGCGGCTTCGGTTGCCTGACGGCACCACGAGAAACGTGTTGTACGGGGCCAAGAATGGATACGGATTCAGAAGTCTTGGGCGTATCCTTCATTCGCAGGGATTGCTCCCTCAAGGGAAGCTGTCCAAGGAACATGTTAAATCTTATTTTGCCAAGAATCCCGAAAAGATGTTTCAGCTGATGGCGGAAAATCGCAGCTATGTTTTCTTTCGTTTGGAGAACTCTCCGCCTGAAGGGACCATTGGAAAGCCGTTGACGCCGATGGTTTCACTGGCTACAGACCGAAAGCTCCTGCCGCTCGGCAGTCTTCTCGCCTTTGAGGCCGAAATTCCTGAGGCCAGGAATGGGCGACCTGTTGGCAAGCGGACAGTGTCAGGTATCGGGTTGGCTCAGGATACAGGAACAGCCATTCGTGGACCGCGAGTGGATTATTACATAGGCGAAGGGAACGCGGTGGAGCCCATTGCCAATAATATAAAGACAGAGGCCACCGTGTATCTCCTTATAAGCAAAGAAGCACTCATCAATGGCTGATATTACCATAGAAATTACCAAAGAGACTCTTCAGGACGCTATAGCTCATCAGACTCGGTCTGTGATGGATTGGCATTACGGCGAACCCGTGTATGAGGGAGACCCTGCCGATGATTTGAGCGGAGTCTCCGGTTTGCGTGAACTTGTCGCCCGTCAGCACTGGGCCAATTTTCAGCTTTGGCATGTGGAAGACCGTGCCCGTCGTAAGGACGTGGACGCCAAGGTTATCGCAGATTGCAAGTATGCCATCGACAAGCTCAACCAGAAACGTAACGATTTGATCGAGCGGGTGGATGAATGTCTGATAGGCATGATTTCTCCTTTGTTGCCCGAGAATGCTGTCGAGAGATACAACACTGAGACCGTGGGAGCCGCTTTGGACAGATTGTCCATTCAGGCGCTCAAGATTTATCACATGAAAGAGCAGTGCAGCCGCAAGGATGTTGATGAAGCTCATGTGGACCAGTGTAACGCCAAAGTTGGTGTCTTGATGCGTCAGCATGGGGACTTGGGGCAGGCCATTCAGGAATTGATCGATGAATATGTTGCCGGCACCAAGAAACCCAAGGTGTACTTCCAATTCAAGATGTACAACGACCCCAGTCTGAACCCGGAACTCTACAAAAACAAATCATAGGTAAGCGACATGTCCCGCTACGAAACCGTCATCGGTCTTGAGATTCACGCACAACTCAAGACCAAGACCAAGATTTTCTGTTCCTGTTCCACTGAATTTGGAAAGGACCCCAATGAGAATGTATGCGCAGTCTGTTCCGGCATGCCCGGCGTTTTGCCCGTACTCAACGAGAAGGTAGCCGAATACGCGACCAAGATGGGTTTGGCTATTAATTGCGAGATCAATCTCAAGTCCATATTTGCGCGTAAGAACTACTTTTATCCCGACCTTCCTAAAGGCTATCAGATTTCCCAGTTTGAACTGCCCATTTGCGAACACGGGCATGTGGATATCGAAGTAGACGGCGAAAAGAAACGTATCGGTGTGACGCGTATTCACATGGAAGAGGACGCAGGGAAGAATATTCACTCTGCGGCTGATAACGCCAGCTTTGTAGATTTGAACCGGACCGGCGTACCGCTTATCGAAATCGTATCCGAGCCGGATATGCGGAGTGCCGAAGAAGCTATTGCTTATCTCAAGGAAGTTCGATCCGTTCTCCTTTATCTCGGTATTTGCGATGGTAATATGGAAGAGGGCAGTTTCCGCTGTGATGCGAATATTTCCGTTCGTCCCTATGGGCAGGAAGAGTTCGGAACTCGTGCGGAGTTGAAGAACCTTAACTCTTTCAAGCATATCCTCAAGGCCATCGATTACGAAGTTGATCGTCAGATTGATCTCGTTGAAGAGGGAGAAAGCGTGGTGCAGGAAACTCGACTTTTCAACGTGGACAAGGGGATTACTCAGTCCATGCGTGGCAAGGAAGAGGCACACGATTATCGTTATTTCCCGGACCCGGACCTTGTCCCGTTGGTTCTTGATGAAGCGTGGGTTAAACAGTGGCGGTCCGAACTGCCCGAGTTGCCCCGTGACAAACGTGAACGGTTCATGACGGAGTATGCGCTGGCCGATTATGATGCGGCATTGATCACCACGGATCGAACTGTGGCTGAATATTTTGAAGCTGCAGTCAAGGCGTATGGCGGTAAAGCCAAGAAGGTCACCAACTGGGTGGTCGGTGAATTGCTGCCGTTTTGTCATGAGGTTGAGTCTGAAGCCTGCGATGTAAAGCTTTCGCCCGAAAAGCTGGCTGCTTTGCTCAAGCTGGTTGATGACGGCACCATTTCCGTCAAGATTGGTAAGGATATTTTCCGTGATCTTTGTGAGTCCGGTGACGATCCGGCAGAATATGTCAAGGCCAAAGGGCTTGCGCAGATGTCTGATTCCGGCGAACTGGAAGCCATGGTCGATCAGGTTATCGCTGACAATCCGTCTGAAGTGGAAGCATTCAAGGGCGGCAAGAAAAAGCTTATGAGCTTTTTCATGGGACAGGTCATGCGTCTTTCCAAAGGTCAGGCCAACCCCGGCATCGTGACCAAGATGATTCAAGAAAAACTCTCATAATCAAGATTCTGGGGATTCTCTTTTTTGATTATGCATTGAATTTTGGCTGAAACCCAATCGGCGCATACGGGCCTTTGCTGACCTTGAAACGCACAGCGCCATGATACAAAGTTTTGGAGATTTTCAAGAACCTTTTCCAAAAAGTTCTTGAGCCGCCGGAGGCAAAAAAATGACTGAACATATTCAATATTCCTCTGAAAAAGACGCACTTATTCTTCTTGATCAACGATTCCTGCCCAACCGTGAGGATTGGTTCGAATGCAAGACCACGGACGACATCTGTTTCGCTCTGGTGGTCATGGTTGTGCGTGGTGCACCCGCTATCGGCGTGACCGCTGCCTATGGCTGTTATTTGGCTGGTCGCGAAGTTCAGGGCATGAATGGTGACTGGAAGGTGAATCTTGAAGCCAAGCTTGACCAGATTCATGATGCCCGCCCGACCGCAGTCAACCTGCGCTGGGCCGTGCGCGAGATGCGTCGTATTTGGAAAGAAGCTGGTGATGTTTCTCTTGAGAAGTTGCTGGAAACCTGGCTGGAAAGAGCCAAGGAAATCCATGTCGGCGATATCGAGATGTGCGAGCTTATCGGCAAGTTCGGCGGCGAGCTGATGGACGATGGCGATACCATCATGACCCATTGTAATGCCGGTGCGCTGGCAACTGCCGGATACGGCACGGCTCTGGGCGTGGTGCGTGGTGCCATTGATCAAGGCAAGAAAGTGTCTGTCATTGCCAACGAGACCCGTCCGTTTTTGCAGGGCGCACGCCTGACCGCGTATGAACTGCATAAGGATGGCATCCCGGTAAAGGTTGCCTGTGATAACGCCTGCGCATTGCTCATGAAGCGTGGACTTGTGGACAAAGTGGTGGTCGGCGCTGACCGTATTACCGCTAACGGTGACGCCGTGAATAAGATCGGCACCTTTGGCGTAGCCATTATGGCTGATCGGTTTAACATTCCTTTTTATGTGGCCGCTCCGCAGTACACCATTGATACCGAGACACTTTCTGGTGACGATGTGCCCATCGAGGACCGCGATCCCAAGGAAGTGACCCATATCGGCGATCATCGTATTCCGCCTGAAGGCGTTGAGGTTTATAACCTCGCGTTTGATCCGACTCCCAATGATTTGATAGCTGGTATTATCACGGAAAAAGGCGTGCTGTATCCGCCGTACACTGAGTCCATAAAAAAACTCTTTGCGGATTACCCGGAAGGATAGACTCGACATTCTTTTAAAGATAGGCTAATCCCGCGCTTCCCTGTTAACGGAAGTGCGGGATCTTATCGTTCTCGCGTCATTTTTATAATCTGGAGCCAATATGCTGCCAATCGTCGCCCTTGTGGGTCGCCCCAATGTGGGTAAGTCCACACTTTTCAACCGTCTACTTAGGAAAGCGCGGGCCATTACCCACGATTTGCCGGGGGTGACGCGCGACCGCATCTATGGCGAATGCCGGATGGGTGACGTGCGTTTTGATCTCGTCGATACTGGCGGTATGGTACTTGAATCAGAAGCCACACCCGAATTGTCCAAAGATTTTGAAGACGAGATTTTTGAACAGGCCCAGGAAGCCATTGAAGAGGCTAATGCCATCATCTTCGTGGTGGATGGCAAGGAAGGTCTAACTCCGCTTGATCAGCAAGCTGCAGAATATGTGCGCCGCTCCGGCAAGCCTGTGTTCATGCTTGTGAATAAAGTGGACGGTAGTGAGTTTGCCCCACAAATGACGGGTGAATTTCATGAGCTTGGTATCGAGTTTATGCCTGTTTCCGCTGCTCATGGTTATAATTTGCATGAAGTACGTCATCGGGTGAAACAGTTCGTTATTGATCTGAATATCCCTGAAGATGAAGACGACGGTATTGAAAAAGGTTTGCGCCTGACCATGCTCGGTCGTCCCAACGCCGGTAAGTCTTCCATTATCAATGCGGTTATCGGCAAGGACCGGCTCATCGTTTCCGATGTGGCTGGAACCACCCGTGATTCCATTGACGTTACTTTCGAGAAGCGGGATAAGCGGTACACTTTTGTTGATACCGCGGGCGTTCGCAGAAGGGCCAACATTCAGGATCATCTGGAAAAGATCAGTGTCATTCGTGCGCTGAAGAACTCCAGACGATCTGACGTGACCATCCTGACCATCGATATTACCCTTGGGGTTGGACGACAGGACAAACGACTCATCGAATTTCTGGCCAAGGAAAAGACCCCGTTTATCGTGGTGGTGAACAAGGCTGATCTGGTTCCTCGTAAAGAGACCAACCGGGCTTTGGAAGCATTCAGAAATGAATTGCGTATCATTCCGCATGTCCCCATCGTTATGACAAGTGCACACAAGGGCGTGGGAGTCGGAAAACTCCTTCCCATTGCCGAGGCCATGCGTAAGGAGTGTCAGATTCGTATTGGTACCGGAATCCTCAATAGATCGCTTCAGGCCGTACTGGAGCGCCAGCAACCGCCTGTTGTGAAACGTCGTAGACCTAAATTTTTCTATGTGACACAGGCTGACGAGGAAATTCCGACATTCGTATTTTTTTGTAATGATCATACCCTCGTCAAGACATCCTATGTCCGCTATCTGGAAAACCAGTTCCGCAAAATGCTCGGTATTAAGACCGCACCAGTGAATATTGTGTTCCGGTCTAGTCATGACAAGAAGGAATGGCAGAAGAACCGTGGTATTTCGGCCATGGGCAAACGCGGTCCGGGCCGTGAGCGCATGGGCGGTGCCAAGACCCGTCGTCATGAGACCAAATATAAGGCTCTCAAGAGCAAGCGGCGCAGGGATGAAAAAGATGAGAAAGAAAAGAAAGGGAAAAGAGGTAAATAACGGTTCTCTCTGTTGACAAGCAACCGTTGAAAAGTGTAGACGATTTTTCCTCGACACGTTGTTGTCACCAACAACAGGTTCGGGATAGGAGAAGTGGCCGAGTTGGCTGAAGGCGCACGCCTGCTAAGCGTGTAACGGGTGTTAAGCTCGTTCGAGAGTTCAAATCTCTCCTTCTCCGCCATATTTTAAGGGCTTACGATGCAAATCGTAAGCCCTTTTGGTGTGTTTAGGGTGGTGTAAACAAGAGAGTGTGGAACAAAGTGTAAACATTTTGTTTGGGAATGATTTTTAGGACATCTCCATGCGTTCGAAATTATGGTTGTCGAAGCTTGGCGCGCTGGTCATTTTGTCAAATATTTTCTTTGCCTTTTAACTTGTTCATCTTCGATTTCGAGAGATATGAAAAATTGACCGAGCAGAAATTGGGGAGGTGGCCCCCAAATTCCCCTAGCGATAGAAATTGCTGAGATCCATTTTAAGGCCTTCTTTGGTTTCAGGATTTTGCTTGAGAATCGTCCTCGCGAAAGAGAAGTCGTTGCTTGGTGAAAACACGTATCTTCTTGCCTGTTGAATCTGTAATGAGTTTACATAGATTATGTTTTGATGGTCACAGATGTAAGCGGGGCCTCCTCGCCAAGATTCTTCCATCGCAAGTAGTCTCTGGAACTGTAGCTTTTCGTCGGCGTTTAGATGACCACGCATTTGTGAAATTGTGAGAAGCATGTTTTTTGTTTTGAGAAGAGTGTCGCCCCATGAGTCGCACATGAGCGCTAGGCTCAGTCGTTTGCTGAGGGGCAAATATAATTCAATACCTTTACTGGCCAACCCGAGGTTTCCGTATGGTGACGCATCAAGATAGTTGCTTTTGACAAAGGGGACGTCTCCGATCACGAAATGTTCTCCTGGTGGGGCTTTCATCAGATACCAAATCTTGCCTTTGAAGTACGATAGGAAGTCCACGCAGGATCTAAGTTGGGACAAAAAGAATATTTGCTCGTCCCTTTCATCTGGCTCTGTGCTGCCATTAACAATCCGTTTACCCGTTTTTCGTTCAGCCATATCAAAAACGGCTTTTCGAAATTCCGAATACGTGTCTTTGCTGTACAGAGTCCTTACCATCTGTACGCAGAGAAAAAGGGCGAGTTGGGCATGTTCTTCTTGGTTGATAATGCTGAGGGTCTCGGCCTTCATGATTTTTTGGAGGACTTTGGCGGTGTCGTCGTCAAGCTTTTGCATTGCTGGTTCAAGCGATTTCTCGTCAATATCATATAGTGATCTTTTGCAACCAACATTCCTTACACTGTTCTTAAATTGCTTCTTTTCCCATTTGTCGAAGGCATGGATTTGCTTGTTTTTCGCCTTGGGGTCTACAGCAAATTTGTTGAGTAGGAACTGAGGCACAAAGTGCTGTTTTTTCGTATCGGTGTCCTTCGCCACCTTCGTCTCCCTTTGGTCTGCTCATATTTTATAAAATTATGGGGACACCTCCGTAATCCCCAGAGATATGTCCCTTTAATTTTCATCCTTAATTCCCAATAATACCTGTGGCAACAACAGCTCCGAATGACATGCACTCATCGCGCACACCTATGAAGTCCATGAACACAGCCCATCGTGCTTCAAGGCGGGAACGGAACCAGGTGCCGTTGTATCCAGTCTTTTGGAAGCGTATCATTCTTTGTTTTGTCTTCCAATACTGCACCAACAATGAATTGGGCAAAAGTCCGAATATCATTGTCCACACTGGCCGACTCCAGCGCGACCATATAAGTGTCGCGGTTATCGACCTTGATTGTCGTCCAGGGGTAACCGTCTGAGGCGAGCATCAGATCATGAGGAAGCGCACCATGCGTCCGTTGTCGTCCGAATATGGGTGGATGTATCCCAACATCCTGTGCCCCAGGACGGCGGTGATCATGTGCACTTCTTCGTCTTCGAGGCGGTTGAAGAGTGTGTTCATGACATTTCGTCTAGAATTTCCTTAGGAGTTCTCCTTTTTCGTTCCGTTAAGGGGGGAGCATTTTCACCAAGGATAGCAAGAATCTTTTCTTCAGCAGCAGGACTCCAACCTTTCCCCAAAAAATAAGCACCCAAAAGACAGGTGCATCCAGAGAAATCATTCGGGTGGTGAGTACTATAGAGCTACTTGATAACTTTTAAATGTTTTAGCTCTCGTGGGTTGTTTCCCATAATTGCTTCCAGAGCATTGGCAGTGTCGTCATCCATATGTGTTTTTCAAGGTAGATTTTGGTCGTGGACTCTTTTTTTGCTGAAATCATATGTGTGGAATATTTGTATTTAGGCGTTATGAAAACACCAAAAAAAGGGGAGGGCTGCATATGCAGCCCTCCCCTTAAATCTCAGAATGAGGGTTATACCTAGATCTTGGAATCCAGATATGCCTTGAAGGCTGTTGTGGCGGGTTTGCCGTCGGCAGTGGTGACGCCTTTGAGCCAATTTTCGTATGTGGCGGGATTGGCCTTGAGCCATTTGAGGCCGGCTTTGCTCAGGCCGATGGTCTTGTCCTTGTGAACGGAAGTCATGATCTGGTTCATCATGGACACGGGGAAGGTCATGTTTTTGAACAGCTTGGCCACGTTGGGATTGTCTTGTTCTAACCCTTTGCGGATGTTGGTGTAGACTGTTGCAGTCCCGTCGTTATCGCCGAAGGTCTGGGCCGTGCTGCCGGTAAGATAGGTCATGTCGATGCGTTCGTTCATGCTGTGTGGAGCCCAGCCGAGAAAGACGATCCACTTGTTGTTCTGTGCGTAGGCCTTTGCCTGAGCGAGCATGGCAACTTCGCTGGAGGCAACCAGCTTGAACTTGCCCAGTCCGAACATGTCTTTGTCGATCATGTCCTGAATGATCATGTTGCCGTCATTGCCGGCTTCGATACCGTGAATCTTCCAATCGAGCTTGTCGCCGTATTTGGCGATATCGCTAAAGTCCTTGAGGCCTGCTTCTGCGCAGAAAGTCGGTGTGGCGAGGGTGTATTTCGCGCCGGGCATATTCGCGACGTATTTGATGACCTTGCCGGTTTTGAAGAATTTGTCTGCGATGTTGGCCATGGAAGGCATCCAGTTGCCAAAGAATACATCGGCATCGCCGCTGGCAAGAGCAGTGTATGTGATGGGTACCGAGAAGACTTTGTTCTCGGACTTGTAGCCAAGGCTTTCGAGAACGGAAACAGCGATTTCCGATTTGATGGTTACTCCGGTCCAGGAAACGCTGGCGACGGTAATTTTTTCAGCTGCATGTGCAGCGAAGGCGGAGCAGAAAAGGGTTGCGATGATGAACGAAGCGAAGATAATCCGCTTAAGGCCAGAAGACATTAAACCTCCACGGTTAAAATTGCTGGGACAGCTGCTGATTAGTGAGCCGTTCCCATACGCACGAATGTGCGCGTGATGCTATACTCAGCCGCCAAACCAGTTGAGGGGCTTGGTGGCATAGTTGCGGTAAATATGTTTGACCTCGGTGTATTCTTCGAGGCCGATTTTTCCGAGTTCACGGCCCAAGCCGGATTGTTTGTAGCCGCCCCAAGGGGCTTGCACGAAGTATACATTGAAGTCGTTTACCCACACTGTACCAAAGCGGAGCGCCTTGGAAACGCGTTCGATGCGGTCGACATTGTTTGTCCAGAATCCTGCGGATAGACCGTAAATGGTGTCGTTGGCCCGTTCTATGGCTTCTTCTTCTGTATCAAACCGTTCGATCGTGATGACGGGGCCGAAAACTTCCTCCTGTACAATGCGCATGTCATTCGCGCATTCGGAGAATAAAGTAGGCATGCAGAAATACCCTTTTTGCAGGGCTGGATCAGTCGGGCGTGTTCCACCCAGAAGGAGCTTGGCACCCTCGTTTTTTGCTATTTCAATGTAGTTTTCCACCTTGGCGAGATGGGCGGCGGAGATAAGCGGTCCCATTTGGGTCTTTTCATCAAAACCGTTGCCTAGAATGATGCGCTCCATGCGCTGACGCAGGGCTTCCACAAAGCGGTCGTGGATGCCGGCCTGTACCATGACTCGGGCGCCAGCAGAGCATATCTGACCTGCATGGAAGAAAACGCCGTTGAGGGCGTAGTCCACGGCAAGGTCAAAGTCTGCGTCATCGAAAATAATATTGGGATTTTTGCCGCCCAGCTCCAAGGCCACTTTTTTCACGTTGGCTGTTGCGGCCCGCATGATGGTCTTGCCGGTGGCAATACCGCCAGTAAAGGAAATGAGGTCGACGTCATCACTCTCAGCCAGTTCTGCGCCAACTTCCGGGCCGGGGCCGAGCACTGTGTTGATGACACCCGCTGGAAATCCGGCTTCTTCTGCGAGTTCTGTTACCTTGAGGGTGGTCAGCGGGGTGATCTCGCTTGGTTTCATGACGATGGTACACCCTGCGGCCAGCGCCGGGGCCATCTTCCACGAAGCCTGGAGCAGTGGGTAATTCCAAGGAGATATTTGGCCGCACACACCCACCGGCTCACGTATCACTGTGCTGGTTGAGTCCGGGTTGGGCGAGGCGATAACTTCGCCACCATCCTTGTCTGCCAGTCCTGCGAAGTAACGGAAGATACCCGCGATATCATCCATATCCCACCGGCTTTCTTCCACCGTCTTTCCTGTGTCGAGGCTTTCCAGTCGGGCCATTTCTTCGTGGTCGCGCTCGATAAGGTCGGCTAATTTGAAGAGAAGCCTTGCCCGTTCAGATGCCGGGGTTTGCGGCCAGCCTCCTTTATCGAAAGCATGGCGGGCCGCTTTGATGGCCGCTTTGGTGTCATCGCGATTTCCTTCGGCGACCATCGCAATGGTCGAAGCGTCAAACGGATTTAGTATATCGCGCTCTTTGCCGGAGCATGATTCGACCCATTGGCCGTTGATATAGAGTTTGCCTGTGATCATGGTTACTCCGGCAGGTTACTTTTTATGCTTGTAAAAGGGGGCAGTGTCAGGAGCCAATGGCGTATTGCCAAGAATCAGGTCAGCAGCTTTTTCTGCGATCATCATGGTAGGAGCGTAGATGTTGCCGTTGGTCACGTAGGGCATGACTGATGCATCAACGACACGCAGTCCTTCAACGCCGTGTACGCATAGTTCCGGGTCTGTGACAGCCATATCGCCGGTGCCCATGGCACAGGTACAACTCGGATGGTAGGCAGATTCACCTTCGTTCGCCACGAAATCCAGGATTTCTTCGTCAGTCTGAGCCTGTGTCCCGGGAGCGAGTTCTTTGCCTCGGAATTCATCAAACGCAGGTTGGGTCATTATTTCACGGGTTTTGCGGATGGCTTCGACCCATTCACGTTTTTCCTGTTCGGTTGAAAGGTAGTTGAACAGGACGCTTGGATATTCGTTCGGGTCCGACGATTTGATTTTTACATGACCGCGTACATCGGTGTTCATGGGGCCGACGTGGACCTGATACCCGTGTCCTTCGTTCGGAGCAGAGCCGTCGTAGCGGATGGCGATGGGCAGGAAATGATATTGGATATTGGGGTACTCAAGCTGGTCGTTGCTGCGAATGAAGCCGCCCGCCTCGAAGTGGTTTGTTGCCGCTTCGCCTTTGCCCGCAAGGAGCCATTTCAGGCCAATTAATGGCTGGTTATACCACTTGAGAGCAGGGTACATGCTCACCGGTTTCTTGCAGGCATACTGGACGTATAATTCAAGATGATCCTGAAGATTTTCGCCAACGCCCGGAAGGTCTTGAACCATATTAATACCGAGTGCAGAAAGTTCTTTGCCGTTGCCTATCCCTGAGAGTTGGAGCAACTGCGGGGAGTTGATGGACCCGCCGCAACAAATGACTTCACCGGCGTACGCTTTCATGACCTGTTTGGCGCGAGTGTATTCCACTCCCACGGCGCGTTTGCCTTCGAACAGGATGCGCGTTGTCATTGCCTTGCATTTGACGGTCAGGTTGCGGCGGTTTTTGACAGGATGGACATATGCGCGGGCAGCATTCCAACGGCGGCCTTGATACGTCGTACGGTCGAATTTGCCGAAGCCTTCTTGTTGGTAGCCATTAACATCCTTGGTCAATGGATAGCCTGCTTCCTGCACGGCATTGAAGAAGGCGTTGAAGAGCGGATTATCGCATTCCGGTTCTGTCAGATAGAGCGGTCCGACAGCTCCCTGATATTCATCAGCACCTGCTGTGCGTCCTTCAAATCGTTTGAAATACGGAAGGCAATGGGCATACGACCAGTTTTCCAGTCCATCTTCCTTGGCCCATTTTTCGTAATCCATGGCGTTGCCACGGATATGGATCATTCCATTGATACAGCTGGAACCGCCAAGTACTTTGCCTCGTGGTTGATAGATACGGCGGTTGTTCATGTGCGGTTCTGGCTCGGATTCGTACCACCAGTTGTAGGTTTTTCCGGCCAGAGGGTATGTCAGCGCGGCAGGCATATGAATGCGGAAATCGAATTTGAAATCAGGCAGGCCAGCTTCAAGGACGAGGACTTTGTTTTTGGGATTGGCACTCAGGCGGTTGGCAAGAACAGACCCTGCGGAGCCGCCACCGACAATTATGTAATCATATCTTTTCATGTGTGTTTTCTCTTTTCGCTATTGTTCGTCTTTTTGGAGGAATTCGGCATCCGGCTCATTCGTGAGGGCTGCTTTTTCATCGATGCATTGGCGCAGGAGCACATAGTGGTGCCCGATGAAAGCCAAGGCTCTCATGAGTTCGCCTTGAGCGATTGCACGCGCCGTATCACTCCAGTTGGCCGCAGCCCGTTCGCGGTAGGCCGCGTCTTCGTACAAGGCGTAGTCATGGGAACTGAATCCCATCTGAATGGCATGCATGACCCATTCGAAAAGCGGGTTACGGGCCATACGGGCCAGCATTATGTTCAGTTTTCGATCCAGCTCACTGCTGGCGATAAAGTCTGGTTCGTCTTCCCGAAGCATTGACTCCAAGCGAAGTGCTTCTTTGAACAGCTCGTCCTTTTCGGCTTGATCTGCATGCGCGATAGCGAGTTGCGTAATCGTTCTATCTATGGTTTCGCGAAATTCGATGAGCTTTTCCGGGTTCACAGGATTTTGCTTGAGAAATAAGGCAAGGGATTCTGAAATATTATCGACATCTAATTGTCGGATATAAGCTCCGCCCTTGGCTCCTTTTTTCACCTCAAGGAGGCCTTTTTGTTTGAGGATTTTGATGGCTTCACGAACGACGCCGCGCCCGGTTCCAAATTGTGATTGCATCTCCCTTTCGCTTGGCAGACGTTCCCCGGGTGATAAGCGCCCATCCATAATGGCTGCTTCAATTTGGAGAGCAACTTCCTCGCTGGCACGTCCGGCCTGAACGGGAATGAACATTGTTTGAAGAGTAATATTGTGAGGCAATGGTACTACCTAATAGCCGTATTTGTGGCTTGTGAATAAGTTTTGAAGGTAATTTACTTATGTTTGGTCGGACCATTGTAGGCATGCCAATTCGATTCAGTCAAGAAGGCGGCAGGGAATAGCAGGAAGAGAGGGCATTAAAACCGGGGCGTTGGGTTATAAGTATTTTCTAATTTTAGATATACTGGTATGTTGATTTCATCTGATAATTCAAATGGTAAAGATGTACGATGAAACCAGCTGCAATACACGATTTGTTCCCGAATATTGACCCCGGCTCTGTGCCTTTTCTTGCCATTCTCGATCAGTTTTATATGGGAGTGGTTATAACGGATACTGTCGGCAAGATTTTGTATTTTAACGATGTTCAGGCGCGCATCGACAACCTTGATCCGAACGATGTGATCGGGCAAAAGGTCATGGACTATTACCGTGTGGATGACGATGTTACTCCCATCATGAAATGCGTTGAATCAGGGGAGATCGTTGACAACTTTGCCTGTTATTATCGTACTCGGTTGGGGAAGGTCGTTAACTCCATACACAATGTTTATCCTTTGTATTCCCATGAAAAATTGATTGGTACGATCTGTTTCGTGAGAGATTACAGCATCACTCGGGAGACTTTCGAAACCATTTCGCAACCCCACGCAAGCCGTGAACTGCGGACTTTTAATATCCCGGCCACTCCCGCCAAGAGTCGTGATCTGGGAAATGGAACTCGTTTCTCGTTCAAAGATATCATTGGAAAGTCTACAGAATTCGTCAAAGCAGTGGAGTCTGCCCGTACGGCGTCGAATTCGCCTTCCTCCATCATGCTTTACGGAGAAACCGGTACCGGGAAAGAGCTTTTGGCTCAGTCCATCCACAACAAAAGCGCGAGAAAAGACAAGCCGTTCACAGCGATCAATTGCGCGGCTATTCCCGAGCATTTGTTGGAAGGAATACTCTTTGGCACGGCCAAGGGTGCTTTTACCGGAGCCATGGATAAGCAGGGGCTTTTTGAACAGGCCGATGGCGGCACGTTGTTTCTTGATGAGATAAATTCAATGTCCATCGGATTGCAGGCGAAGTTGTTGCGGGTTGTTCAAGAACGAAAAGTACGTCGCGTCGGTTCCTTGAAAGAAACCGACATGGATATAAGAATTATCAGTTCGGTGAATGAGGACCCGCATCAAGCCGCAGAAAGAGGGGCTCTTCGATATGATTTGCTCTACCGTTTGGGTGTTTTGATTATCAGAATTCCACCTCTCCGGGAACGAATGGGCGATCTGGAAAAATTGCTTCGTCATTTTTTGTATAAGTATAGCCTTCTTCTTGATAAAAATATTAACGCTATTTCAGCTGATGTGATGGACATATTTCACAATTATCATTGGACCGGCAATGTCCGTGAATTGGAACACGTCATTGAAGGAGCGGTGAATTTGGTCATGGATGGCGAAGCCATTGCCATTCAACATTTGCCAGCTCATATTTCTAAAACGATCGTCTCTCCATCTAACGAAGTCGTATTTTCTTCTCGTCAGACTGAGAGGAGGGACGTTAGCCCCGCGAATTCGCTCAATGTTGTTTTTCCGACAGATTCTTCGGGTACAGCGTGCCCGCAAGATATGTCTTTGGCGAAAATTCAGGCTGACAACGAGAGCCAGACTATTCGCGAGATGTTGGCTTTTTTTCAGGGGAATGTTTCAAGAGCTGCCAGAAAACTTGGACTTTCTCCTCAGCTTCTCAATTATAAAATGAAGAAACACGACATTCGCAGAAGCGATTTTCTTGTGTAAATACGAGGCGTCAACTCTAGGCGTACTGAGTTGTTTTCAAGAATTTTGTGGAAAAGTTTTTTAAAATATTTTTGTCTTTTTAAAATGTAGTTTTAAAATAGCACAATCTGATTGTGTGTACTCCCTTCATTTTTTCTTTCTTTTTTTTGTTTCCATCAAATATTTAGTTGTTTTATCAAGTGGTTGCATTGATTTCCCTTTTGCTGCCGTCTGTGGCATGTCCGTTGCTTTCTCTCAATCAAAAGGCTCGGAATTTGATGGGCAAATGTCCATGAAATTGTATCAGAAGGGCTTTGAGAGTGGCGCGACATCTGGGAGACCATGGTTGTCGCCTTGAATACCAACGAATTATGGATTTGGTGCATCCTTTGAAACCGTCTGCCGGTTGCCAAGAGATTGTACGTAGAATTCATAGCAACTTTCATTCAGGAGACCTCGTTATGGAAAAGAAAATGAAATTGGGATTGCACACCTATACTTTGCATCTTTGGGGGCTCGGTCAGAATTGGGGTATGATAGCAAAGCCACGCCCCAAGGAAATGAATTTGATGCAGTTGATGGACAAAGCTGTGGAATGGGGGCTGGACGGGCTTCACATTACCGGTTGTGATTTGGAAACCAAAGACGATCAGCGTTTGAAAGAAGTCAAGGAAGCCGCTGAAGCTCGTGGCCTTTATTTGGAGTACAATTTCTCTCTGGATGAAGAGTTTGATCCTCGATTGAGTGACAGCGTGGAGGAAGGTGTTCATATTGCTGAAAAGATCGGTGCTGATTTGGGTAAGATCAGTTTGGATATCCGTCGTCCCCGTCCGCTTTATGGCAGCTGTTTTCATCCTGACGTTATGAAACAGCTCTGCGCAGTCTATGACGAGGTGAAGGCAGCACTTCCCTTGCTGGAGAAGACCGGTATAAAGTTGGCCTTGGAAAATCATACTGAAACTTTTGCTGATGAGATTCTGTGGTTGATCGAAAGAATCAATCATCCGCTGGTGGGGGCTTGCGTTGATACGGTGAATTCCATGGGTGTTCTGGAAAATCCGGAAACGGCTGTGGCGAAATTGGCACCGTATGCTTTTTCAAATCATTTTTGCGACCACAAACTTGATCGGGATCAGTTCGGTATTCGGTTTCATGGCGTCGCACTTGGTGACGGGGATATCGACTGTTTCAAGACCTATAACACCATAAAAGAGTTGTCTCCGACAGACCGTATTACTTTCGAAATCGAATGGGATATGGGGGAAGATTCTCTTGAGGTCGCACGAGAAAAAGAATTGGATGCCTGCATCAGAAGTATTAAGTACGCCCGCGAAGTTCTCAATATAGGAGCGTAAGAAGATTAACGCCTCTTCGGGAGAAAGCTTTTCGGAGGGGGGTAAGTGCTCATGAATGCTGACGGCGTCATTGTACGCTATAAAAAAGGGGACGTTCTTTGGAACGTCCCCTTGTGTTTCATTGTGTGGAGAGTTGGTTATTTAACCTTGCCAGCCTTCCATGCTTCGAGCAGCTTGTCGTAATCGACAGTTTCACCCTTGGGCTTCTCATTGGCGAGCTTGGCCTTGGGGGAACCCGGCTTGTTCAGCCAGTATGACTCTTCGCGGGGCTTGTTCAGCTTGGGACCGCAATCGCCGAGGATGCCTGCACGTTCGAGGCGCATGAGAATCTTGTCCTGTTCCTTGGCGAGGTTGTCCATGGCGGTGTCGACGGTGACTTCACCGGCAACAGCTTCACCGATGTTCTGCCACCAGAGCTGAGACAGCTTCGGGTAATCAGGAACGTTGGTGCCGGTAGGCGTCCATGCGACGCGGGCCGGGCTGCGATAGAATTCCACCAGACCGCCCAGCTTGGGAGCGCGTTCGGTGAAAGACTTGTCGTGGATGTCAGAGTTACGGATGGGGGTCAGACCAACGTGGGTCTTCTTCAGGGACGTGGTCTTGGCGACGCAGAACTGTGCGAACAGCCATGCAGCCTGACGACGTTTAATCGGAGTGGATTTCAGCAGGGTCCAGGAACCGCAGTCCTGATAACCGAGTTTCTGGCCTTCTTCCCAGTACGGACCGTGCGGGGACGGAGCCATACGCCATTTGGGTGTACCGTCAGTGTTGACGACCGGAGTCCCTTCCTGAACCATGGAAGCGGTAAAGGCGGTGTACCAGAAGATCTGCTGGGCAACGTTACCCTTGGCAAGGCTGGGGAGAGACTGATAGAAGTCCATGCCCAAAGCACCCGGAGGGGCGTATTTACGGAGCCAGTCCATGTACTTGCGGAGTGCATACTTGGCGGCGGGGCCGTTGGTGGCGCCACCACGGGCAACAGAAGAACCGACAGGGCGGCAACCTTCTACACGGATGCCCCATTCGTCGACAGGCTTGCCGTTGGGGATACCTTTGTCGCCAGCACCGGCCATGGACAGCCATGCGTCAGTGAAACGCCAGCCGAGGTCCGGAGCTTTTTTGCCGTAATCCATGTGGCCGTAAATGGCCTTTCCATTGATTTCACGGACATCTTCACTGAAGAATTCAGCGATATCTTCGTAAGCGGACCAGTTGACCGGGACGCCCAGTTCATATCCGTATTTGGCCTTGAAGGCTTTTTTCAGTTCAGGTTTCTGGAACCAATCATAGCGGAACCAGTACAGGTTGGCGAACTGTTGGTCAGGCAACTGATAGAGCTTGCCGTCAGGACCTGTTGTAAAGGATTTACCCATGAAATCGTCGATATCAAGGGTGGGCAGAGTGACGGATTTTCCTTCGTTTTCCATCCAGTCGGTCAGGTTGACCACGTGGCCGGAACGGAAGTGGGTACCGATCAGATCGGAGTCGTTGATGTAGGCATCAAAGACGTTTTCGCCAGATTGGAATTGGACCTGGAGTTTTTCAATGACATCACCTTCCTGAATCAAGTCATGTGTGACCTTGATACCGGTGATTTCATAGAAAGCCTTGGCAAGTACTTTGGATTCGTACTCGTGGGTGGGGATAGTCTCAGAGACAACTTTGATTTCCATGCCTTTGAAGGGGGCGGCGGCTTTGATAAACCACTGCATTTCCTTCATCTGTTCCTCTTTTGTCAAAGTGGATGGCTGGAACTCGTTGTCGATCCATTTTTTGGCAGCCTTGGTGTCGGCAAAACCGACACTGGCGAGGCTGAGGCATGCTACTGTGAGCACGCCTGTCATCAATAAACGCCGCAACTTCATACGTACCTCCGTATGCTGATTAAAATAACACCTCTACCTCTAGTACCTCTTTACAACCGCAGATCTTCTCAATGCGGGTTTTGAAAGTGCCATGTGTCTGGGATTATCCCCAGCGCATGACCACAATGAGAAAACACACGGATATTACCGTTGCAATCCAAACACTGAAATCAGTCAGTCCTACCCATGACAAATGAATATATGCGCTGCCCAGCAGCCCGATGAAAAGGCGGTCTCCACGAGTTGTGGTCAGCGGCAGTATGCCGCGTCTGGCCACACAGGGAGAAACCACTTCCCATATTGTCATCCCGATGAGCATCAAAACGATGACGCAAAAGAACCCAGCCGTGACCGGTGTCCATGCCATCCATTCCAGATTCATATCCGTATCCTTTTCTTAAACCCGACCAAGGGCGAAACCCTTGGCAAGGTGGTTACGTACAAACCAGATCACCAATGCACCCGGCACAATGGTCAGGATTCCGGCAGCGGCCAACAGCCCCCAGTCCAGTCCGGTGGCGCTTACTGTGCGCGTCATTGTCGCAGCAATGGGCTTGGCCACAGTGGTTGTCAGTGTTCTGGCAAGAAGGAGTTCCACCCAACTGAACATGAAACAGAAGAATGCGGTGACACCGATTCCTGCTCGAATTAGCGGAATAAAGACCCGAAGGAAGAAGCGCGGGAAACTGTAGCCATCAATGAAGGCCGTTTCGTCAATTTCCTTGGGGACACCCGACATAAACCCTTCAAGAATCCAGACCGATAACGGCACGTTGAACAGGCAATGCGCCAAGGCAACAGCGATGTGTGTATCGATCAGATTGAATGTTGAATACAATTGGAAAAATGGCAGCAGGAAGACCGCAGGCGGCGCCATGCGGTTGGTCAGCAGCCAGAAGAAGACCTGTGAATCTCCGATGAAATGGTATCGTGAGAAGGCGTAAGCCGCAGGCAGGGCAACCAGTACCGATATGACCGTGTTCATGGTCACGTAGATGATGGAGTTGATATACCCAGAGTACCATGATGGGTCGGTGAAGATCTTCATATAGTTGGCAAGGGTCGGATCGCTTGGATACCAGGCAAAGGCGCCCATGATATCTGCATTGGTACGAAGCGACATGTTGAGCATCCAGTAGATCGGGAGGAACAACAGTGCCAGATAGATGATCAGTCCGATGGTTCTTTTTTTGATTATCATGATTTTTCTCCTGTCCCGACTGCCTGAAGAGCTTGATAGAACAGCCAGCAGAACAACAGGATGATGAGGAAGTAGATCAACGAGAATGCAGCAGCCGGACCAAGGTCGAACTGACCGACAGCTATTTTGACAAGGTAGATGGACAGGAAGGTCGTCGAGTTACCGGGGCCGCCGCCTGTGAGGACGAAAGGCTCTGCATAAATCAGGAAGCTGTCCATGAAGCGAAGTAGCAGGGCGATGGTCAGAACGCCGCGCATTTTGGGGAGTTGGATGAAACGGAAGATCGCCCAAGCCGAGGCGCCGTCAATCTTGGCCGCCTGATAATACGCTTCGGGAATGGCCCGAAGCCCTGCGTAGGCCAGCAGGACGACGAGTGGTGTCCAGTGCCAGACTTCCATGAGCATCAGTGTTGTCCATGCGTCAAATGCATGGGCCGTGTGATCAAACGAAATTCCGGCTCCGTTGACGAGATAGCCGAACAGGCCGATATCCGGTCTGGTGAAAATGATCCAGATTGTTCCAATGACATTCCAGGGAATCAGCAATGGCAGGGCAAGAATGACGAGACATGCGGAAGCTGCCCATCCCTTTTTGGGCATGGTCAACGCAATGGCTATACCGAGGGGCATTTCAATGAGCAGGACAAGTCCCGAGAATGCCAATTGTCGCCATAGGGCGTCATGGAGTCGGACGTCCAACAGGACCTCTTTGAACCATTCGACGCCAACGAAGAATCGCTGCCCCGGCCCAAAGATATCCTGCACCGAATAGTTGACAACAGTCATCAACGGAATGATAGCACTGAAGGCCACGATGATAAAGACCGGGAGAATGAAAAACCATGCTTTGTTATTGTTCCATTTATTCACAGTCGCCTCCCGTTATTTGACCAGTCTTTCGTCGCAGTAAATCTTTGTTTTTTCCGGCGGAAAGGTCAGCCAGCATGTACCCTCCGGAATATTCCGGTTATCTTTGATTCTGGCTTTGATGTCGTTGTCACCGAATCGAGCTGTGACAATACGACAAAAACCTTGATCTTCGACGCTGACAACTTGAGCGGCAATGCCTTTCTCAACTTCCGTGTCATGGATTTTAACGTACATGGGGCGAATGCCGATTTTGAGTTTGCCACCTAATCGAGTGGCTTTATCGGCATAAGAAGGAGTCAACGGGATGGCTACGTCATTAACCAGAGCCGTACTGTCGGTTACTGTACATTCCATAAAATTCATGCCCGGGCTACCTATGAAATATCCGACAAAGGTGTGGTCCGGGTTTTCAAAAAGTTCTTCCGGTGTACCTGTCTGGACAATTTCACCTTCGTACATGACTACTATTTGATCCGCGAAGGTCATTGCCTCCACTTGATCGTGTGTGACGTAGATCATGGTTAATTTGAATTCTTTATGGATTTCCTTGAGCTTACGTCGAAGATCCCATTTGAGATGCGGGTCGATGACCGTGAGCGGCTCATCAAAAAGGATGGCTGCGACATCACTTCTGACCAACCCTCGGCCAAGGGATATTTTCTGTTTTGCGTCAGCGGAAAGTCCGGCTGCCCGTTTGTGCAGGTCCTGTTTCAGGTCGAGGGCCTCAGCTATTTCATCAACTCGTTTGTTGATGTCCGCCTTGGGCACGCCTCTGTTTTTCAGGGGAAATGCGAGGTTCTGATACACCGTCATGGTGTCGTACAGGACCGGGAACTGGAAAACCTGAGCGATATTCCGTTGTTCCGGCTGCATGGCAGATACGTCTTTGTCATCATAAAGGATGCTGCCGTGCGACGGTTTCAGCAACCCGGATATGATGTTCAGCATCGTGGTCTTGCCGCAACCTGACGGGCCGAGCAGAGCATAGGCTCCTCCATCTTCCCAAACCGTGTGGATTCGCTTGAGCGCGAAGTCGTCTTCATCCACCGGATCAGGGCGATAGCTGTGCTTGATTTCCTTGAGTTCAATGCGCGCCATGAGATCTCCCGGCTAGTCAGTCTCTGGCGAGAGTATGAGTTCTCCCGCCTCGTTGAATACATAAAAGGCACTCGGATGGACATAAACCGAAACTTGGCTTCCTGTTTTGTGAATGTGGACGCCATCATCCTGAACGACGAGTGATTCGTCGCCGTGCTTGATGTGAACAAAGGTTTCGGACCCGTTGATTTCCGATAAGGCCACTTCGCCCACGATACAAACGTGGTCGTCACTGTCGCAGACCATGCTGAGCTGATTGGAGCGAACGCCGAAAATATAGTTGTCCTTGGGGAGGTCGGCCATTGTCGAAGCTTTTTGAAAGGTCAATCCATTGACCATATCTACCGTGCCGTTACTGATCGAACCGTGCATGAAATTGATGGGCGGATCGCTGAAGACTTCGGCAACCTGAGTGGTGGCGGGGTGCTGATACACTTCGGCGGTTGGTCCGATCTGGAGGACTCGGCCTTCGTGCATGACAATGACATTGCCGCCGAGCATGAGTGCTTCGGTGGGCTCCGTCGTCGTGTAAACAACAACCGAGTCACGTTCGATGAAGATTTTTTGCAATTCGTCTCGAAGTTCTTCTCTCAATTTGTAGTCGAGGTTGACCAGAGGTTCATCCAGCAGGAGAAGGTCGACGTTTTTGACTAATGCGCGGGCGATGGCTGTCCGTTGCTGCTGTCCACCAGAAAGTTCAGCGGGGAGTCGGTCGAGCAAGTGTTCAATATGCAGCATGGAGGCTGCTTCCATGACACGTCTTTCGATTTCGTCTTTTTTCACGCCGTGAATTTTTAAGGGTGATGCGATGTTTTCGTAGATGGTCTGGGACGGGTAATTGATGAATTGCTGGTAAACCATGGCGATACTACGCTTGCGAACGGTGACGCCTGTGACGTCTTGTCCATCAGCGAAGACGGAACCCGACGTGGGACGATCAAGGCCTGCCATGATTCGGAGAAGCGAGGTCTTTCCCGCTAGAGTCCGTCCCAGAACCACGTAGCGAGAGCCCGAATCGAACTCCAGGTTGATCTCGTTGAGATGGACTTCCTGTCCAACCAATTTATTGATGCCTTTGAGCTGTAAACTCATAAATCGTACTCCCGGTGGTCTATTCCGGTCAAAATTTTCACAACATATTCACAATATGACGTAGCATTGTCAGTAAATGTTCGCAAGTGAAAACGATTTTTCCATGACTCCTGAGTTATTTACTTTTTTTAAAAATACCTGTTTGAACTACTCGGCAACATGGAGTTCGACGTCGTTGTGCTTCATTATCTCAACGAGTTCAGCCGGTGGCAGCTTGTTAGTGAACATGGCATCAACTTCGCGGATGTTGCCCAGTCTGACCATGGCGTTTCTGCCGAATTTAGTGTGATCTGTGACAAGAAAGACTTTGCGAGAATTTTCAATGATGGAACGTGCGGCTGTGACTTCGCGATAATCGAAATCGAGGAGTGTGCCGTCTTTGTCTACACCGCTGATTCCGATAATGCCGTAGTCAACCTTGAACTGCCGTATGAAATCAATGGCTGCCTCTCCTACGATGCCGCAGTCCTTGTGTCGTACGATTCCGCCGGAAACGATAACTTCTATGTCTTTGTTTCCGCTTAATGTCTTGGCAACATTGAGATTGTTTGTGATAACACGGAGCTTGTCATGGTGAACTAAGACTTTTGCGACTTCTTCGGTGGTTGTTCCCATATTGATAAAAAGCGAAGACTTGGTGGGGATGTTTTGGGCAACCAATTTGGCGATGACCTGTTTTTCCCGAAGGCAGAGAATCTTGCGATCAGTGTAGTCGACGTTTTCCGTGCTGAGTATGGGCCCGGCTCCCCCGTGGTGTCTTTGAAGGAGTCCTTGATCACAGAGTGTATTGATATCTCGACGGACAGTTTGCGGGGTGACATTGAACTTTGTGGACAAGTCTCCAATGGCAATAAAGCCTCGTTCTCTGACAAGGTCGACTATTTGTTTGTGGCGTATTTGGACGGAGGCGTGTTTGCCGCCTTTGTTTGTGGAATTGCCTGAATTTTGATCCGACATAACTCTTCCTTAACTCTATAGTATGTTCAATTGCGAAAATAAATATTGGTGTTTTCTTGTTCGAAAGTGAAAAAAATAATGACGCAATCCCTGTTTTTAGGTATGTTAGAGCTGCTTTTTTGCTTTGTTGTGTTTATAATTTTCTTTTTTACTCATAACAGTTTCATTTTTTTGCTACAAGAGAAAATCGAAAGTTGTCGTTTGAATGATCCATTTCTACTGTTTGCAGTTATTTGGGCATAGGGAGCCGTCATTGTGAAATCACTTCAGACCAGAGTTCTTATATTAGGTGGGGGAGCCACCGGAACCGGTTTGGCCAGAGATTTGGCCCTGCGGGGTGTCCCGTGCCTTTTGGCAGAACGACGAGATATCAACGCCGGTGCGTCCGGCGGCAACCACGGTCTTCTGCACAGCGGAGCACGGTATGTTGCCTCTGATATGGAAGCCGCTGTGGAGTGTCGGGAAGAAGGGGCCATCCTCAAGGCCGTTGCTCCTCAGTGTATTGAGAATACCGGTGGTCTTTTTGTCGCTGTTGAAGGTGATGACGAGCAGTACGTGGCTGACTTCGAGGGCATGTGTCAAAAGAGTCTTATCCCGGCCAAACAGCTTGATCTTGATGAAGCCCGTGAGATTGAACCGTTGCTTTCAGAGAAACTTATTTCCGCTTATGCCGTTGAAGACGGTGCTGTTGATCCGTTCATGTTGTCGCTCGACAACATGGCGCACGCAATGACTCTTGGGGCGAAATCGATCAGAAATGCCAAGGTGGTTGGTTTTACCATGGGCAATGGTCGAATCCAACGGGCGTTGTTTCTGGATGAAACTTCGGGCGAGTCCTTCGAGGTAGAAGCGGACCTTATAGTCAATGCAACCGGAGCGTGGGCAGGGCTTATTGCGGCCCTTGCTGGTGCTGAAATTCATATTTTGTATTCCTCTGGCAGTCTGCTCGTGACGCAGGATCGATTGACCAAGCGTGTTATCAATCGACTGCGCAAGGCGTCGGATTCGGATATTCTTGTTCCTGGCGGAACCGTGTCTGTTTTGGGGACAACATCGGTGACCATCGATTCTCCTGATGATTGCCGTCCGACAGTAGCAGAGACCGACAGGATTATCGAAGACGCTCAGGCAATGATTCCGGTCTTGGCAACAACCCGCTATATCCGGGCTTATGCTGGTGTACGGCCCCTTGTCCTTTCGGGTGAGAGCGGCGACGCGCGGAGTGTCAGCCGAGGCTTTTCCCTTATCGATCATGCCCGTGACAATGTGGACAATTTCATCACCATTACTGGCGGTAAGCTGACGACGTATCGACTTATGGCCGAAAAGACGGCGGATATGGTCTGCAGGAAACTCGGTGTGAAAGCTCCATGCCTGACGCGAACCGAGCCGTTGCCTGCATCAACTATGGGGCGGTGGACCGAACCGGGGTTAGCTCCAAAATCGTGGGTACGGAATCGGGACGAGGACGATCTTATTTTGTGCGAGTGTGAGATGGTGTCACGCAATTCCATTGATTCCATCATTGAAAATATGCCCGGTATGCGTGGTAATTCCATGCTCAAAGCCATTGGCATGCGCAGTCGTGTCGGCAAGGGACCGTGTCAGGGGGGCTTTTGTGGACTGAGGATTACTGGACATCTCTACGATCAGGGGCATGTGTCCAACGTACAGGGATTGAATGAACTCAAGACATTTGTCGGTCGACGATGGCGCGGTTTTTCACCTGTCTTGTGGGGACTCCCCATGGTGCAGGCAGACTTGCAGGAAGCCTTGTATTGCGGTGCGCTTGATATGGAACTTGATCATAATACGGATGATTTTACCTGCGAGGATGACGAATGACCAAAAGTGAAGACATATATGATGTCATGGTCATCGGAGCGGGCTTTGCTGGAATGGCTGCCGCGTTTTTTGCTTCGGCGCAAGGACTCAAGGTTGTGCAGACCGGAGCTACCGGGGGCATAGATTTCAGTACGGGCTTCATTGACCTTATGGGCGTTCATCCCATCGCTGAAGGGAAGCGATGGAAGAATCCATGGTCGGCCATTGAAGCCGTGGTGCAAGACTGTCCGAATCATCCTTATGGGCTACTTTCCAGTGATGAAATATTCGAATCAGTAGACTTGTTTACCCGATTCCTTGCGGAACAAGGGCTGGAATATGTTGGCTATACAGATCGCAATACCTGCTCCCTTACTCCGGCCGGAACAATCAAACGAACATATCGTGTTCCCAAAACGGCATGGGACGGGTCCGTGGCTCTCGGAACAAAGGCCCCGACACTGATTGTTGATTTTCATGGACTCAAGGGATTTAGCGGTACGCAACTTGTTGAGACACATAAGCATCACTGGCCGGAGCTCAAAACTGCACGAATACAGTTTCCCGGCGGTCGAGGTGAGTTGTATCCCGAACATATGGCGTGGGCCTTGGCCGACTCGGCTGTTCAGGAAAAGATGATCGCCGCCATCATGCCTCATGCCGCTGATGTCGAGTATATTGGATTCCCTGCGGTTCTCGGTCTTAATGATCCTCAAAAAGTTGTGGATCATCTGGAAGCGTTGTCTGGGAAAAAGATATTTGAAATTCCGACATTGCCACCATCCATTGCCGGTCCTCGTTTGCGTGCGGTTTTTGACCGTGGGCTTCCCGTTCAGGGCGTTCGCACTCACTCTCAAAAAATGGTGACGGATGTGAGGGAATTGGACAGCGGTATGTTCGAGTTCATGGTGGGGACGGGCGCAGCTATGCTCCCGGTGGTGGCAAAAAAAACAATATTGGCCACCGGACGTTTTTTTGGCAAAGGGCTTCGTGCCGAGCGAAAGAAACTTGTTGAGCCGGTGTTTGATCTTCCTGTTGTGCAGCCTGAAACTCGTGAACAATGGCATGAACAGGATTTTTTTGCGCCGCAGGGGCATTCGGTGAACAGCGCGGGCATAGAGGTTGATGAAAGGCTGCGGCCCCTCGGCCAATCAGGACGTCCTGCGTATGACAATCTTCATGCGGCAGGAGCTGTCTTGGCTCATCATGACTGGATGCGTATGAAATGCGGAGCCGGGCTTGCCATTGCCACGGCATACAAGGCTGTGAAGGAATTGATGCGATAACGGCGCACCCGATAGCGGGCAAGAAGGAAGGGGTATGATTTTTTTTGATATCGGCCTGACCTTGGCACTCACCATATGCGTGATCGGTATTATCTACCGTGTTGCCCGATGGCGCGGGGAATGGACCTCCCGCACGCCACAGCCTTCTTCCGGTTTTCTCTTGTGGATCGGTCGTGCAGTCAAATCACTGATTCTTGATGTTGTGCTTTTGGCGCGAAGTGGCAGGACAAGCTTTTTACGGTGGCTGGCACATAGCCTCGTCTTTTTTGGTTTCATGGGGCTTCTTTTATTCCATGCCATGGACGAGACGGTCACGGCGACTTTTTTCCCTTTCTATGAATCCACCCTTGATCCCTGGCAGTTCCTGCGCAACCTGTTTGGAGCCATGACGTTGGTCGGGCTTGTGCTCATGGTGTATCGCCGGGTGCATTCGACCAAACTTCGTTTGTTGACGCATTTTCAGGACTGGGCGGCATTGTTGATTCTCGGTTGTATTATCTTGTCGGGATTCTTTTTGGAGGCATCAAAGATCATGTCTCCAGCGGTTTTTGATCGGATGACCGATGAATATTTCGTTCCGGGAGAGGTCGGTGATCTGACTGCCTTGAAGGCTTATTGGGCTCATGAATACGGTGTTGTTTTTTCTGTGGAGTACCCCATGGATGAAGAAACACTCGAACTCGGGGCAAGTCTTGACGAAGACAGTTGTGTCGACTGCCATGCCAACACAGCCACCGCGTTTGTTTCTCGTCCATTGGCAACAGCCCTTACCCCGGTGGCGTTTGCCTTGAATACGAGCAGGGCGGATCAGGTCTTTTGGTATTTTCATGTCATATTTTGTTTTATCGCGTTGGCTGCCTTACCGTTTGGGAAATTTTTCCATCCGGTGTCCACGCCGATCAATCTGGTTGTGCGACAAGGGCGGCGGGATGATCTTGAAGAATTTCAGCCTTCTGATGTATGTCGGAGCATAGGCATGGATGCTTGCACCCGGTGTGGGGAGTGCAGTCTGCATTGCAGTGTGGCTCCGGCTTTTACGGTTCTCGGAAATCAAAACATACTGCCTTCGGAAAAACTCGCTTCCCTCAAGCAGTTTCAGACTGGTGAGCATATGTCTCAAGCCGGTCTAACTGCTTTTTCGGAAGGGAGTCGTATCTGTACGGAATGCCTGCGGTGTACGGATATCTGTCCGGCTGGGATTAACCTTCAGGATTTATGGATTGCATCCAAAGCCCGGATAACCAAGCTGGCACCGAGTCCCAATGATCTGTTGCGAAATAAAACGACAACTCAGCGAGCGCGAGTCTTTGATGATTTGTGCAAGTCTTCATCCATTTTGCCAGCCGTGACCGGGCTTGCGGATGACTCGGCCTCCTATTGGGCCTGTGTGCAGTGCACTACTTGTACGAGTGTCTGTCCAGTGGTTGCGGTTTGCGAAGACCCATCACGCGATCTTGATCTTTTGCCGCAACAGATCATGAATTTGCTGCGAATGGGACTCAAGGAAGAGACGCTTGGAGCACGTATGGTTTGGAGTTGTACGACCTGTTATAAATGTCAGGAGCATTGTCCACAGAATATCCGTGTGGCCGACGTCCTTTATGAATTGCGAAATACCGTTGCCGCCCGAGTTCGGGATGGCGGTGCCAGTTGCGAAGGAAACGGAGAATCTTTGTGAAGTACGCCTATTTCCCGGGGTGTAAAATCCCTCACCATCTTCCTGAATACGGTGCATCCGTTGAAGCCGTATGCAAAGCTTTAGCTATTGAACTGGTGCCGCTTGAATTCAACTGTTGCGGCTGGCCTGTGCGGCATGAAAATGAATTGGCTTCAATTTTTTCGGCGGTACGAAATTTTGCGGTTGCCGAAAAGGCAGGGTTGTCGATTTTTACTCCCTGTAAATGCTGTTTCGGTAATCTGAAATATGCCCAGTCCAGAATGGCGGAAGACGAAAAACTCTCAGCTCAGGTCGAATCCCTTTTGGTTCAAGATGGTTTGGCGTTACCCAAGTCCATGGATGTTTTTCATATGTTGACAATTCTTGACGAACAGGTCGGGGCCGAAATCCTCTACCGACGGACCGCAAATCCTTTGGAGGGAGTGAAGGTGGCTTGCCATTATGGTTGTCATGCACTTCGTCCGGGGAATGTCACTGGGTTTGATGACCCCATGGCCCCGACCGTGTTCGAAAGAATCATGCAGGCCATTGGAGCAGAGCCTGTTGATTGGGATTTACGATTGGAGTGTTGTGGATATCCCTTGCGTGGGCGTGATGACACTATTTCCGAAGCCCTGATGCGTAAGAAACTTGAGGATGCGGCTTCGGTTGGTGCGGATGTCGTGGCCACAGCCTGTACATATTGTCAGCTTCAGTTTGATAAGGAGCGTGACGGGCTTCCGTATAGTGATCCGCTTCGGAAGGCACCGCCTGCTGTGCTCGTTAGTCAGTTGATAGGCATTGCCTTAGGATTGGAGGCGAATGCGCTTGGACTGGAGAGGAATTGTCTCCCTTGGCAGGCACCTGGTTTTTAAGGATGTATCTTTATGGTATAGACGCAATCATCATCATGAATGTCACGTTTGAGATTGAATAAGGAGAGCGACATGGCGAAATATATCGGAGCCGTTGATTCCGGGACCACGAGCAGCAGATTTATTATTTTTGACGAACGTGGCCGTATTGTCGGTCTTGATCAGAAGGAACATGAACAGATTTATCCCAAACCGGGATGGGTCGAACATGATCCCATGGAGATATGGAACAATACGCAGGAAGTTATCAAGGGAGCCTTGACCAAGTCCGGTATC
Source organism: uncultured Pseudodesulfovibrio sp. (assembly GCF_963677845.1). Taxonomy (NCBI): domain Bacteria; kingdom Pseudomonadati; phylum Thermodesulfobacteriota; class Desulfovibrionia; order Desulfovibrionales; family Desulfovibrionaceae; genus Pseudodesulfovibrio; species uncultured Pseudodesulfovibrio sp. The sequence continues at coordinate 862,979 of NZ_OY782498.1, forward strand.
AAGGGGTCGGAACTGGCAGCCATCGGTATCACCAATCAGCGTGAAACTACGATTGTCTGGGATCGATATACCGGGAAACCTTTCTACAATGCCATTGTCTGGCAGTGTACCCGTACCCACAAAATTTGTAAGGAACTCACGGCCGATGGCGGTCAAGATCGTTTTCGCGAGAAGACCGGCCTGCCTATCGCAACATATTTTTCCGGTCCGAAAATCAAGTGGATTCTGGATAATATTCCTGAAGCACGTGCCGCTGCCGAAAAGGGTGATGCCATGTTCGGTACCATCGAAACATGGATTATCTGGTGGCTCACAGGCGGGCCGAAGGGCGGTGCTCATGTCACTGATGTTACCAACGCCAGCCGGACAATGCTCATGGATCTCAAGACGCTTGAGTGGGACGAGGAGATCATGAAGGTTATGGGCATCCCCGCCGAGGGCCTTGCTCGCATTGTGCCGTCATCGGATCAGGCGACGTGGGGACCGACATCGGAAAGTGGGCCTCTGGGCGCACGTGTTCCGGTTTGCGGTGCGGTGGGCGATCAGCAGGCTGCATTGGTCGGCCAGACGTGTTTTGCGCCGGGGCAGGCAAAGAATACTTACGGCACCGGCTGTTTTTTGCTCATGCACACAGGGCATAAGCCTATTCAGTCCAAGCATGGCTTGATCACGACACTTGCCTATCAGTTCAGCGGACGTAAACCGTCATATTGTCTTGAAGGTTCCATCGCCATTGCCGGTGCGTTGGTCCAATGGTTGCGAGACAATCTTCAGATGTTCGATTCCGCTCCCGAAGTCGAAGCATTGGCAAAAAAGGTGGAAGACACCGGTGGTATGTATATTGTCCCGGCTTTTTCGGGCCTGTATGCACCATACTGGCGACCTGATGCCCGGGGAGTCATGGTCGGCCTGACTCGATATATCAATCGTAACCATATTGCCCGTGCTGTTCTGGAGGCCACCGCCTATCAGACCAAGGACATTGTGGAAGCCATGAATAAGGATTCCGGCGTGGTCTTGGAAACCCTCAAGGCTGATGGCGGCATGGTTTACAATGAATTACTCATGCAGTTTCAGTCTGACATTCTGGATGTCCCGGTTGTTCGGCCCAAGGTGGCTGAGACTACTTGTCTCGGAGCAGCCTATGCGGCAGGCATCGCCGTTGGTTTTTGGTCTGGGCGTGAGGAGTTGTACAACAACTGGGAAGAAGACAAGACGTGGCAGCCGGACATGGATGAGAAGGATCGGACCGAAGGATACAACGGGTGGAAAAAGGCTGTCGAACGCACGTATGATTGGGTTGATTAGGCCAAGTATCTGAAATATGACAGAGCAAGGCGGTCGAGTGTGGCTGCCTTGTTTTTTTCAGCGTGAGTGAGGCTCGAAATGCAGATGTACACGTCCCCGTCGAAACGAATTCCCATGCTCGATATTGCCCGTTTTTTCGGTATGATATTGGTTTATTACGGCCACATTATCGAACGGATAATGTATCTCGAAAATCCAATTGCCACGGCTCAATACAAATTTATTTATTCATTCCACATGCCCTTTTTCTTTCTTCTGGCCGGGTTCACTCTTGCGCCGGAAAAGATGGTGCTACCTGTGGGGAAGTTCTTCAAAAAGGTGTTGGCTTCACGACTTGTTCCCTATTTTGTGTTTACCGCTGTATTGGCGATTTTGAGTTTGCTTTTCGTTGGTCATTTCGTGGTTATCGATCTGTCAACTGCAGACGGGTACCTCGAGGGGATAATCGCGACCCTGTTGGGTTTCCCTGTGTTCAATATCCCTCTTTGGTTTATGGCCTGTCTGGTTTCTGTTGAAATACTCCATTTTTTTGTCGGTCGATTTCTTAACAGTACGTTCAGGATTCTTGGTGCAGCCATTGCCTTTTATATTGGGGGATACGCCTTGACCGCGACCATTCAGTTTATTCCCGGTCCCAATTTCTGGCTTATTCATGAAGCCTTGGTTGTGTATGCCTTTTATTTGATAGGGGTCTTGTTCCGTCGCAACGGCATTATGCTTGGTAGACAGCCGCGGTGGCGACTTTTACTTGCGACCGCAGTGTGTCTGCTGATTGTGGTGTTTACCTATGATGTGAACGAAGGACCATTCAGACTCTTTGACGCTGTTGTTATCGTCTTGTCAGGACATGGAAATATTTTGCTTTTCCCGCTCACGGCGTTAGCTGGCAGTTTGATGATCCTTTTGCTTGCGCGAAGCTCAGGTGCCAACAAATTCCTGATGTTCATGGGAGAAAATGCTTTGATTCTTTTTTGTCTCAACGGCATTTTTTACCATTTTTTCAACGGGCCGTTTGCCGCATGGTTCGTTGCGGCATTCCCCGGTCACTGGATGGCAGTAACAGGCGCGGGAATGGCGTTTACCGTTGTTAGTCTGACATGTTGCGTTCCGTGTGTCTGGTTGCTCAACGCCTATGTGCCGCAACTGGTCGGCAAGCCACGGCAGCAAGGGCCGCTTCTTCCCAGATTCCTACGGTAATGCTTTAAAGTGCCAGAGTGAGAATTTCCGTTAGTTCGGTTTTGCTTAAGAGAACAGGATTCCCTTTCATACTGCTGGCAGTGGCGGCTTTGTCGGCCAGATCGTTGAAATGTATGGTCTCTATTCCCATGTCTTTGAGCGTGGGGATTCTCATGTCCGTACAGAGTTCCCGTACCCATTTGATGCCATCTTCCGGCGTTGCGTTGACGTTTCCGGTCAGTATGACGGCTGTTTCCGTATATGCATCAAGGCTCGGAGATTTCGGCTCACGTTCCCTGAGAGCGTTGATGTTGATTTCCATTACAGAAGGGAGCAGGGCCGCACATACAGCACCATGTGGTGCCTTGAATTCGCCGCCGATGGGAGCGGCAAAACCATGGACTGCACCGAGTTTGGCATTGGACAATGCAATGCCGGAAAAAAGGCTGGCAAGGGCCATGTCTTCACGGGCTGAACTGTTTGAACCATCGTCATACGCGACATGCAATGAGCGGGCAGCGCGAAGCATCCCTTCGCGGCAAAATGCATCGGTCATGGGATTAGCCTTGTTGGAAACAAACGCTTCCATGAGTTGAGTCAGGGCATCCATGCCCGTGGCAGCGGTCAGGCTTGGCGGCATATCCTTGGTCAGTTCGGGGTCGACCACCGCAATATTCGGAATCATTTCCGATGAACGCATGCTGACTTTTACGCCATGTTGGGGTGAGAGAATGACGGCGTTAGATGTGACTTCCGAGCCGGTGCCTGACGTTGTGGGAATCGCGATGAGCGGGACGGGAGTTTGAGTTAGTTGTTGTCCTTTTCCAATGACTTCAAGGTAATCAAGAAGGTCGGCGTGGTTGGTAAGAAGTGCGGCCAAAGCTTTCCCGGCGTCAAGCACACTCCCGCCGCCAACAGCCACAACGACATCACATCCGGCTTGCCGTGCAGCTACTGCATTTTGTGAGATTGTTTCTACATTCGGTTCGCCGGATATGGAGATGATATGTGGAGTAAGCCCTTTATTTTTCAGGCCGTCGATGGCCCATTGCACTCGTTTGGAGGAACTGCCGATAACAAGGCAGACTGAAGTCCCCAGCGTTGCAGCCAAGTCGGGAATATCTTTTGAGGAGTTGGGGCCGAAAATTATTCGTGGAGCGGTGGCGAATTCAAATTGCATGGGGTGATCCTTTGGAGTCGGTTCTGAAATGCTCATGCCGTTTTGAATATCATTTCGATTCAGTCCCTTCAAGCGGGGGGGGCCTCCGGCGGGCCTACCGGCGGTCGCTTTCAGCGGGACCAGAGAACCTTTTGAAAAAGGTTCTCTGGACTCTCCAAAACTTTTTGTGTCGCTTCGCGAAGGCTGCGGCAATAAGAATTTGTTTTTTTATAATAACCTTCGCCGAAGGCGACATGGGATTCTTAAGGCCCTCGGCCTTAAGCCGTCGGAGACGAAATCACCCGTCTATCCCGCCAAAGGCGGTTCCCTCTAATACTCTTGCGAATCAAGATCAACGCTCAAAGCATCCCATTGTGCTGTGGCGTCAGCTTTGGCTTTTTCGATTATGTCATTCGACCATGGCTCGATGACGAGGGCTTCGGCAACGAGCTGCCAGAGGTATTTTACTTCGAATTCACAATCGTCGAAATACTTCGGAATCCGTCGCATGATTTGGTCGCGGCAATTGGAGCAGCCGACCACAACGACATTGGCACCGCTTTGCTTGATTTGTTCGTTCTTGTATCGAGCGTGCCATGCAGACTGGTCTTCGAAAGGCATGGGCCACATCCCGCCGCCGCCCCCGCAGCAGTAGTTCTTTTCACGGTTGGGCGTCAGCTCGACGAAATTATCCACGCATTGCTGAACGATCCAGCGAGGCTCGTCAAAATATCCTTTGCCGAAATTGCGCGCCAGTTCACGACCATGCTTGCAGGAGTCGTGAAACGTGAAGGTCTTTCCGGCATGGGCCGACTTGTCGAGTTTGATCCGGCCCGTTTTAATCAAGTCCATGAGGTAGTCGTATAGATACATGAATCCGATTTCGTTGGCCGGGTCCTGTGCCACGAGTTTTGTCATCCCCTTGCGGAATCCGTAGGAACCGCCACCGCAGTCGGGCATGATTAGAGACGTGATGTCGAATTCTTTCATGTAGGCGATTTTGCGGCGGGCTAACTCGGTGTTACCGGCGTCATTTCCGGTGAACAACGCCCAATCCACGGCTTCCCAATTTTCGGAGGGAACTGTCCAGTTTTCCTTGGCCGCGTAGAAAATCTTCCACCACCAATACTGGTCCTCGAAATCTCCGTAGACTTCCTTGGAGTTCGGGAAAAAGAGGATGTCTGCTCCGTGCTTGTCCACCGGTACATGGAAACCCGGGAGTTCCTCGGCCAGTTCTTCGCCAAGCTCTGCCATGCCTTCCAGATAATCTTCTTTGGAAATACCGAGATTGTTGCCGGTCTCAAGGTTGTTGACCATGCCCTTGTGCAGGGAGCCGGGGACATCTTCACGCGGCCTGAGACTTTTCAGGTGCGCCATAATGGAGGTGATGTCGAGACCGCCGGGGCAAGTGCTTGTGCAGCGGCCACAACCGGTACACAGCCACGGAAAATTTGAATCGATGACTTCGTCGATCAAGCCGTTGGCAAGCATCCGCATGACCTTTCTGGCATCCCAGCCATCCAGCTCGGGGGCGCCTGTTGTTGGGCAACTGTTGGCGCAAGCTCCACAGACAAGGCAGTTGGAGAAGTCGTAATTTTCAAGAAAGGTCAGTTCATTGTTGGTGGTATGCGTACTTTGCATGACGGTATCCTGGGCGGTTAAGCCATACCCGGCTAAGGTGGCGGGCTATTTAACTGTGTCGAATGGATGTGTCGTGGAAGGACGTATCGGGACCATTCTGAGGTCGTTTTTCAGCGTTTGAGAATGCTTACTACATAAGGATTGTGCGTAAGTCAAAGCCCGTGGTTTGGGCTTATGGATTCAACGTGTCCTAAAGATTTTGATGCTTTCTTATGATTCTTTTGACGGTATGTGTCGGTAACCATAAATGAATAGTATTTTTTGTTTTCCGACAAAACTGGAATGGTGGATTTGTTTTTCTTGATGCTTTCCAGTTTTTTTGGAAACTCAGAAGGAAAAGGTGAAATGATGTTATCTAATAGTTTAGAATGAAAGGGATTTTAATTATTTACGGTTGGTATGGTCTTTGTAATAGCTCGTTCATCATATTAACGAGAATGTTATCAAGAGGTATATCATGGTGAAGAGCGATGTTTTTGAAAAAGAAGTCTATCGGACAGTTGGCCAACATACATTTGAAGAGTTTATTGAGATGGCCAGTTTGTTTCATAATTATGCTGCACCCGGGCTGCTCATAGGTGGATATATGGTTGCCGAGGCCCAACAGTATATGCCGGAAGGAACACTGTATGAGGCTATTTCGGAAACATCATGGTGTTTGCCTGATGCCATTCAGATGATGACGCCATGCACGGTTGGCAACGGCTGGATGCGTGTCATGAATTTCGGGCTGTACGCAATGAGCCTTTATGACAAGTTTACCCGCGAAGGCGTCAGGGTTTGGCTTGATCTTGAGAAAATTCCGCATGACTCCGAAATTCGGACATGGTTTTTGAAGACCAAAGCAAAACAGGATCAGGATTCTGAATTGCTCCGTCACCAGATAGGCATGGCCGGAGCTGATATTTTGTCTGTTGAGAAAATTACCTTGAATCGAAGCCTATTGGTCAAGCGGAATAAGGGTAAAATCTCGGTGTGTTCTGTGTGTGGCGAGGCTTATCCTTCCGCTCATGGTCCGATATGTCGTTCATGTCGTGGGGAATCTCCCTACGAAGGAAATTTGAAAGCCGAGTCTACCATCTTGTACCCCCTCCCCAAACAGGTCCGCAAAATAGGCGCAGAAGGGGCGTTGGGTAAAAAAGTGGTTCATGACATGACCCAGATTATTCCCGGTACGGACAAGGGCGCGGCTTTCAGGAATGGACAGACCTTTGATGTCGGCGATCTTTGTCGACTTCAGCAGATGGGGAAAAACAATGTTTTTGTGCAGGATGAGGAACTTGATGAACAGTGGGTGCATGAAGATGATTGTGCACGGAGTTTTGCCGAGGCCATGGCTGGGAAGGGCATCGCGCCAAGGGAAGATCCTCATGAGGGCAAGGTGACGCTTAAGGCGGAACACGATGGACTCTTGTTTGTCGATACCCACCGATTGAAGGCGTTTAACTTGGCTCCGGGCGTCATGGCAGCGAGTCGGAAAGGATGGACATTGGTTCGGAAAGGGGCTGAGATTGCAGGGACACGAGCCATTCCATTGTACATGCAGCGCGATCAGTTCGAGTGTGCGCAGGATGTACTTACGGCTGGACCGATTTTTGAAGTCCTGCCTTTGAAGCAAGCAAAGGTCGGTATTCTGATTACAGGCAATGAGGTTTTTAACGGAACGATCGAAGACCGTTTTGAAGAGATCATTCGTGCCAAATTGACGGCCTTCAATTGCTCGGTATACAAGGCCGTATTGGTCCCTGATGATCGTGAAGTCATTCGCGTTGCAGCCTTGGAAATGCTTGAAGGTGGATGTGATTTGATCATTACGACAGCCGGCCTTTCCGTGGACCCTGATGACGTGACTCGACATGGCTTGGTTGATGCCGGAGCTCATTCCCTGATATACGGTGCGCCGATTCTTCCAGGGGCAATGACCTTGATCGGAAAAATCGGTTCTGCACGATTGCTTGGAGTTCCCGCTTGTGCCCTGTTTTTCCAAAGAACAAGCCTTGACCTCCTGTTGCCGCGCCTTTTGGCCGATGTAGATATTTCGCGAAATGATTTAGCGGAAATGGGTGAAGGCGGTATGTGCCTTGGATGTACCAATTGTACTTTCCCCAAGTGTCCGTTTGGTCGATAGGAAGATTGTACGACGTATGAAACGAGTATTCGGATTTATCCTGTGTGCCTGCATGGTGTTGGTGACATTTTCCTGTACCCCGCTTGATGGGCAGACTCCACTTACGGCTGAAGAACGGGAATGGATTGAAAAAAACAAGGAGATACCGCTCGGTGTCTCCTTGCATTATCCTCCGTATGAAGAGTTTGGTTTGAAGGGTGGATATCAAGGGCTGAGTGCTGACTATATCCGTTTGATCAATGAAAAAACGGGTCTAAAGTTTGTCCCATTACGGTTCAGGAATCGGGATGAAGTCCTCGCAGGAATCAAGAGGGGCGAGATCTCTGTTGTCGCCGCTCTTGAAATGACGGATGAACGTCGTAATTTTCTTGATTTCACTCAACCTTATGTGAATGTTCCGGCTGCTATAATAACTCGGAAGGAATTCAAGGGAGAGCTTTCTCTTGAAAAACTGGATGGCATGAGAATCGGTGTTACTGTTTCACCGGAGTTTATCAGCTATCTGGAAAAGTATTTTCCGGGAGATTATACAGTCGTTACCATGGCTGGTGGGTATATCGGCGGCTTGCGTTCTTTGGCGGTCGGCGATGTTGATGCCTTGATCTGCGACATGGCGCTTGCTTCCCGATATATAGCCAATGCTCGTATCAGTAATCTGCGAATAGCCGGTATTTCCAGTTATACGATTGATTTGCGAATAGCCTCGCTCAAGAGTCAGCCCATAGTGGGGCAGATTCTGAGAAAAGGGCTTGCCATGATTCTTCCCCATGAACGTAAGACCATTGAAGAAAAATGGTTAACCTTGCACTACCGACCAATTTGGGCCAGTTGGACTTTTTGGCTGGGATTGCTGGGTGTTCTTTGTCTGGTCTTTGGTGGAATTGTTCTTGTTTTGTTTTGGAATCGCAGCCTCAAGCGTCAAGTTGCTCAAAGAACCATGGCCTTAAGTTCCATCAACAAGGTTTTGCTCGGAGCATTGGATTGTCACACCGAGCGAGAGGTTATGTTGCGCTGTTTGCAGGAAGCAAAAACGATGTCTTCAAGTGAGCGGGCTTTTCTCGGTGAAGTTGAACAAGTCGGTTCAATCAAGGTTTTGCTTGCAACGGAAGGAGGGGCGGATTGTCCTGAATGGGATTGTGCCGAGTTTGAAAGTGTTGTTCTTGAAGGCGAGCAATTGGATCGTCTGGCTGGTGGAAACGTCGTGAATCTGTCAATTGGTGAAGACAGAAAGAGCCTTCCCCATTTGATTGTAGTGCCGTTGCAGATTCTTGCGGGTGCTAATATGAAAATCATTGCGGTTGCCCGGAGACAAAGCAGGTACGTGTCCAATGAAGTTTTGATGTTGGCAGAAGTCTTGTTTGCTTTTGAAGAAGCCTTGCAGCGCAAACGAACCGAGATATCACTGCATGAGAAGGAACGACAGCTTCAACGAGTCCAGCGTATGGAAGCCCTTGGTACGCTCGCTGGCGGTATTGCACACGATTTCAATAATATACTCGGTGTTATTATTGCCAATGGCGAAATGATAGAAATGTTTCATATGGATGTTGATAAAACCGTTCATCCAAAAATCCGGGCTATTCTTGCGGCAGCGTATCGAGGCCGTGATTTGGTGAATCAAATTTTGACTTTCACGAGAAAAAGTAATGATGAGGCCGCTGTATTGAATGTTGGGCCTATTCTCAAGGAAACCGTTAAATTCCTGCAATCCTCGTTGCCAGCTTCCATTACAATTGAATATGCGATTGATTCCCCTGAATCGACAGTGTTTGTTGATCCTACCCAGATGCATCAGGTTTTGATGAATTTATGTACCAACGCAGCCCATTCGATGGAAAGCAAGGGGGGAAATCTTCATCTTTCCTTGCGTTCAGGCCAAGTGAATCCCCATCAGGTCGGGGCGCAAACCCTTGAGTCGGGAGCGTATTTGATTCTCGAGGTGCGGGATACTGGAAGTGGTATTAAACCAGAGTTGATGGATCGTCTTTTTGATCCGTTTTTTACGACGAAAGAGCCGGGGAAAGGGACAGGTCTTGGTTTATCCGTGGTTCAGGGAATCGTGAAATCATGGGGAGGCGAAGTGTTGGTTAAGAGCACCCTTGGAAAGGGTTCTCTTTTTCAAGTGTTTATACCGGCCAGAAGAGAGAACGGGGAACAGCCTGTGCAACTTGGAAGTGGGGGAGAAATATCCAAGGGAACAGGGAGTATTTTGTTTGTTGATGATGAAGAAGAGTTGGTTAGATCCTGTTCGGAATTCCTTGCAAACCTTGGATATAAGGTCCATGCGGAGACAGACAGCCGGGCTGCATTGGAGTTGTTTAGCAATGCTCCAGAGAAGTTTGATCTTGTCATAACGGATTACAATATGCCGGGATTGAGTGGAGATGCCCTTGCCCGGAAGATTCTTGAGAAAAAACCAACTGTTCCAATCATTGTTTGCAGTGGGTACAGTCAAAGTTTTGATGAGGGCACCGCAGCGTCTCTGGGCATAATGGAATATCTCAAAAAACCAATCAGTCTGAAAATGCTGGCCTTGGCCGTACGGAAATATTTGCGGCCTGATCTTGAAGAAGAAACGCATGAGTTCATGGAGTAGGAGTTGATATATGGCCAAAGTCTTGGTGATAGATGACGATCGCATGATATGTGATGCGCTCATGGAGTTGATTCGAAATATTGGGCATGAAGCGGATTACGCATCAAGTGTTCAGGAAGGGTTGGAAAAGAATCTGGCTGAAGAATTTGATGTGGTTTTTTTGGATATCAGACTTCCTGACGGCAACGGGTTGGATATTTTGCCACAACTCAGGGAGCTTCCTATTCCGCCTGAGGTTATTATCCTCACAGGCCTTGGTGATCCCGATGGCGCTGAGTTGGCCATACGAAACGGAGCGTGGGATTATTTGCAAAAACCGCTTTCTCCCAAGAAGATTCTGCTTCCGTTGCAGCGGGTGCTCAAATACCGGGATACATTGCGGAATGAAGGACATAATCAATTTTCTCTCAAGCGGTGTGGCATCGTCGGCAGCGGTCCTGCCATTACTCATGCCTTGGAGCGTTTGGGGGCGGCGGCGCACAGTGATGCGAGCCTGCTTCTCACGGGTGAAACTGGAACGGGAAAGGAACTGTTTGCGCGTGCTCTTCATGAAAACAGCAAGAGGAGCCAAGGTCCTTTCGTGATTGTCGACTGTGCTTCAATTCCGGCTAATCTGTTGGAAAGCACACTGTTTGGTCACGTCAAAGGGGCTTTTACCGGAGCGGATCGTTCAAGCTGTGGGTTGGTTCTTGAGGCGCATGGCGGCACTCTTTTCCTTGATGAAATAGGGGAAATGCCACTTCCTTTGCAGAAGAAATTGCTCAGGGTTTTGCAGGAACGCAAATATCGTCAGGTGGGCGGAAGTCAGGAAGTCAGCAGTAACTTCCGACTGGTCGCAGCCACGCATCGAGATTTGAATGAGATGGTCCAGAAGGGGCTTTTTCGCAATGACCTGCTGTATCGACTGGGAGCCATGACTATCAACCTCCCCGTATTGCGTGAGCGTAAGGAGGATCTGGGCGAACTGACTCAGCATTTTGCACGGTATATCTGCGAGAAAAATGCAATTCCTCCCAAGACATTTTCTGATGATTTTATGGAAACTCTTGCCCGGTATGATTGGCCGGGCAACATTCGTGAGCTGGTCAACGTTCTTGAGAATGCAATGATCAGCGCTTACGGCCACACTGAATTATTCGCGAAGCATCTACCGGAGCGGACACGTATCGCAATGTTGAAACATGATCTTGTTTCGAACGAAGATTCATATTCCAATACCGATTTGACCGAAACTCAAACAGAAGAGTGCGGTACTTTGCCTTCGTATAAAGAATACCGTGGGCATGTTTTGGAGCAGGCCGACAAGAGTTATTTCACCCGCCTGATGGAAGCTTCGTGTTGGGACATAGAACGTGCCTGTACGATCTCGGGATTGCGGAAAAGCCGGGTGTACGATCAGCTCAAGCAGTACGGCATAGAGAAAGAATAGCTTTCCAGACTTTTCGGAGTGGGTTGTCCAAAAGAGTTGGTCCCTTTCCAGATATGTTGGAATTGACTCTTTTTGTATGTGCTCAAATTCACGTAGTAGATTGTTTTTATTTATATTTTTTCATGGCACAGTTGTTGATATCAAAATTCCCATGATGTTAGATTCACTGTGCCCTCGCGCACAGTCAAACGAGTGAGGATAGTTATGGGTAAGAAGGAATCTGAGAAAACCCCTGTAGAAGGGCGGCTTGGAAGACGTAAATTCCTGAAATGGAGTGCCGCGCTCGGTGGGGTGACAGCCCTGTCGGGAACCGGTGTTTTTTATGGTCTTCGGTCTGTTGAGAGCGCTGAACCATTCGCCGATAAGGTTGTTTGGACATCCTGCAATGTGAACTGCGGCAGCCGATGTGCCTTGCGGGCTTTTGTAAAAGATGGCGTGGTCACCCGTGTCGAAACAGACGACAAGGGCGAAGATATTTATGGCGATCATCAGGTTCGTGCTTGTTTACGGGGTCGCTCAATGCGCCACCGTATTTATGCGCCGGATCGTTTGAAGTACCCCATGAAGCGTGTGGGCAAACGTGGTGAAGGCAAGTTCGAGCGTATTTCCTGGGACGAGGCTTTGGATGGAATCGCAAAGAGTCTGGGCGATACTATTGAGAAGTGGGGCAACGAGTCCGTATATCTGAATTATGGCACCGGCAACCTTGGCGCAGTCATGTCCAAGTCCTGGCCGACTGGCTCCACTCCTGTTGCCCGCCTCATGAACTGTTTGGGCGGCTACCTCAATCAGTATGGAACGTATAGTGACGCACAGATCGACATGGCGTTGCCGTATACCTTTGGTAAGGGGTGGGTTCGTGGCAACCTCTTGTCTGACATCGTCAACAGCAAGTTGGTCGTGTTGTTCGGCAACAATCCCGCTGCCACACGTATGAGCGGTGGTGGTCTTGTGCACGATGTGATTCAGGCCAGAAAAAAAGGGTATGCGCGGATTATTGTCGTTGATCCTCGTTTTACGGATACAGCCACAACATTGGCTGATGAATGGATTCCCATCCGTCCGGGAACCGATGCTGCTTTGGTTTGCGGTCTGGCCCATGTGATGATTTCCGAAAATCTGGTTGATAATGATTTCATCAAGCGGTGTACCGTCGGCTATGATGAAGATTCCATGCCTGAAGGCGTGCCTGCCGGTAATTCTTACAAGTCTTACATTCTGGGCAAGGGTAAGGATGGGCAGGCAAAGACACCGGAATGGGCTTCGAAGATTACGGGTATTCCCGTTCGCCGTATTGTTCAGCTTGCTCGTGAAATTGGTCAGGCAGAGCCTTGTTATATTTCTCAGGGTTGGTCCGTACAACGTCAGGCCAACGGAGAAAACAACTGTCGTGCCATCAGCATGTTACCTATCCTTACAGGGAATGTGGGAGTGCAGGGCGGTAACACCGGCGCCCGTGAGAGTGGGTATGGAATCCCGTTTGCTCCTTTCCCGGTTCTTGAAAATCCAGTCAAGACATCCATATCCTGCTTTACCTGGACCGATGCCATTGAACGCGGCACGGAAATGACCGCGAAAAGAGATGGTGTGCAGGGACGTGATCGTCTGGAAGCACCTATCAAGTTCATTTGGAACTATGCTGGCAACTGTCTTGTGAATCAGCATTCAGACAGCAATCGGACATCGGAAATTCTTGCTGATGACAGCAAGTGTGAAACCGTTGTAGTCGTGGACAACTTCATGACGCCAAGCGCCAAATTCGCTGATTACCTTTTGCCTGCGACTTCAAATCTTGAAGAGGATGATTTTGCCCCGCAAGGTTTTGCATCGGAAATGGGCTATGTCGTTTTTGCAGAAAAAGTCATTGAGCCGCTTTTTGAAAGCCGTACCATTTTTGATATCTGTGCAGGCGTTGCCAAACGTCTGGGTGCGGAACAGAAGTACACTGAAGGGCGGACCCGTGCGCAATGGGTTGAATATGTCTATCAGAAGTCCCGCGAAAAATTGCCCGAGCTTCCCGCCAAGCTTGAGGATGCCTTTGCCATGGGACTGTATAAGCGGGAAAAGCCCGGTTTGCCTCCAGTTCCTTACAAGGAATTCCGTGATGATCCAGAAGGTCATCCTTTGAAAAGTCCTTCCGGTAAATTGGAAATCTTTTCCAAGCAGCTTTGGGACATCGCTCATGACTGGGAACTCGCCGAAGGCGATGTTATCTCCGGCCTTCCGGAATACGCTCCTACTTGGGAAGGTGTTTCCGACCCCTTGAAAAAGGAATTCCCTCTGCAATTGATCGGTCATCATTACAAACAACGTACACACTCCACGTACGGCAATGTGGACTGGCTGAAAAAAGTCGCGCCACAGGAACTTTGGATTAATCCCATGGATGCCGAAGAACGGGGCATCGTCCACGGTGGAAAGGTCAAGGTCTTCAACGCTCGGGGCGTGGTTTACACCACGGCCAAGGTCACACCCCGCATCATGCCAGGTGTTTTGACCCTGCCTGAGGGGGCTTGGTTTGATCCGGGCAAAGATGGAGCCGACCACGGTGGCTGTGTAAACGTTCTGACGACACTTCGTCCTTCACCGTTGGCAAAGGGGAATCCCCAGCATACCAACCTTGTACAGGTCGAAAAGGCGTAAGGGAGACTGATTGATGTTAAAAAGACCTGCATTTTATTTTGATATGGAAGCATGCACGGGATGTAAAACGTGCATGATCGCCTGCATGGATAAGAATGATCTCCCTGATGGCGTTCTTTTCAGGCGTGTCACCGAGTATGCTGGCGGCGATTGGATGAAAGACAAAAACGGTGCATATGAACAGAACGTATTCGCCTATTACCTGTCTGTTTCATGCAACCATTGCGAGAATCCCATTTGCGTCCGTTCATGTCCGACCACGGCCATGCACAAGGATGAAAATGGTATCGTCAGCGTCGATCACGACAAGTGTGTTGGCTGTCGTTATTGCGAATGGGGTTGTCCCTATTCCGCCCCGCAGTACAATGCCCAAAAGGGCAAGATGGAAAAATGCGACTTCTGTCGTGATTATCTGGAACAGGGTAAGCCTCCGGCGTGTGTGGCTGCATGTCCCACTCGTGCTCTTGAGTTTGGAGAATATGAAGATTTGGTCGCCAAACATGGAGCTTCTCAAGTTGTCGCTCCGTTGCCTGACCCGTCTATTACATATCCCAACTTGATTGTTTCGGCTAATCGCAATGCGCAACCCGCCGGTTCCCGTCTTGGTAAAATTCAAAACCCTGAGGAGGTGTAACAATGCTCTTTAATGAATGGAGTCTGGTCATTTTCACCATCCTCGTACAAACCGCAATTGGTATGTTGTTGGTGTCTGAAGTCGCGCGGGTTATTTCGCCGTCTTCTGTCAGCAAGAGCTTCTCGTGGCAGCTTCCGACAATCAGTCTGGTGACGGGTGCTTCCTTGTTGTTTTCCTTAGGACATCTTGGGACCCCGATGCACAGTGTCTATACGATACTCAACGCAGGTTCTTCATGGTTGAGCCGTGAGATCCTTGCCACTGGAGGCTTTTTTGTCTCGGTTGTGGCTTTGGCCGTCATTCGCATGAAGACGCCGGAAGCCAAGGCGACCGGAGTCTCTGTGGCCGCCAGTATTCTGGGGCTTGTCACTGTGTTCGTCATGTCCAGAGTATACATGCTGCAAACCGTACCGGTATGGGACAGCATTTCAACCATGCTGGGCTTCTATGGCACCATGTTGATTCTCGGTTCCATTGCGGGCGGCGTGCTGTTTGGCATTCAGGCCAACAAGGGCGACGAGCTTGAAAAAGGCGATCATATCCGTATTGCCGGTGCATTCATTGTTGCGGCCATACTGGGGTTGGGATTGAAGTTTATAGGCATACCGCTTGATATGATTTCCCTTGATGCAACGAATAATCTGGGCGTTTCCGGTATTGATATACTGACATCGGGAGGAACTTTCCTGTTCGTTGCCTGTGTCGCATTGACCTTTTTGGGAACGACAGTGTTTGCATGGGGTGTCTACAAGATTATTGCATCGAATGAAATGAGTGCCATGACCAATATCAGCCTGTGCGCCTTTGGGCTTGTACTTGCTGGTGAGATTGTCGGTAGGCTCATGTTCTACGGTACTTATCTTCGAATCGGACTGTAATATACAAATATGGCCCGAGGAGTAATTCCCTCGGGCCTTTGGAAAATCATGGAAACATCAGATACATATTTTGCTGCGGCCATAGTATGCGCTTTTTTCGGCAGAGTCTTTTCGCACGACCCGGAAAAAGAATTCATTTCTCAGGTTCGTGATGAAAACCTTTTGGAAGAATGGCCGCTGGAAACATCCGTTGAAGATAAGGCCTCTCTTGACCTGCTGACCTCCTGTATTGCCGATCTTGATGAGCAGGGAATGGCCCTTTTGCAGGATGATTACAATGCGTTGTTCATTATTCCTGATTCCGCTGTACCAGTGTGGGAATCCGTATGGACGACCAAGGAACGGCTCCTTTTTGGTGACCCTACATTTGCAGTGCGTGAGGCGTACGCCCGTTACGGGGTTGTTGCGCCCAAGTTGAACAATGAACCGGACGACCATATCGGCTTGGAGCTGGATTTCATGGCTCGTTTGTTCGCCTTGTCAGCAGATGCGATGGAGGCGGGCGATACCGTCAAAGCTGATAAGTGCGCCGAAGATGCCAAATCTTTTTATCAGGATCATTTTGGGAAATGGGCAAAGGATTGTCTGGTGGAAATAGAATCAAAATCGGTCACGGAGTATTACACCTCAATGGCCCGACTGTGCATGAGTATGGTGGATTCTTTGCCCCGGATATTGGCTCAATAATTTTAGCTCGGTAAGCTGTATGCCGTACCAACCGTTTTTTACGGAAAGCACATGTCTTCGGTTCAAGGGGGGAGAGTGCTCTTTGTGCGCCGATGTGTGTCCTTCTAAGGCAATTTCTTTTGCTGATAGTCCGTGTTTTGTCGGAGATATTTGTCTGGCATGTGGTGCTTGTGCTGCGGTTTGTCCTGTTGATGCGGTGACGCATAATGCAGCAGGGCGTCTCCTGAAAAAAATCACCTCTCTCTGTCCAACTGTTACCATTTCTGTGGGGTGTTTTGCCATCCCCTTTGCCCCTGAGGAAATGGTACAGTTGGATGGTTGCCTTTCTACTCTCGGGATGGATGTTTTGGCGGCTTTGGCCCTTGTTGATGTTAAAACCCTTCGATTTGTGCACGGCGATTGTGAGAAATGTCCAAAGGGCGATCATTGCAGATTATTTGCCAGAACCTTGGATGCGTTTCGTCTGACATGTCCTGCCGTTTCTGCAAAAATGTACTGTGTAGAGAAAAAGACCTCTCGCCAAACGAGTGCAAACACCATGTCACGGCGTGGGCTGTTCAATATGTTCGGTTCGCGGAAAGAGGCCGTGTCCGCTCAAGTGAATGCCGATAAGTCGGTGCTTTTACAGACCCATACGACTGGTTCCAAACGACTCCGGTTGCATACGGCATTTCGTTTGTTGTCGTGTTTAGAGCATGTGCCCGAATCTGTGCGAATTGCAGAGATGGAAGTCGTTCAATCCTGTACCGGGTGTGGAACCTGCTCCAGAGTTTGTCCGGTGAATGCGCTGGAATTTATTGTCGAGAATAATACGTTTTCAATTCGATTTACCGCATGGAAATGTGTTGATTGCGGCCTGTGTGTCAAATCATGCCTTTCTGAAAGTATACAGCGTCGTCCAGCCGTTTCCGTATCATTGACGGATGAAACTCCTCGTATTCTGTATTCAGGCTCGTTTCAAACGTGTAAACGATGCAAGGCTGCGTCAACAACGTTGACCAATGGATATTGCACTGTTTGTGCGCATAAGCTGGGGGTATGATTTACTCGCTTTTTTTATCCTACCAAAGATGCTTCAAGGGCTTACGTTGATACCGTAAGCCCTTTTTTTATGGTGTTTTTTTGTTCCCATACACATTGGTTTTCCAAAGTCTCTGGAAAACTCTCCGCTCTTGGTGGAACTTTCCAGAAAAAACGTAAATATGAACAAGTTTATTCGAGTGTAACTTACTGGGATAGAAGGGTCTTTTGTTCTTGTGCATTGTGGTATCCATCTTGCTTTTGCGTTTGAGGATAAGTGAATCGACCATAACAGGAACGTAAAGGAGAATTTGAATGGAAAAGGGATTCGGTGCCAGGATTGGCAAACGTCAGTGGCTCCTGCTTGCCGGAATATGTCTGGGAGGGGTGTTACTTATTTCTGCCGCCGTAGGGGCCGGGTCAGAAGGTGATGAGGATGACGGAAACGGTTTGTGTCTATCGTGTCATGTCATGGAACAAACTGTGTACCCTGAGTTCAAGAAAACAAAGCATTTTAACAACCCGTCGGGTGTTCGAGCCAAGTGCTCATCCTGCCATGTGCCGCAACCCTTGATACCCATGCTGGAAAGAAAGGCCGCATCGGTTTCCGAGGTGTTCAGTTGGATGGCTGGCACTATTAATACTCCCGAAAAATTTGAAGAAAATAGACTGAGACTTGCAAAAAGCGTGTGGGCTGATTTTAAAGAAAGTGATTCTCGTGAATGCAAATCCTGTCACAATATCACCGCTTTTGATTTTACAGCTTTCAAGAAACCTGAATCCGCCAAGACCATGCAAAAGGGCTTGCAGGACGGGCAGACGTGTATCGATTGCCATAAAGGCATCGCGCATACCATGCCGGACCTCTCTGCCGGATTTAGAATGTTGTATGAAGAAATCCAAAGTGAGGCCAAGAACGGTGATTTTGATGTCGAGGCCGTTTATCCAATCAGTGTAGCCAGTTGCTTTCTTGAAAAAGATGGCTCCAAAGCTGGCAGACTCCTTCCCCTTACCAAACTTGAAGTCCTCGAAACATCCGGTGACTGGGCCAAAGTCCGTGTTCGTGGTTGGCAGCAGATCGGGGCTGAACGCGTCATATGTGAAGCTCAGGGGCGGCGTGTTTTCGCGGCTGCCCTGAGTAAGAAAGTGCTCGATACCGTCAAAGGCGGAGAACCCATGGTTGACCCTGAAACCGGGCAATCATGGCGTAAGGCTGAATTCGACTGCTGGATTAAAGTCGGTGAATTTGTTGCTGATATTGACCGGTTGAACAACTACGGCAGTGAACTTCATGCGGCGACGTGCGGTGGATGCCATGCACAGACCCCAGCCAGTCATTTTACGGCCAATCAGTGGATTGGTGGTATCAAATCGATGGGCAACAGAGTGTCATTGGAGAAGAATAACTATCGGCTTTTGCTGAAATATCTCCAGATGAGAGCATCTGATGTCACCGGAGAGACTCATTCATAAAGAGGTTTTGTATGCTGAAAGAAAAAAAGAACACCATGATCAATAGGCCGTTGATTTTGACGTGGATCGCAACATTGTTTGCACGCGAACTCACTCTGGACGATGTCGAAAGTTACAGGAACGGCAAGGGCCGAGTACTCCTCGATACGATTGCAGGTGAGATCCCTGAGGCCGTTGAACTTGAACGTATGCGGTCTATTCTTCAGGGACCCGGAACATCCGAGGATACCGTGTTGGATTTGGCTGGTGCATTCTCGTGGCTTTTTCATGGAGTCGGGGGGCCAAAGGCTGCGCCTACGCATTGGCATGACTGGTCGGAGGAGTCCGACGGTTCGCAAATGAATTGTATTGATACCTGTGCTGAACTCATGTCTCGATGCGACCTCGGACCGGCTCTGGAGAGCGATGAATCTGCTGATCACGTGAGCGTACAGTTGGAGTTTCTTGGTTATCTGGAAGCGCGGTCAGCTTCTGACCCTGATGGGCCATGGAGTGAATATCATGATCAATTAGTGCGTGATCAAATCGATGCATGGCTTCCTTACTTTTTGACTGCCTGTGAACGCAATGATCGAAACGGTTTCTATGCCGCTTTGGCAAGTTTTACGCGAAGGGTCTTATCGGATTCTTTGACGGGCAGTGCAAATTCTATTCATGCAGCACACGCTGCCTAACTACACATTACGGAGGTAATTCTTGTGACACAATCGAATCAGAACAACAGACCAGGAATGTCGCGTCGTCAATTCCTCGGTTATTCCGCAGCCGCTGGTGTTGCGACATCGTTGTTGGGACCATCCATGCTCGGGACAGCCATGGCCGGAAGCCCTGAAGTGAACGCAGGTTCCTGCGCTACTTTCTGGGGCATTTTCAAGCTTCAGGCTCAGAATGGCAAGATCGTGAAATCTGAACCTTTCGGCAAGGACAGCTCCGTCAACGAGATGACCACCAATATGCCGGGATACGTTCATTCCCCCGCTCGTATCAAGTACCCCATGGTACGCAAGGGCTTTCTGAAAGATGGTTACAAGTCTGATACTTCTGAACGAGGTAAAGGCGAGTTTGTTCGAGTCAGCTGGGATAAGGCCGGTGAGCTGATTGCCGACAACCTTTATCGTATAACCAAGGAGTATGGACAGGATTCCGTCTATTCCACTCCCAGTGGGTGGTACATGTTGGGTAAGGTTAACTCGGCAGGCGCCTGCATGAGCCGTCTTTCCAACTTGATGGGTGGTTTTGTCCGTGCTGTGGGAGACTATTCAACCGGTGCTTCGCAGGTCATCATGCCGTATGTTGTCGGTAATATGGAAGTTTACAGCCAGCAGACTTCATGGCCCGTGATTGTTGAAAATTCCGATGTGGTCGTCATCTGGGGCGGAAACCCGATGAACACATTACGCATCTCCTGGCCAGCTCCGACCCACAAGGGCATCGAGAGTTTTGAGGAGCTGAAGAAACGCGGCAAGCGTCTCATTTTTATTGATCCGACCCGTAACGAATCCATTCAGGAGTTGGGCGGAGAATGGATTGCTCCGCGTCCTAATACCGATGTCGCCATGATGTTGGGCATCGCGTATACGGTTCATGAAAAAGGACTGACAGACAAGTCGTTTATGGAAGAGTATACAAGCGGCTTCGACAAGTTCCTTCCTTATATGCTTGGTGAATCCGATGGTCAGCCCAAAACGCCTGAATGGGCAGAGTCCGTCTGTGGTGTTCCTGCCAAGACAATGCGCGAGTTGGCTGAAGTCTTCGCCAAGAATCGTACTATCCTGATGAGTGGTTGGGGTATCCAGCGTGCCGACCACGGTGAGCAACCTCACTGGATGTTGGTAACTTTGGCGTGCATGCTCGGTCAGATCGGTCTGCCCGGTGGTGGTTTTAGTATTGGTCACCTGTATTCCAGTCAGGGTGCTCCGTTTGCAAATGCTCCGAGTGTTCCCGGTATGTCTGGCGGTAAGACACCTGAAGGTGCTCCTACGCCGATCCCTACCGCACGGAATATCGACATGCTGTTGAATCCCGGCAAAATTATTGATTATAATGGTCGCAAGGTTAAGTATCCCGATATCAAAATGATTTATAATGGTTTTGCCAACTCCCATACCCGTCAGCCGCAACGTGAATCCGCTATCAGGGCATGGCAGAAACCCGAGTGCATTGTTGTCCATGAAATGTTCTGGACACCCACCGCACGGATGGCAGACATCGTGCTGCCTATCTCCACTCCGGCCGAGTGCATGGATATGACGACCAGTGAAGACGGACGTTTCCTGATTCCGTTGAAGCCAGCCATCAAGCCGCAGTATGAATCCAAGCCGACCTATGATGCTTTCGCCTTTGTCGCGGGTAAACTCGGCATTGGTTCTCAGTTTACTGAGGGCAAGACAGGCGCACAATGGCTTGAATCCTTCTATAATCAGGCCATGGCTGATGCAAAGCGTAAAGGTTTGACCATGCCTGCCTTCAAGGAGTTCTGGGACAAGGGTGAAATTCTTGAATTCAAGGTGCCCGAATCCGCCAAGACCTGGGTCCGCTATAACGAGTATCGTGAAGATCCGCTTCTTGAGCCGTTGGGAACGCCTTCCGGCAAGATCGAAATCTATTCCAACGCGATTGCCAAAATGGGGTATGATGACTGCAAGGCGTATCCTTCTTGGATTGAGCCGACTGAGTGGCTTGGATGCGAGAAGGCCAAGACCTATCCTTTGCATCTGATGACCTCTCACCCCAGACATCGCCTGCATTCGCAGATGAATCATGTGAAAGCATTGCGCAAGCTGTACACGATTCAGGGACGTGAGCCTGTGTGGATCAGCGTGGAAGACGCCAAGGCCCGTGGAATCAAGGATGGCGAGGTTGTTCGCATCTTTAATGATCGTGGTGCTGTTTTGGCCGGAGCCATGGTGACAGACAACCTTCGTCAGGGAGTCGTTCGTCTTTGTGAAGGCGGTTGGTATGATCCCATCGAACCGGGAAAATCTGGGTCTATGTGCGCTTACGGTAGTGCAAATGTCCTGACTTTGGACAAAGGAAGTTCCAAGCTGGCGCAGGCTGTCAATGCCAACACCAGTCTGGTGCAGATCGAGAAATACAAGGGTAAACTGCCTGAAATAACCGTGTTTGATGCACCTAAGGGCGCAATGTAACCGGTTTTCGTTCAGTCGGTATCAAAGGCCTTCCTCGATTCCTCCTGAGGAGGGCCTTTCTCTCTGCTATGAAAATACACTTTTTTGAGTGAAAAGATCTTTGGCTTGTAGCCAAAGGTCTTTTTTTCTCGTTGACTTATTTCTGCTTCGTAGGTGATAATAGTTACTTGGATAATAACCTTGTTAGCGAAGGAGAAAATATGAGTGAACGAACTGGAGTTATTACTTTTCAAGGGAATCCGTTGACCTTGGTCGGTCCTGAAATCAAGGTTGGGAATATTGCTCCTGATTTTACTGTTGCCGCCAATGATCTGTCTCCTGCCACTTTGGCCGATTATGCAGGTAAAGTGTTGATTATTGCAGCCGTGCCGTCGTTGGATACTCCCGTGTGTGACATGGAGACCCGTCGTTTCAATACCGAGGCTGCAGCCCTTGGCGACGATGTAAAAATCCTGACCGTCAGCATGGACCTGCCGTTTGCACAGGCCCGTTGGTGCGGGGCGGCAGGAGTCGAAGCCGTCCAGACATTGTCTGACCATGCCGGAGCCTCCTTTGGTGAAAACTGGGGAACGCTTATCAAGGAACTGCGTCTCTTGACCCGTGCGGTTTTTGTGGTCGGCAAGGATGGAAAGGTCGAGTATGTTGAATATTTGAAGGAAATCACTGAAGAACCAGACTATGCGACAGCCCTTGAGGCCGCGCGAAAAGTTGTTGGCTAGCAGTTTTGTCTCATTAAAAAAAGTCCGCTTTTCTTGAAGGAAAGGCGGATTTTTTTTTTAATGTATACTTTATCCACTTGTCCTGTCGCTCTGGACCTTGGTTCATGGCTGGGCTATATCGGAGCACATGTCACGACAGACCATTATATTGATCGAGGATGAGGTCGCCATCGCGGATGCTGTTTCGTTTGCATTGCAACAGGAAGACTTTCTTGTTCGACATTATACGCTTGGGCGGGAAGGGTTGGCTGATTACCATACACACGGGGCCGACCTGATTATTCTGGATGTCGGCCTGCCGGATATTAGCGGACTTGCTGTGTGTCGGGAACTACGGATTGAATCTCGTGTCCCGGTGATCTTCTTGACAGCCAAGAGCGATGAGATCGACAGGGTGATGGGGTTGGAGATCGGTGGGGATGACTACGTAACCAAGCCATTCAGCCCGAGGGAATTGGTCGCTCGCGTGCGGGCCATTCTTCGTCGCACTAATGGGGAACCTATGGATGTCGTCACGCCTTTCGTCTCGACTTCAGATGCGCTTTTTCAAGTGAATGAAGAGAGTGGCGTTGTGATTTTTGCCGGGGTCGAGCTTTCATTGACCCGTCATGAATTTCTTGTACTTGCGACTCTCCTTTCTCAGCCGGGGCGTGTATTCAGTCGTTCTCAGATTATGGAGCAGGCATGGGAATCTCCTGAGACCAGTTTGGAGCGATCCGTTGATACCCACATAAAGTCATTGCGTGCCAAGTTGCGCGAGGTTCTTCCCGATGCCGATCCTATCGTCACCAAACGAGGTTTTGGGTATACCATTGAGGTGGATCAGCCATGAGTTTGCGGCTGCGTCTGTTTATAGCCTTTGCCGTCATGGTCGGGTTGAGTCTGTTTTTTGTGCTCGATATTGTGACCGATGAACTCAAGCCAGCCATGCGTCAGTCCATGGAAGAGACACTCATTGATACCTCCATCATGCTCGCAGAGTTCGCGCGTGAAGACTTTCGTGAGGGAGTCTTCAAGGATGGGCATCTACTTGAGGCTCTTGATCGGTATACCAAAGCCAGCCCTGACGCACTTGTATGGGGTGTGCGCAAACAGAAAACCGACCACAGGATTTATGTCACTGATGCACGCGGCACGGTGCTTTACGATTCGGATGGAGGCAAGGCTGTTGGCCGAGATTATTCCCGGTGGAATGATGTTTACCTGACATTGCGGGGTAAATACGGGGCGCGTTCCACCCCCTCCGGTGAGGATGGAAAGTCGGTCATGTATGTGGCGGCACCAATTTATAATGATGCCAATAAACTGGTTGGTGTTTTGTCTGTTGGCAAGCCTACTGCCAGTATAGAACCGTATTTCATGAAGGCGCGGAACACTATTATTCAGGCGAGTGTCTCATTGTTTCTTGCCGCGCTTGTTGTTGCCCTGTTGTTGGCATGGTGGCACGGACGGGATGTGACTCGGTTGGTTGCATATACCGATGATCGTGCACGAGGACGGCAAGCACGACAACCACGGCTTGGTGCGTCGGAGATGAAACGCCTTGGTGCAGCCGTGGAAAAGATGCGCGTGGAATTGGAAGGCAAAGAATATGTGGAACAGTATGTTCATTCGTTGACCCATGAGTTGAAATCACCGCTCACCGCCATTACCGGGGCCGTTGAAATTCTTGAATCACCCGATTTAAGTGATACGGATCGACAACGTTTTCTGCATCATATCGGCGCGGAAAACAGTCGTATGAGACAGATTATCGAGCGGTTGTTACTTTTGGCTTCTCTTGAGAAGCAGGAGGCTCTGAACAATCCTGCCGAAGTGGATATTGCAACGCAGTTGAACACTCTGCTTGAGGCCCACGAAGTGCGGTTGTCTGCGTCGAATATTACTCTTGAGCGCCAAATACCTGACTCTCTCCTCTTGCTGGGGGAGGGCTTTCTCATCACTCAGGCATTGGATAATTTGTTGGGTAACGCTTTGGATTTTATTCCTCAAGGTGGAACCCTTTCGGTGTTAGCGTATAGTGAAAATACGGGTGCCGTTGTTGAAGTGACGAACTCTGGTGATCCCATCCCGGATTACGCCTTCGATAAGATTTTTAATCGGTTTTATTCACTTCCTCGTCCATCAGGCGGTATGAAGAGTACAGGGCTGGGATTGCCTTTTATTCGCGAAGTAGCCGAGTTGCACGGCGGTAGTATCAAGCTTGAGAATATCGAAGGTGGGGTGCGCGCCATATTGCGTCTTGCCGTGTAAAATTTCATTCCACATCAAAAACACATATTCGCTTCACATTTATCCCACAGGCCCGGTGCAGGGTCTCCTTGACGGTAACGAAATGAGAATTCGTCCACAAAAGGAGACGTTTGATGAAAGGGTATCTGGGGAAATTTCTTGTGATTACGGTCCTGTCTCTGTTGTGCCTTATTCCACTGAGCATGGTGGAAGGGGTTATTTACGAACGGGATCAATTGCACCAAAAAGTCGGCTATAAAATCGCATCGCAGTACGCGGGATACCAGAGGTTGACTGCGCCCGTGCTGGTGGCAAACTATACGGTGGAGGAGGTTTCCTCCAGAGTTGTCATCGATGAATTGACCAAGGAGCAAAAGAAAGAAGAATTCAAGACCGAGAAGCGAGAGCATGTGTTTTTCGTGCCGAAAAGTACAAGAGTTAAAGGTGTGCTGCGCCCCAATGAGCTGCAACGCGGCATCTTTTCCATTCCGGTGTATACTTCCAAAATTCAGATTAATGGCACCTTTTCTGAAATTAAATTACCGCAAGTCGGTCAGGTGGTGGATGGAAGACCTGTAATAGCTGTTTCGTCCCTGACTCTTCTTATGCCTTTGAAGGAGCCTCGTGGCATTTCGACTCCGCCTTTATTGCAATTGAATGAGCGTACAATGGTCGTTCGTCCCAGTCATGAAAATTTGTTGATCAAACAGTGGCCCACGGGGTTTTCGGCTTCGGTTGACCCCAGAACGGTGGAAGGACTTGCTTCAGTTTCTTTTTCCATGACACTTGATCTTCATGGTTCTCATGATTTGAGTTTTATTCCTTTGGGTGGTGAATACTCGGTAGATCTCCAATCCATTTGGCCGCATCCTCGATTTGATGGAGAGTATTTACCTGCTACCCGTGAGGTGACACGGACCGGCTTCAAGGCACATTGGTCTGTTACGGAATTCGCCAACAGTGCCGGGTTGGGTGGCAAGGAATTGTTGAGTTGGGATCGTCCGGCATTTGGCGTGGAATTGATAGATCCAGTGGATATCTATACCCAGTCTGAGCGGGCTGTGAAATATGGATTCCTTTTTATCTTGCTAACGTTGGAGTTTTTTCTTCTCTTTGAAGTCTTGCGTGGAATGCGAATTCATGTGGCCCAATACCTTTTTGTGGGGGCCGCTTTGACTATTTTTTATCTGCTGCTGATCTCTTTGGCTGAACATATTGGATTTGGTTTTGCCTATCTTGCGGCCAGTGTGGCGTGTGTCTCTGTACTTACGGTGTATGTTCGCAGCATGGTGGGGAAAATGAAAATTGCTATTGGATTTGGATGTGCCATTTCAGTTTTGTATGGTGCGCTTTATTGCATTTTGCTTTCGGAACAGTATGCATTGGTGCTTGGTTCCGGCTTGTTGTTCACGATATTGGCTGCAACGATGTTCCTGACCCGTAATGTCGATTGGTATGCACTGGAAGGTTCAGTGGATTATACAAAGATGTTTCGCAAAAAGAAGAGGGATGAATAGATAGTTTATAGTATAACAAAGCCCCTTGCCGAGTCGGCAAGGGGCTTTTGAATTTAGTAGCTATGCTGTTGATTCCTTGCATCAGGCGTTCAGCGGAGTCAGGACAACTTCTTTGTTCTCATTGAATTGTAGGGAATACGTTTTACCGTATTTTTCCAGAAAGTCTTCTTCTGCAGTGAAAGGGACACCGTTTACTTCAATTTGTACATCATCATCTTCATCCGGTTCGTCCATGCCCAGACCGAGCACTATTTTTGCGTGTCAGCCTCCGCCGACTTTGTATTCGCGCAGTCGAACGCAGGTTTCTTCATCTTCGTCTTCAAGCATGGCCCGGAGCTTTTCAAGCATTTCTTCCGGGACGGTCAGTTCAAACATATCGTTACCCTCGTTGATTGTGGTTAGAATCTGATGGGCTTAAGCCCGTCTTTGGTAAATGGTTCAGTATGGTAGCTGATGACTTCATCTTCGACATCTTTCGCCTCTTGCAGTGCCTTGGGATGGAGAAGCAGATCGGCGCAGATGGCTGTCGCCGATTCCACGTAGTCAAGACAGACTCCCTTGGAGTCGGAATTTGGATCGCGGTCCTTGCTCAAATCCCGGCAACAGATGCTGCCGTATTGAGCCAAGAAGCGATCATGCAGTGCCTTTGATGCCTTCCTGACTTCTTCATCTTCGGTGGGCACTGGGCCTTTACCGAGAATGAGACTCTGGGCCATGACCGCGCCAGCCAGTGCGCCGCAAACACATCCTGCATCGCCGATACCACCACAGAATCCTTTGGATATCGCAATGACAATGTCTTGCGATAAACCGCCGTCAAATTCTCGGTTGATGACGGTGAGAACGGCCTCGGAGCAGCACATCGAACCATTGCCATACAGTTCTTTGGCCGTTGCGCCAGTTTGTGCGGTGAGGTGTGTATCCTTGGAGCAGGGTGCCATCGTGTGTCCTTTCTGATTACCTATACAATGACGGTCTTGAGCCCGTGGTTTGCAAATCGTTCCAGAACGACATCCAATTGTTCCGGTGTGTATTCGCTGGACATACGGTAAGGCCACCCGAGGGCGGCGTATTTGTTGCGGCCAAAAGCGTGACACGGCATGACTTCGATTTCAGGGTTATCAAATTCCTTGAAAAAGTCTGCCATGGCAGCAATGTTCTCATCCGAATCATTCATATCTGGCATTAGAGGCATGCGGAGGCGGACTTGTGTTTTTGAGTTTAAGGCGGCCCGCAAATTTCGCAGGATTATCGTATTGTCCTGTCCGGTCCATTTCTTGTGCTGTTCCGGGTCCATGTGTTTGCAGTCAAACAAAAAGAGATCAGCCATTTCGATGGTTTGATCAAAACGGTCAGCGGGACAAAAACCACAGGTGTCAACGGTCACATGGAACCCTTCGTCATGCGCGGCCTGTACCATATCCAGAAAGAATTGCCCGCCGGACGTTGGTTCTCCTCCGCCAAAGGTGACTCCGCCGTCAGAATTTTCATAGAACAGAGCGTCTTTGCGCACGACATCCATGACGTCTTCAACGGTCATTTCCTTGCCGGATATTTCGCGAGCCTTGCTGGGGCAAACCTCGGCGCATTTGCCACAGTCGGTACATTTTTCGAGATCACGACCAAATTTTTCGCCCATGGGTATGACCGCCCCATTAGGACAGGCATCCATACAGGCTCCACATCCGGTACACAGTGATTCGAAAAACATCATCTGCGGGGAGGTCTTTTGGGATTCCGGATTGCTGCACCACAGGCAGGAGAGCGGACAGCCTTTTAAAAATACCGTGGTTCGCAACCCCGGGCCGTCCTGAACAGACATTCGTTGGATATTGTATACCATTCCCTGACTCATAATTGTCTCCGCAGATATTCGTTTAAGTTTTTCCATGGGGGCAGGGTGGGGCCGATAATGTGGAGGGCGACCCCACCCTGCGGAGTCTTTTTACTCTTTAGGAGTTGTATTCCGTACGTTTGATGATTTCATTCTGTACACCCATGTCCAGACGAGTGAAGTAGGCGCTGAAACCGGCAACGCGGACAACCAGGTCCGAGTATTCCTTTGGATTGACCTGGGCATCTTTCAGAGTCTTGGAATCTACGCAGTTGAACTGGATGTGGGATCCGCCAAAGTCGCAGTATGTCTTGATCAGAGAGACCAGTGTGCGTGCGCCCTGAGGTCCTTCCATAACCGAGGGAGAGAACTTCACGTTGAAGTGGTTTGCTCCGTAGCGGACCGTGTCGATGGCTTCTGCACCGGACTTGATGAGGGCGGTGATGCCTTCATGGTCTGTACCGGGCATGGCGGAGACACTACCGTCGGTCAGCGCTACACCGGCTTTGCGTCCGTTGGGCAGAGCGCCCATGAGTGCGCCGAAGTAGTTGTGGTAGGACAGGGAGTATGCGTCCAGCGGAGTGCGGTATCCGAAGCAGTCCGGTCCCTGAGCGTGGTGGATGGCGTCTACATCCCTGTAGTATTGCTGCACAAAGCCTTCCACTTCAGGTTGGTCGTTGCCATGTTTGGGTGCTTCAAAGCACATTTTGCGGATGTCTTCGCAGCCTTCGAAGTTTGATTTGATGGCGTCAAGCATCTCTTGCATGGTCAATTTCTTCGTATCGAAGACAAGATGCTTGATGGCGAGCAGGGAGTTCGCGGCATCAATACCAGCGGTCATGATGGGATTGACCTGCGGGAAACGGGTACCGCCAGCCTCTTCGCAGACACCCTTTTCGATGCAGCCGTCGTACATGGCGGAGCGGAAGACGCTCGGAACGACCTGAAGTCTGGCCATCTGGCTCAGATCAGAGTGCTTCCGGGAGATGTTGAAGAGGTGATCGAGTTGCTTTTTATAGGCATCGTACACCTCGTCAAAGGATGTGAATTCGGCTGGATCGCCGGTCTCAACACCAACTTTCTTTTTGGTGACAGGGCATTTACCGTTGTTCAGCATGACTTCGACGATTTTTGCGAGGCAGGGTTGATCTTCCTGAGTAATGAAGCTGCCCTTTCCGCAGATACCCGTGGAGACACAACCGTAGTTGCCGCAGTTTCTGGCGTCTTCCAGAGAGATGCCGCCTTCGTATTGACCGAAGCGGGAGAGGTTACGCTGAATAACGACGTTGTTGTTCAAAATCTGGGGCTGGCCAGAACCGCCGCGGATGCATTCCACAACTTTCTTCAGGTAGGATTCTTTCATCTTGGGATGATAGAGCAGGGTCAGCGTGGGCTGAATGTTTTTCATCTTGACCTGAGTATCGAGCAGCATTTCTTCCAGCTCGGTGCTGGCATCGTTGCCGTCGGCATCTACACCACCAATGGTGATGCTCTGTCCTGTGTGGCCGGAAAGGGTGAGAGCGTATGAGTTGCCCTGATATTCAGCCAGTTCGAGGTGCTTGATCCATTGGAATTTGAGCAGCGTGGAGACCTGCTCACGTGTGAGGTTGCCTTCGTCGATGTCTTTTTTGAAGAAGGGGTACATGTACTGACCGTAACGACCGGGGGACGTTGCGCATGCCATCTGTTCGATTTCAATGGCCAGATGGATGAACCAGAAGGATTGGATGGCTTCGCGGAAATTGCGGGCCGGGAATTCAGGGACGCGGCGGCAGATCTCAGCGATTTCCAACAGCTCTTTCTTGGCCTTGGGATCACTTTCATCGGCAGCGGTCTTTTCGGCGAGGTCTGCATAGCGGTGAGAGTGGGCGATGACAGCCTCCAAGGTGACGAGCATGGACCGATACAGGTCGTGCTTTTCCTTGTTTTCCAGTGTGGTGGGGCAATCTTCGAAGCGTTTTTTTACGTCATCAATGAGCCAGCGCAACCCTTTGTTCAATGCCATGGGGTAATCGGCAATACCGGAACCACTCGCGACACTGACATTCTCATAGTACATGCCAGCTTTTGCATACGGCTTGGGGTTAATGCCGTATTTTTCTTTGAACAGTTTGTTGTTCAGATCAATGCAGGTGCGGCCTTTCCACAATTTGTATGTCTTTTCCAACAGCTCCTGTGTCTCGGCGGGAATCTTCATTTCGCCAAGAGAAGCCATTTTGGCCATCTGCATTTCTTCCTTGATCCAGGACACGTTCCATTCGGGGTATGCATATACACCGGCTCGTACGCCGGTCAGTGTACCAACGATGGGGTTGCCGTCGAGAAAGATGTTCTTTTTGGTCAGGACACGCTCAAATAACTTGGCGCGGATGTAGAAAGTGGATTCACCCTGATATTTTTCATAGACTTCGTTCAGGAATTGCAGGCGTTCAGGGTCCATTACCTGCGGAGCGTTCATCAAGAAGTCTTTCAACTCCTTGACGCGGTCTTCGGCGGTGTCCCAGTCGATGCCATACCCCATGGAGGGGGAGGCAGAGGAATCAGAATCTTTTATCATGGAAAGATTGGTCATTGATATCTCCTGTTTGTGTAAGATTTTCCCTGAAGAAAATTGAAAGCGGTGTTCATTCGCTTGTTCTTTTTGTCACTAGCAGGAGGTGTGCCATGCGGCTTATTACTCGTGTTTTTGTTCTTAATTCTTTGTTATAATAGACTTTATTTGTATTTGTGCTCATTTTTGAGATAGTGAAAAAAGTTTTTTTTTGTAAAAAAAACTTTCCTTTTTAATAAAAATTTTTCATTGGAGATGCGGAAGCGTAGCCGTTTATGTCTGCATTTCGATTGCCCACACCAACTTTGAAGAGGTCGTGAGATATGTATTTTGACGAAAAAAAGTTCTTTAATGTCAGTCGTGAAAGCGTTTTGACACCTTCCATGAAAGCCATTTGGGATGATATGGGACTTGGGGTCGCCGTCGTGGATGCCAATGGTATCTGTGAATACATGAATCCCATTCAGAGTCAGGTGGACGGTTTTGGACGGATACCTGTGGTTGGGCAACACATAACAAGTCTTTATGTGCCACACGAGTTGGAGTGTATTCCCACCATGGAATGTCTACAGAAGGGGCAACCGCTTCTCAAGAAGAGTTATTTTTACAAGACGACAAATAATTATCTTGCCAGCACGGTTTCTGATTTCTTTCCGCTGTTTGATAACGGAAAAAAGGATGGCGTCATTGCCTTTACCATTTGGACCGGCACGACGTCACTGGTGAAGAGACAAAGGCGTCCTGCCAAGGCGATTGTTCCTGGGCGAAGCTCTTATGAATATTATACATTCGACAGTTTGGTCGGGAAAGATGATGCCCTGATTGAAGTGCTGAACGAAGCGCGAACTGCTGCGCAGGCTCCGTCTCCTGTGATGATTTGGGGAGAAAGCGGGACGGGTAAGGAGTTGTTTGCTCAGGCAATTCATGCTGCGAGTGAGAGGTGTGATCATCCCCTTGTTCCGGTGAACTGTGCGGCTATCCCCGAAAATTTGTTGGAAGGTATTCTCTTTGGGACGGCTAAGGGGGCGTATACTGACGCTGCTGACAAGCCGGGGCTTTTTGAAGAAGCTGATGGTGGAACATTGCTTCTTGATGAGCTGAACTCCATGCCCATGGGATTGCAGGCCAAGCTTCTTCGTGTGCTTCAGGAGAAACGTGTGCGTCGACTCGGGTCGCGTACGGAAATCCCTGTGGACGTGCGAGTTATCAGTATATTGAATGTCGATCCGCTTTACGCAGTGGAGCAGAAAATATTGCGGCGTGATTTGTTTTATCGTCTTGCTGTCGTGGGGCTTGCCGTGCCGAGCTTAAGCCAGCGTAAGCAGGATATTCCGTTGTTGGCTCGAACGTTTATTGATCGTTCAGAGCAGCGGAAAGGCAGAAAGGTGATCAGTATTGATGACGATGTCCTTCGTATGTTTCATGATTATGAATGGCCAGGTAATATTCGTGAGCTGCTTCATGTCATTGAGGGAAGTCTTGCTTTGATTGGCGATCGCCTTTCGATTGATTGGGGGTGCCTCCCGCGTCATTTCAGAGATGCCTGCAGAAACGCTGCCGCACCGCAAATTACCGAGTCCATTTCGCCTGAACCAGTGTTGAGTCAGGCGACGGAAAAGGCTTTTTATGATTACCATGCGGTCAAAAGAAGCAGTGTGGTTTCACTCAAGGGGTGTGTGCAGGAGTATGAGGCGGAGTGTATCCGCAATGTGTTACGGGTGACGGGCGGTAATGTGGCCAAGGCCGCTCGGATAATGGAAATCACCGGTGCTGGTTTGCGGTACAAAATTAAACAGCTGAATATTGAAGAAGAGGATTAGGCGGTAAATTTATCGGGAGCAGGGGAGGAATGATCCTCCCGCTACTCGCATGTTTTTTTACAACAAGGAACGCCCCAAGCAGACTATACCTGCCAGTACAATGACGGCCATGAGAACGCGTCTGAATGTCTCGACATTGATGTGTTTCACAACGGGAAAGGCACAAAATGTTCCTAGAATAGTGGCCGGAACTCCATATATGACATAGTCGAATAATTCCGGGGTGTACAAACCTGCCGAGGCTTGCAGGACGCAGGTCATGGTACCTCTGATAACAAAGAATACACCAAGGGTTCCAAGAAAGACCCGAGGTTTCCAGTTGACGTACAGACCGTACGCCCCAATAGGCGGCCCATCGAAAGAAATGGCTGTTCCCAGCAAGCCTGCGCCGAATCCGGCCGCTCCTCCCCGCCCCCATGATTCTTCGTGGACTTCTTTTACATGAAATGTCTGTTGCCAATATACATAGTATAAAAGTAAAGCGCCGACGGCTCCCTGCAAGATGGCACCGGAGACAAATTGAAGGATAAACAGCCCTATAATAGCTCCAGGGATGGACCCGACGAGCATGGGCCATAAAGCTGATACGCGGCAATGGCGGAAATGCATGCACGCGATACAACCGTCCATGATGACATTCAGGATGCAACTGAGAGGGATCAGGTCATGCATAGGGATGAACATGGCGGCCACAGGGACTGCGACCATGGCCCCTCCAATGCCGCTGACGCCGGAAACAAAGCCGCCAACAAACCACGCGCAGAAAACCATGATGTATATTGGATCAGGCATCGAATGATTTTCCTGTCGTGTGTGAGTGTTGCGCGATCAGGTTTGCTTCACAGTTTCTCAGCGAGCCATGCCCCAGTTTAACCATCAGAAGTTCATACCGTTCCTGAACCAAATTCATTTTTTCTTTTTGGGCGTTTTGTACGCATATTTCGTACGCATCCATGGTGGAAGTGGAGTAAGTTTCGAGCTCGCAACCGAGATAGAGACAAAAGCTCTCATGCCCATCGGGGTGGATTGTATGAGGGAATTCCTTGGCAACGTCTTTGCGCCATGCGCTTTCTATGGCGACGATTTTTTTAATACGTGGATCTGTGCTGATGGACGGAATCAATTGGTCCATAAGCGCGTATTTTTCGGTCATGAAGTTACGCCCTTTTTTTTCAGCATGTTGCAAGTCGTTGCGGTAGGACTGGAGAAACTCGTCCGAGAGAACTCTGTGCGTGATTTCGCGCATGATGCGAAATGATTCAGGCCGTTCTTGACACATGGATGTGCCGCCTTGATTTTTTACTGCAAGGAACATGTCCAGTTCAAGATTTATGATTTCCTTAATGAGGTTTGTACGAGTGTTTTTTGACATCGTTTTCTCCTTATTCCCCTGAATTGTCTGAGCATAGTTGAGTGCGGGGGTGTTGGTATGTTTGCTGTTCGAGTGTAGCGTTTCGATTTACACAAATGGAGTTGAGTAAGAGGATCAAGTCCCTCGGCAACTTTATGAAAAAAAGAACGAGCATTGTTGTGCAAAGCTGGTGCCGTTTGTCTTTTTTTATTTTCCGTGTGATTTAATTTTGATAAAGAGCTTTTAACATATTGAAATAAATGAAATATTTATAAAATTTTAAATATCATACGATCTTTTCAATTTTATTTTTTTACTGGTAGGGGTGTGGAAAAATATTTTGTAAAAGAAAAGTTTTTTTCTCAAAAAGATATTTTTTTTTATTTTTGATGAGGAGTAATAAATGGCATGTTGTCAAATAGTCAATTTTTTTAGGTAAATAGATAGATGGTGAAGAATTTCACGTAGTGGCATCGTCTTTGCTTATACACATCTAGCAATTCACAAATTTGCTTTTACCTGAAGAGATTGAAACGCGGAGGACCTGTTCGCCCCTCTGCAATGACACAAAGACTGTGTGGTTCGCTCTGGATTTTTCAGAGTTCATGGTCGCCAGGTGGCTGGACGTATTTGTTTTACGTCTCATGGCAGAGGCGTTGTCTGCATCGGGAAGTATGTTGGCAGCACCGCTCTGAATGCCTGTCTGTATTAATTTGATGATTGATACAGGCATCCACAAAGAACTCCTTAAATTGAAGAGAGTTGACATGTCTCAAGATAAACATTTGAAATTGGAAAAATCGCTTTCCCCAGCTCAGGTCTGGGCGTTGGCGCTTGGATCGATAGTTGGCTGGGGTTGCTTTGTGCTGCCCGGCGATATGTTTTTGCCTCAAGCCGGTCCAATGGGAACCTTGATCGGTTTTTTGGTAGGAGCCTGTTTACTGTGCTTTGTCGCGGTCTGCTATAGTTATATGATTAAGTATGCCCCGGTTGCTGGTGGCGCTTTTGCGTATGCCTATGTCGGGTTCGGACCGACTGCGGCGTTTATTTGTGGTTGGGCTCTCGTGCTCGGATATATAGCCATTATTGGTATTGATATTGCCGCACTTGCACTTATTTTTCGTTTTCTTTTCCCGGGCGTTTTTGAGTTTGGCGCGTTGTATTCCATTGCCGGATGGGAAGTTTACGCGGGTGAAGCCCTCCTCATGTCTGGTGCGACTTTGCTGTTTGGTTGGTTGAATTATCGGGGTATCAGTTTTGCTGGTAAGTTGCAGGTTGTTCTCGCTTTCCTGCTTACCGTTGGTATTATTAGCCTGTTCACAGGTGCGGCTTCATTGGAAACCGCCAGTATGAGCAATCTTGTTCCCTTGTTTGCAGAACACCGCTCTGTCCTTTCCTGCGTGTTGGTTATTTTTGCTATTTCACCCTTCCTTTTTGTGGGGTTTGATACTGTACCGCAGGCAGCTGAGGAATTTTCTTTTGATCCCGCACGAGCTCGTAATATCATGATCATCGCCATTTTGTGCGGCGTGGTTCTCTACAGCCTCGTGACACTCTCTGTCGCAATTGTTTTGCCGTACCCGGAAATGCTCGCAAAGATGGATGCCCTTCGTGCAAGTGGCGGCACAGCGTGGGCAACGGGTGAAGCAGCCACAATGGCTTTCGGTAAGTTTGGTGCAATCGTGTTGGCCTGTGCTGTCATGGGCGCTGTCTGCACTGGAATTAACGGTTTTTATATCGCGACCTCTCGACTGCTGCTCAGCATGGCCCGTGGTGGAATCCTGCCTTCCTGGTTCGGTGATATTCATCCCAAATACCGTTCTCCCTACAAGGCTATTCTGTTTACTATCGCTATTGTTTTGCTGACTCCTTTTGCCGGTCGTGCTGTTGTTGTCTGGATTGTGGACATGAGTTCTGTGGGTACAGGAATTGGTTATCTCTTTACTTGCCTTGCTGCACGTCGAGTTTTGCTTGGTAGCCCTGAAGTGACCGAAAGAGCCACTCGTATGTTCTGCTGCGTTGTGGGTACATTGACCGCCGTAATGTGCATAGTCCTGCTGCTTGTCCCCGGTTCTCCAGCTTCCATTGGTGTGGCTTCTCGCTGGTGCCTAGTTGTATGGGTTGGTATGGGCTTTTTCTTCTACTTCTCCAACAAGAGCGCATGGGCAAAGCTACCTGAAGCGGAATTGCGTGCACAGATTCTTGGTCGTCGAGATATTCCTGTGTTTTTCAAATCCCGTGAGCCGCAGCCTGTGTTGCAAGAGCAAACGCAGAGTTCCTCGGCTGAATAGTCTAGACTCTTGTCCGGCAGAGAATTCTGTAAGTACGGACTTCCTTTCGCCCCTGTCTGCAATATGCAGACAGGGGCTTTTCAATGGAGAAGACCGGTTATGGTATGGGGTCGAGAGGTGCTAACCGGTGATGGCCGATTGAAAACTTTTTGCAATACTAGGGGAATTCTGACCAATGATGACAAGAAAGCATTCCTTGTGCTCTTGATCGGCGGGAGTCAGTGAATGCGCTCCTGGGACGTACTGGAATATTTCAGGTTCTTCCGTATCGTGGAAACGGACGACGCCTTTGGCTCGGAGGACCTGATCGGAAAGCTTGGCCACGGATTTTTCGAATATGGTGCGGTCAAGAGGGGCGCTCAAATGAATCAATGAACTTTGGA
This sequence comes from uncultured Pseudodesulfovibrio sp., assembly GCF_963677845.1. Classification (NCBI taxonomy): domain Bacteria; kingdom Pseudomonadati; phylum Thermodesulfobacteriota; class Desulfovibrionia; order Desulfovibrionales; family Desulfovibrionaceae; genus Pseudodesulfovibrio; species uncultured Pseudodesulfovibrio sp. Next base: position 899,598 of record NZ_OY782498.1, read on the forward strand.
TGTTGTCGTCTTCATGGGTGGCATTGTGCCCCATGGGTTTGAGTTGTGGTGTAGGGCGGGTGAGTTCTTTTCTGAAATTCACTCCATACAGTGTGGTAGACGGGATATCTCCATGGGACATGAAGTACAGGTCGCCTGAAGGGTTAAGCTCGCGCAGAGTTTGTTGCAGTGAAATCAGAGTGTTGTCATCTACAAGATCGGTTTTGTTGACCAGAAGGATATCAGCCAGTCGAACTTGACTGCGTGCTACTTCGAATTCTGTCAGAGTGTGATCCGCACCGACCGCGTCAATGACGGTTGTCACTGAGGCGAAGTCCAACATGTCGTCGAGGTCCGCCAGTTCCGAAAGCAGGTTGGCAGGATTGGCCAAGCCAGTTGTTTCCAATACGACGAAATCCGGTTGAAATTCCGAAAGGATACCAGAGAGAGCCGAGCGCAGGCTCCCAGCCAGTGTGCAACAGACGCATCCTTCATCTACTTCGGTTACGGCATAGCTTTGACCAAGGAGTTTCCCATCCAGTCCTTTTTGGCCGATTTCATTTTGAATGACCGCGACAAAGCCGTTTTTGGCCGCCTGATCTTCGATGAATCGGGTGAGAAAGGTGGTTTTACCCGACCCGAGAAAACCGGTCAGGACGATGAGACGCGGGCGATCTGTAATGCCCATGGTGCGCTTGTCCAAACTGTTGGTCGCACCCGGCAGGTCGGCCGACAGCCAAGAGGAATCGGCGAATTCATCAGGAATGGAGGCCGGGGGAGACCATGTCAGTTCCGGTGCTTTGAGTTCTGGGTTGTCCGGGACACGTGTGTTCCAGCCAAGACCGAGGCGAATATCTCGTGTGTCTGGTGCTGGTTCGCTCTGAATACCGGTTTCCTTGCCATACGTTCGCCGCATTCCGGGGCGGGTTTGTCTGGTGAGCGATTCCGGAGTTGTTTTCAGGCAGTATGATGCGGATGCTGCCAAGGCATCAAACAAGGGCATGGCTGTTTCCCATGCCGGGAAATTTTGGTCTTCTTCTCCAGGGGTGACTGCTTGTACCAACCCAGTTGGTGTTTCGAGCGTGACTCCGTCCAGTGCGATGACAGTGTCGTTTTCCGGGGCAGTCAAAGTCAGGGCCACACCTGATTCTTCCGCGAGATAAAAGGCTTCAAGGACACCGATTCCAAAGAGGGCGCAGAGATCAGGGTATAGGGTGAATTCTCGAACACGATCAAGATAGGCGTCCTGTTGTGCTGCGATTCCCGCCTGCACACTGAAGAATTCGATCAGGTCTTCATCCGGGGCGGGAAAGTAGGCGATGTGGAAAGTTGCCTGTCCCATGGTGTCGGATTCGCTGACATTGAGAAACTTCAGGCCGTAAACACCCCGCATGCCTGTGACTCGCACCGTCAATCCGCCTTGTCCTTTGGCGCAGTCGCGAACACCACGCCATCCGAGACGGTGGCGAACGCCGGGAATGAAATTGGCGCGTGTCATCAGTGCGCGTGGAAGTTCCATCGCGGCTTGTGCCGGACTGGTCTGTAAGGCCGGTGGGAGTAATGTGTTGAGGGAGACAGGCATGGATTCTCCGGTTGTTTGCGGCCGCCCCGGGGGTGGGGCGGCCGCGAGTGATGGGTGGGGTTACCCGAAGGTAATGGTATCCCCGTTTCCGAGGTATGCTTTATCTTTTGATCTGAACTTGGCGGTTCCTTCCACTACCGGATAGCCAGCAGCGATGAATTTTTTGGCGCAGAGTACACCAGTGCAATGGTTGCAACCGATGCGTTCAAAGCCATAATCGCCAAGTGAGATGACAAGATCATCGTACTTGGGGTCCCAGTCATCAAAGGGCGAGATGTGTAACCCGCCGTAGATGCCATGGCACTTGTCATTTTCGTATTTGATCTCGTTATAGGCAGTTTCGGCGAAACGGATGATGCCCTGATGACAACAACCCGTGACACTGACAAGTCCCTTGTCCGCTACGTTGAAGTACAGGGATTGTTCTCCGTACACGCGGCAGATAATGGGAATGGCAAAGACATAGCTTGCCATGCCGGGGATAACCTTATTCAAACCGCTTTTGACCGTAATGAGTTTGCCCGTGTGGCCGCAGTCCTTGATGTACTGTAAGCCTTCTGGATAGAAACCTTCGGGGATATAAATTGTTATATCCGGGTCGTATTTCAAGGCGACGGGGAGTCCCCAGAAGTGATCGAAGTGCTCGTGAGAGAAGAACAGAGCTTCGATTTCCTTGTTCTCTAACATCTTGTCGATGCCTTCCCGCTTGAAGCATTCATCACACCATTTGTAGGACCAGCCTACGTCGAGAAGGAATTTGCGTTTGTTGCCGCTCATTTCCTCGACTTCTACCAATGCTGCGTATCCACCCGCGTTTTCAGGATGTACGGAGTTGGCTTCAATGATGTCCCAAGCTTCTTCCAATCTGTTGGGCAGCAGATGTTTGATCTTGGCAATACCCTCGTCATACGAGCCTTTGCCAAGCCCCTTGCCGTTACCAAACGGAGGCCAGTTGTAGTCGTACTGGTTCACGAGCAGTCCGCCAGCGCCCTTGATGTCACCCATGAGGACACCGTTTTCAAACCAGCTTGTTTCCGAGATGTTCGTCACCTTGACGCTTCTACACGTCCCGATGTCGGTCATTTTTCGTTCTGTTTCAGGGAAGTATCCCTCACGCATGGGGGAGTATGAATACAAACCCATGGCTCCAAGCAGGCCAACGCCTACACCGGTTGCGGCTCCCTTCAGGAAGTCGCGTCTTTTCATGTTGTCTGACATGCGATTCTCCTTTCCGGGCTACTTGCCGGGGATGATGTTGACGGCTGCATAGACCGAAGGCAATGCCCAAACCGTGACGAAGTAGAAGATCACGCCCATGGCAACGCCTGCGCCGAGGCCTGCACCGAATCTCGGAGTCCAGCGGACATCCTCAATGGCAGCTTTGTGTGCTTCATGATCGGCTTCAATTTCTTCGGCTGTCTTGGGAACCATTTTCCATGCCGGCCAGTTATCCATGAACCAATGGTGGACCAGCCAGATGTTGACCAGCCAGATCATCGGAATCATGGGGAACTGTTGCGGATGGGAGAAACCCTTTTGGGTGCCAAGGAACATATGGGACGTCTTGTAATAGACGATGTACAGCGCGATGGCGCCGAGCAGAGTGACCACGGTACGCAGGAGCACGTTGACGGGCATGGAATACTTCTTGGGCCAGTTGTCGCAGTAGAATGTGACGAACAGGGCCGGGACCAGGAAGAAGATTGCCATTTCACCGACATGCAGCCAACGCCAATCAGGTGCGAATGCACGGCGGGTTCCTCGAATAGCCTCGCCCCAGGTCAGTTCCTGCGCGAAGTAGAGGAAGAAGTGCATGGCAAGGGCGATGCCGATGATGCCGAAAAAGCATGCAAAACGGCGAGCCCAGTCGTTTTTGATCAAGTTGAAGGGATAGCGTTCCCAGATTGTTTCCACCAGCCAGACAACCACGGTGCAGCACATGATCCATGAGACATGGAAGTTGCCGGATACGGTGTCTGCGAACTGTTCCCAGTACGGCGGGGCGATGGACGTGAAGTACTGCCATGGGTGATACAGAATACCCATGTGCGGGTGCATAGTGACGAAGTAGACTATCGTGGACAGGAAGAAGGTCAGTATCAGGATGGAGAATCCCTTGGCTGGTTGCTTCATCTTTTGCCATGGAGCCTCTTCAAAGGCGACGACCCATGCAGGCGAGAGCCAACTGGCAATAGCTGCGAACATGAGAACGGCCAGAGCTGAGTATTCGATTGCAAAGAAACTGGTGACGCCGGGGAGCTTTTCAAGCTGTTCCGGGTTGAAGTATGCAAGGCCGTAGTTGCCAAGCAGACCTTCGAAAAAGCCCTTGATGAGCGCGACCAGAATAACCACCGAGATCGAGGTCAGAATTACCCCCTTGACCAGTGGATGTGTGGTTTCGAGCCATTTGCGCTTGAAGGGCCAGAAGTTGAAGATGTAGACCATCCAAATCATCATGATCAGCCACCAACGGCAGTACATGTACCCCACGTACGGAGTGTACATACGCATGATGCCGCGCGGGTCCTGAAAAATCCACCATGTGAGATAGAAGATACCGAGCGTCAGTACCAAGCTGACCAGTGCAGGGACAGGCCCTGACCAGCGCTTGACGAGCTTGCGTTCTTCCAAGTAGCCTTCGCCAAACCGTTCCATTCTAGCCTCCTCTTGAGGGGTTCCGGGATATGGGCCCCACCCCATTTCCCCGGTTGTTCGGTTACCTCCCGGATTTTCCCGGATCGTGTGTTCCTGCCATGGCTTCATATACGGCCATAAGCAGGGCTTCGCGGTCCGGTGAATCCGGGTCCAGTCCTAATCGTTCTGCTTCCATAGAAAGCAATTCCGGAGGAAAGTCGCTTGCGATGGAATCCAACTCCATTTTCGGACGTTTTATGTCCTTTGGCGTTGGTTGTTTTTCGCCCGTAGCCACGGCAGCTACACGCTGCCCAGCCTTGAAACTTCCCCTGAAAAGTTGTCTGCGTGTCATGTCCGCCATACAGTATTCCCTTCTTCCTGTTCCGCTTTTTCCCTGAGGGAGCGGTACACCAGATCAGTCATGGGCACTTGTTCGCGTTCTTCGAGAATGTCGCACATTCTCAGAAAATAATTGGCAGTGATGGATCGTGCCCATTCCCCATCACGAGCTTGCAGTGCGTGTAGCAGTTTGATGTGGTCTGCGAATATTGCTTCACGCTCTTCGCGGCGCAGAGTGAAAAAAATGTTGTAGGTCGCCATGTCGGTGGAGCAGACCTGTTCGACCGTGCGCACCAGAAAATCGTTGCCGGTACCGACGGCTACAAGTCGGAAAAACGTCAGACTTTCATTCCAGACCCGTTCAGCTGATTTTTGAAAAATGGAACGGGAGATGTTGACGCTGCATTGTTTAAGTTCTTCAAGATGACGTGCCCCGATATGATGGGCTGCATGTTCGGCCACTACAGGCAGGAGCATGAATGCCGCTTCCAATTGGTCGGCCATGGCCTTTTCCGGGCTGAGATTGAGATCGAGTGGATTGTCGTGGGCGGGGGAGATGCCAACGCGAAGATAGCAGCCGCTTCCGGGGCGGATGGAAACTAACCCTCGTGCTTCCAGCGAATGCAGGATACCACGAAGTGTGTTTCGACTGACGTCAAGCAAACTCACAAGCCTGCGTTCCGGGGGGAGCCGGTCGCCGGTCTTGAGTTCCATGTCTTGAATGATCTGACCGAGTTTTTTGAGAGCCAACTCTTTCTTTCTCATGTGACACTTGCCGCCTTTGCGCGTTTTTGTGCGCCTATTGGAGTTACCAATTAGCTGCCTCACAACATTACAGCCAACAAAAATGTGTAAATTAGGACAAAACGAACCAATTTATACTTATTACTAAACCAATATGCGAATTGGTAGAACCAATCAAGGAGAAGGGGTGAGTTTTTTGGTGTGACCGATTTATAAAGGAAGAGCATCGCTCAGTGATGATTCATTGAGCGATGTCATAGAGGGACGAGATTTTTTGGATGTATGGGTGCTATTTTTTCCGCTTGGCCGCGATGGCGTCGTTGAGCGGTGTGAGTATGGAGTCGAATGCTTTTGCATCGAAATCCACAAAGCGATTGGGCTCGGTCGAGCAGAGAATCAGTACAGTCCGTAAAATGTTTTTTGTATAGTATGGCTTGGCATAATACGAGCGAATGCCCCGTGGAATAAAGAGTGCCCAGTCAATTGGCTTGATGCTGTCGAGGGTGTCGTCCACCACGAGATGGTCGATTTTGAATCGCGCAATATCCTCAGCGATGGTCCCTTTGTAAGAGAATTTTTCACCAGGGGTCATGTCTGCCAGAGGTGCGCCAACACCGGTTACGACAACGGTTTTTCTGCGGGTTTGAATGTCGGAAAGCATGACGGCATTGCACCGCTTACCTATTTCGGGCAGTTCAAGGACACGCCTGAGCATGTCTGAAATGTTTGCGGCTTCATTAAATATTGCCCGTGTGTTTTCTGGTTGGGCCTTTGATGTTTTTTCTTTTCCTATGCAAATTGGTAATGCGGAAACACGAATCAAGGCGCTTTGCTTCCATGGTACCCACTGGAATTCAACGTTGGCCTTGAGTGGTTCACCTTGGGCTGAGCAGAGATCAAGTGTGCCGTTCCATGGGCGATTAGGCAGGTCCTGTAGAATTGATTCCATGATATCGTCGTTGGTCTTGGGTGATATCTCCGTAAAATGGGGGAGCAGACCATTCATGGCTCGCGGCAAAGCGAAAAGATCACGGGCAGCCGCGTTGGCTTGTTTGATTCTGAGTGATTGATGGTTCATCAGGATGACAGGAGTTGGTACGTTATCGATGCGGAGTCGTGATTCTGCGTCTGTTTTTTGGATATCGCGGATAACATCAACGGTATCACCAACATCCAGAAGATAACCGTAATAATATCGTGGATCGGACGAGTTCACAGCACCGGTCAATTTGAGCCACATTATTCCGTCAGCTGGAGTGTGTACCCGAAAGACTGTCGCCATGGTCCGGCCTTCCCGCACAGCTTCAAAGAAAACATCAAGAAGATGCGCGTCTTCAGGCAGAAGCATCTGTTTTCTGAACGAGATATTTTTTAGAAATAATCGGGCGCTGTCACCAAGAGGGTGCAGGGAGTAGTCGTTGAGGAATTCGATACGCGATCTGGCTATTTCTATTCGCCAAAGGAGAGCAGGGAAATCGTCCACAAAACTGCGCAGATCCTGCATGGGAAGTGTGTGGTTGCTGGGGGCTGTCTCTGTGTCTATATCACGTGTCATAGTATCTCCTGTTGACCTAGTAGTGATTACTGTATTTCATGTGTTTGGTCAACGGGGCGAGCTGATGAAGGGTAATGACTATATGTCTTTTAAAATGAATTTCAGCTGTTTGTACTAATTAGTATACATCGTATTTTTAGTATTTATATTTATAATTAATTATTTAAAAAGGGTTGTCTTCAGGTTTTCGACAGTCAATCCTTTTAGGCTGGAGAGGCTAATATTGGCTTTGGTGAGCACCTGTCCCGGTGAGTTGGGGTTATCGAAACCAAGGCAGCGCATGCCTGCATTTTTAGCGGCCAATACACCATGGGTCGAGTCTTCGATAACAACGCAGTTTGCAGGTGAAACACCAAGTTTTTTCGCGGCCAATAGGAAGATGTCCGGGGCTGGTTTGGCCTGTTTGACATCATTGCCGCCTACGATGGTCGTGATGGTTGTGTCTAGACCGATGGCTCGCAACGTGGCTTCAATCACGTCTGTTGTGTTGGAAGAGGCCAAGGCAAAGGGGATGTTGTGTGCTTTGAGGTCAGCAATAAGTGAGTTTATGCCGGGAATGGGTTGCAACCCTTTGGTCGCACCGAGAAAACTCTTGTAATGCTCCATTTTGGCTTCCGACATCTTTTGCGGTGTGTCTTTCAGATTATATTTCTCTTTCATGACCTGCCATTGGCTGACACTGGAAGTGCCAATGAGATGGCGGTATTCTTCTGGTGGACAGACGACGCCGAGTTCTGCGGCATACTCGATGAAAATTTTTTCGTGGATGGGTTCGGAGTCGAAGAGAACTCCGTCCATGTCGAAAAGGACTGCTCCAGGTTGTTTCATTGGATATTCTTTGACGTTTTACGTCCGTTCGGAAAATTATCGGGCATGGTTATTCATCAAGGATCATACGTAAAGGATCGACTGTCGGCGTACGTTTTGATGCGTTTCATGCTAAATAGGATTAGTTATGATCAATTGTTTGTCTTGAAATGGTTTTATTTTTTATCTCCGTATAGGATAAGAAATATTGTATGAATATTCACTGAGAAGGTAAAGGGGCGGACGTTATACATATGTCGGGATTATTTCCTATGGAGATATATGCTGGCGTTTGGTACAAATACCGGGTGGAGTTTCCAAAGGGTGTCTTTAGGGTGGGGAGAACCGTTGTGATGGGGGATCATGTCAAATTCAAAGACAGACAGCGCTAAAAAAGACGAGGAATTCAAGGTAAACCGCGAGCACTGGGCAGACCATTCCATTTATTATGGTGCCAGTGTGCATGTGAGCAAGATATTTGAAGAGGAGAAGCTCAGCGGCCGTATCGTCGGTTTAAGTGAATATAATTATTTGATTCTTGAAATTCCGTTAGTTATCGGCCATCGGGCGCGTTATGTTCCTGGGTCTACAGTGATTGTGAAGTTCGTGAATGAAGGGACTGTTTACGGATTTTATTCCGAGATACTTCAGGTTCATTACGATCCTGCACCTATTATGTATCTCAAATACCCCAGTGAAATCGAGTCGTTTGAGTTTCGTGCATATAAGCGTTTTGCATGCAGGACGCCTGCTCGCATGTTTAATGATGAAGCTCATTATTATTGTCTTATTGACGATATCAGTTCGGGGGGATGCAGTCTTACCGTGCATCAGGCCAGTCTCAAGGATAAAGAGCATATTTCTTTGGATGAAAAGGTTCAACTCGTCTTCAGTTTGTCTGGCCTCGGGGAAATCGAGCTTACGTGTACAGTTAAGGGCATGTTTCAGGAAGACAATATATTAAGCTATGGTGTTGAATTTGATTCGACAGGGGATTCTTATGAGCAAATAGGGCGGTATCTGGAGATGTTGTCAAATTAAGTCGGTTCGAATCGCATGAAGAGTCATGAGCCTGTGGTCAGAAATTGGTCGCAGGCTTTTTTTTGTAAGTCATTGTGGAGGTATTGAATTTGCAATAACTTATGCTTACGGTATATTCGCGTCAATTTGTTGAAAAGCTTTCGGTAGGAAGATGATTAATTATATGGTCCGATCCAATTATCTGCATGAGGTACAGCGTACCTTTGGCGGAACAGGCAACCTGGATGTCATGGGATTTTTTACCCAGGCATTGTCAGTGCTTGTGCCTATGGTTTTGGTCATTGTCTTATGGCGATACCGTCGAAGGATCATTTTTTCTGCAGCTCGGTTTGTTACGCGGGTCCTGTTTTCACGACATCGGAAGATCATTGAGAATTATTTTGTCTCACGGGGTGTTGTCCTTGAAGTTTGTTTATATTCCGATGAAGGCGTCGGGCGTCGGCTGTGCAGTGCCCGTGTGATAGATGTGACTGGTGGCAAAATTGGGTTACAGTTGCTTGACACCAGCCCTGTGGTCGCCAAATTGAAAAGTGCTCGTGTCATTTGCTTGATGAAGCCCTTTGCGTATTCAGGCAAACGAATCAATGCATTTGTTACATTTATCAGCCATATGGAACGCCGTGGGATTGTGATCAAGGAATTGTCGTTGATGACGCCTATTCGGTATAAGTATATTATTCGGAGACAACACGCCCGGCAGCGTGTGGCTCGTGAAGGAACTGTTCGTGTCAAGATGTGGAGTGGGCGTAAGGCAAATACATTCTGGATGATGCGTCCTGAATTGCAAACGGTAAATAATCCTGCACGTTATGGAGAATATACTCGTCTGGCCGTAGAAAATATCTCGGCTGGAGGTATGCGAATGTATGTGGTGAACCCCAAGAATCCCTTGCCGCCATTGCAAAAGGGAAGTCAGTTGGTACTTCGAGTCAGTATTTGGAACCCCAAGACAAAGAAATACACGTATTTCACGGCATTGGGTACTATTCGTAGCCGTTTTTCAGGCAGAGGTGGGGCCATCGGGCTGGGGGTACAGTTTACCTCAGAAGGCGAACCTGTCGGTAGCCGTTATACTTGGCATCCTGTTGATGGTGGTATCCAGTCGCTTGGAAAATTTCTTTCCCAGCTACAAGACTAACAAAAATAAAAATCTGGCACGTTGCTACTTTTTGCAATCAGAGCAGAGACCATACAGATACATCTTGTGGCGAAGTAGGGTGAAACCATGCTTTTGGGCAAGTTGTTCCTGACGCTGTTCAATGACGTCGTCCAGAATCTCAATGTTTTTTCCACATCTTTCACAGATGAGATGATCGTGATGATCTTTGCCGTAGCTCGCTTCATACCGGGTAACGCCGTCGGCAAAGTCCAGCGGTTCGACCAGTCCCGAGTCACTCAGAAGTTTGAGTGTGCGATAGACCGTGGCCTGACCTACTGAATTGTCTCGTTTTTTAACTTTGGCGTAAAGTTCTTCTGACGACAGATGATTATCATGTTTCAGAAGGGTGTCCAGAATGAGCCTGCGTTGCGGCGTCATCTTGAGATTTTCATTAGCCAGATATTCTGCAAAAACATCTTGCGGGGCTTTCATAATATATCCCGTCGGTTTGTTTGAATTTCGATACAATCTCTCAATACGGGAAGCAATAAAGGGTGTCAAACAGTCCGTCATACTTTTTTTGTCGTTATTAAATCGACATCTTTTGATCAATTTTCTTTTCAGCCTTGACATTCAAGGGCGTGGTTTCTACAACCTGTTTCCTGCAAAGCGATGTTGCCAGACAATATCGTCCTCATGCGGAGAGGTGGCAGAGCTCGGTTTAATGCGCTGGTCTTGAAAACCAGAGACGGGGCAACTCGTCCGGAGGTTCGAATCCTCTCCTCTCCGCCATAGAACATAATTACTTCGTATTAAGAAGTATCATAAGCCCTCGTAATGAGGGCTTTTTTGTTGGTTGTCTTTTGTGGGGATTGAGATTTTTGAGAAGAGGGTAAGGTGTTTATGTCAGGAATTATTTTCGGGTGTAGATAAATAATACAGTTGGTTCGGCGCCGTATTCATCATCTGCCATAAGTCCCATGCCGAGTAGCCAGGACATTGTGAGTTTGGCTTCGTCCTCGGAAGGGACATCGTAACGGATAGGATGAAGGTTGTTATCATCGTTTCGATCAGAACCTTCGTCTTCAATGCCTACGTACCAATCTTCATGGATACCGCCGTGGTGAGTAATGTAGCGAAGTACTTTTTCTGCCACGGCCTTGTTGACCTTGGGGGGAGTTGTGTTGGGCATTTCTTTTGTCTCTGAGGGGTAGGGCTTAGCCTGTTTTATTGAGTTGGAAGACTGTGACAGTTTATGATTTTTGTCTCATTGGGCCGAGTAATTTTACAATGTCGTCGGCCTTTATGCTTTCGAATTTTTGGAAAAATTCTTCGCGTTCGCGGCAGAAAAGTCGCTCGCTTTCAACTGGTCGATACAAAACCATTTCCTGATCATCTTGTGCATTTGTGGCATTGGTTACATTGTCCAAGGCGAAGTAGAGATTGCCATTTTTTTTGTTTCTGTAAAGAGCCATATCTGATCTCCATGCGATAGATCTGAAGTCGTTGTGGGAATGTATTATCGGCCTTGTGAGAACTCTTTTAGCGTATCGATTGAAGTTTGAGCAAGCTGCGCTATTTAGGCCTACATGGATTCATAAAGTTGCCTCTATTTAATTGGTTTATTTGTTGTTCTTCTCCAATTCTTTGTATTCTTTCATAAAATTTTCGACTTTTTCACGCCCGTTCTTGAAGTCGAATCGATTGAGTAGGTCTCCGAGTTCTTTCGCAAAAAGTGGGGCCGCGTGTGTCAATTCGATCTCTATGGATTGGTAAACGCCTCTGGCTTCAACGTCATGTTTTTTCAACAGTGAAGAAAGTTTTGTAAGGTACGGAGTTATTGATTTGAACTCTTTGAGAAGCTTCTTGTCTGTGTTTTTTGCAATTTTGTCCCTGTCCTGTTGAGGGAATGCGGCAAAGATACCTTTTTCAATCCGTTTTCTTTCAGTTTCAAGTGCGTTCAACTTGTCTTGAATCGCTTTGGGATCATCTCGCAATGCTATTTCCATTTTTAGAGCGGATTGGTGCAAAACATTTGCTCCAACGTTGCCCGCGACACCCTTTATGCTGTGGACCATGTGTTGTGCTTCATCAAGTTTATTCATGGAAATTAAAGCCGGAAGTTGTGAGTACGATTCATTGCAATCATACGAGAAATTAATGAGGAGCCTTTTGAGGAGCACAGTGTTCCCCCGGACCCTTGCGAGAGCCTGTACTGCGTCTATGCCGGGTATGTTTTCAAACACATGAAGAGGAGTCTCTTCGGTTGAGGGAGGACAAGGTGTGCTTTTTTTTACCTTTGGACTGTTGCGGAGCCATTTAGAAAGGACTTCCATGAGTATATCTGGATCAATTGGCTTGGTGACATGGTCATTCATGCCAGCAAGAAGACTTTTTTCCTTATCACCGACGAGGGCATGTGCGGTCATCGCAATAATCGGGATCGATTGGAGTTTTTTGTCGGCTCGGATCTTTTCTACGGCCTTGAAACCATCCATAACCGGCATTTGGATGTCCATGAGTACCGCATCATAGGTGTTGACCTTGATCATTTCGACCGCTTCCTGTCCATTGTTGGCAATGGACACAGTGATGTCCGCGCCCTCAAGAATTTCACGTGCAACTTGTTGATTAATTTCATTGTCTTCAGCGAGTAAAACGTGTGCTCCGGCCACGTTGTTTGGTACACCGAGTCTTGGGCTTTCTGAAGAATTCTTGATCCTTCGGGGGGTATTAGCCGTGATGGTCTCCATAATAGTATCAAACAATATGGAGCGATTGAACGGCTTGAGCATGAAGCCGTCCAAATCCACTCGTTCAGCACGATGACGAATTTCATCTTGGCCGAACGCCGTGAGCATAATAACTTTGGGAATATTTTTGAGTAGGGTTGTTTTTTTTATTTTTTGCACCAGTTCAATGCCGTCGATATCTGGCATTCTCCAATCGGTGATAACAAGTTTAAAAGGAGAAGACTCATCGTTTTTGTGTAGCAATTCAAGCGCCTGCCCTCCATTTCTTGCTGTTACAACATCGAATGTGAAGGAGCGTAAAACCTTATCAAGGACCATGCGTGACATTTTACTGTCATCTACAGCCAGGACTCGCATTCCTCTGACTTCATCGGGATATACATGATGTGCGCCAGAGTGCTTGGCTTGGAGGCCGAACGGGATGGTGAAAACAAATTCACTTCCTTCTCCAATTTCACTTTTCAGTTCAATTTTACCCCCCATCATTTCCACGAGTCTTTTGCTGATGGTCAGGCCAAGTCCTGTTCCTCCAAATTGGCGAGAAATGGAACCATCAGCCTGATTGAAGGGTTGAAATAGTTTGGCGGCCTGTTCCGGTGAAATTCCGATACCGGTATCTTTGACGGAAAATTGAATTATAGCCGTATCATTTGTTTCTTCGATGAGTTTTGCTGCAATGATGATTTCACCGGATTCTGTGAATTTTAGAGCATTTCCGGTCAGATTCAGGAGTACCTGCCCCAGTCTAAGCCGATCACCAACAAGGAGATTGGGAACAGTACTTTTTACCATCAGCAGGAATTCAATTCCCTTTTGTTCTGCCTGAAGGCCGAGCATGTTGACTATGTCGTTGAGCACATCGTCCAAAATGAAATCAACCTCTTCAACCTCCAGTTTACCAGCTTCGATTTTGGAGAAATCAAGTATGTCGTTGATGATTCCTAGTAATGATTTTGCCGACATATCGACCTTGGTGAGATAGTCGGTCTGTTTGGAGGTCAATTCCGTTTTGAGAGCAAGGTGTGTTAAACCAATAACGGCATTCATCGGAGTGCGTATTTCATGGCTCATTCGAGCCAGGAAATCACTTTTGGCTCGGTTAGCATTTTCCGCTTCCAGTTTGGCTTTTTCAAGCCTTCTTTGGCCTTGTGCTCGTGCACCAATAAAGCGGGCTCTGGTCAATCCTCCAAAAAGAATAAGGAGAAATGCATATGTGTAAATAATAGCGTAATTGTTGAATATATTTGCATAAGATGTCTCAATGGTGGATATAGGAGTAACGCATACAACTTTCCATTGGCGTGCGTCGCTTTCGAGTTCGTTACTTTGAGCTTCTGGCGCAACAACGATAGTTGAGTAAGTATATAATCCTTTTTTTGTGGAAAACTGTCCTTCTTTTGCTGAAGTTATTATTTCCCATGCATGTGGATTGAGGGTGCCGAAATCAAGAGATTTTCGGTCATTGTACATAAAAGCCCACTCCTGTTTTTTGTCTGGAGACAAGAGCCAATATCCTTCGTCATTCAGGAGCATAGAGAGTTCTCTATCGCCGCTTTTATTCGCGGCAATGCTATCCAGTATTTGTTGACCGAGATAGTTGAGTATGACGATTCCGAGACGTTGTTTTGAATCGTCGTAAATAGGCATGGAAACCCTGATCATGGGTTTGAGAGGTTCTTCGATTTTTCCATTTTCAATATTGAGATCAAATGGTGAAACATAGACTTCACCCTGTTTAAGCTTTTGGGATTCCTTAAAGTAATAACGATTGCTTTTGTCTTGAAGTTCTTGCGATGGAACCGCCTGAGGGTGGCCATTGTTGTAATTAACCCGGACGAGTTCCATGCCAGTGTTATCGAGTATCCTGACTTGATCATATGATTTGCTGACTTGGCATAAAGCAATGAATTCTGACTCCAGATCTGATCGAGTGGATAGATTTCTATTATTCAAAAAGTTTTTTATTTCGACGTGACTTCCTGTCAATTCGAGATCATTAAATAAGCTTTTCAAATCAAGGCTTATGGTACGTGATAATAGATTGTTGTGCATTTTTTCGTTGATCTTAATCACGTTCTCAACGGACTCAGCTTCCATGACATACATGTAATAGCAGCCGGTTGCAGCAATAGTCCCCAGGATGATGGTTGTAATGAGGAAACTTCGAATGATGATAAAGGATTCAGCGTGCTTTTTTTTCACGGTTGGCTTCCTCTCAATCTGTTGCGGTAAAGAAAAGCGCATATGTGATGTGTTATCAGGTTGTAGAACCTTGGCGCATTATAATTTTGGTTTATTGCGACTTCTTTGTTGCGTCGAATAAAACTCTTTATTAAGAGAGTGTATGGGGTAAATGGGATTTTGATAGGTAAAGAGAAGTCGGTCTAGCTTGTTGAAACAGCTAAACCGACTTCTATGCGGGGTACTTTTTGTAGAACGTTTGAAATGAAGTTGTTATACCAGTATCTTATTTGAATCGTCAGGAGCGAATTCTCGATCCTTGTGAGTGTAGTCTCTGACAACCTGCG
Source organism: uncultured Pseudodesulfovibrio sp. (assembly GCF_963677845.1). Lineage (NCBI taxonomy): Bacteria > Pseudomonadati > Thermodesulfobacteriota > Desulfovibrionia > Desulfovibrionales > Desulfovibrionaceae > Pseudodesulfovibrio > uncultured Pseudodesulfovibrio sp. The sequence goes on from NZ_OY782498.1 coordinate 914,659, forward strand.
CAACTCTGATGCGGTAGGAATGGAACAGTTTTTCCATACCGGTTTTTTGGGCATGGCGATGGTCGAGTAAATTACGCCATTTCTCGATAGATTTTTCACTGTCCCAATATGAGAGACTGAGAACTTTTCCTTCTTCGTTCATGCTTTGGAAGCGTTCTATGGATATGAAACCGTCTTGTTCGGCAAGAAATCCTCTGATATTACCAGCGATTTCAAAATATTCTGCTGTGCCTTTTTTCGTGGGATGGACTTCAAACATTACTGCGTACATGTGTTTTCCAATGCTATTTATAGTGAGATTTTTCAAGATTGAGAAGTTTCATCTTGGCATCCAGTCCATGAGCGAAACCGGTGAGCTTTCCGTCGGAGCCGATGACCCTATGGCATGGCACGATGAGCGGAATGGGGTTTTTCGAATTTGCCATACCAATGGCCCGTGAAGCGTTCGGATTGCCTACGACGATAGCTATCTCTTTGTAGCTTCGTACTTCTCCGTAGGGGATGTCGCTGAGTGCATTCCATACGTCTTTTTGGAATTTTGTTCCGTGTGGAGTCAGTTTTACGGTGAAATTTTTTCTTTTTCCTGCACAATATTCGAGTATTTGTGTCTTGGCTTTATCGAAGATTGTATCGTTTCTTGTCCATGTCGGATCGATGGTGAATTCGCGTTTTCCTGTGTCGGTAACCATGTGCAGGTTGGTGAGTCCATGTTTTGAGCCAACGAGGATAATTTCCCACAGAGGAGTGTCGAATGTCGTATACTGAGGCATATTATTTCTCCTTTAAAGAGTTCCATAGGCAGAGCGCTGCGTATGCTCTGTATGGACGCCATTTTTCGCTTTGTTTTAAAATGTCTTTTATGGTTGGTTTTTTATTATCTCGCATCATCGCCTTGATGACTCCGAGGTCGCTGGCCGGGAAGCTGTCGATCATGCCCAGTCCTCGCATCCCTACGTAGTTGACCGTCCATGGCCCTATGCCTTTGAGTGCAGAAAATTGTTGGTTGAACGCTTCAAGGCTTTGGTTTGGCGATAAGGAAATTGTTTTATCGATGATTGCCTGAACAGCTGTTTGAAGGGTCCCTTGTCGGGTTTGAGTGATTCCCAATCCGTTGAGGTCCATATCCATGAGTTCTTTTGGCCTTGGGAAAAAGAAGTTGAGTCCTTTTGGAAAGGACTCGTTTGTTTGAAGATTTCCTTTCCTTGCAATACGTCCGGCAAGGGTTGTGGCTGCTTTGACCGTGATCTGTTGGCCGAGGATAGCTCGAATGATGAATTCAAATGGATCAAATGCGACGGGCAGTCTCGGTACGTGATTTTTGTCCATGCCTTTTGAAAGCAACGGGTCACTGATGAAGCGCTTATTGATGTCGGAAAAATCTGTATCCAGATCAAACATTTGCCGCACTCGATTGTGTACTTGCATGAAGCATTTGATGTCATCAGAGACAATGGATAAAGCAAGGGCCGATTGGTCAGGGTGGTCACATACTGTGAAATATCCACGTGTGTTTTGGGTGCGGAAAGTTCGGCTGTAGCTTGTGTCTGTTACCAACTCCACGCCTTTTATGGCGCGAATTTGGAGGAACTTGAGAATCTGTTTGAAGTCGAAAGGAGGTGAATAGCGCAAGAGCAGTGTGGTGTTGTCCTGAGCTTGTGCCTGTCGCGAAAGGTTTCTCACTTCGGTTGGTGTTTTTCCGAAAGTTATTTTGAATGCATCATTGAATTGTCGAATGGAGCCGAATCCAGAGGCAAAGGCGATATCTGTTACAGATTGGTTGGATGAAGTAAGAAGTTTTTTTGCGAACAGGGTTTTATGATAGCGGGCGATCTTGATCGGCGGGACACCGAGGTTGTCCACAAAGAGTTTGCGCAGATGGCGTTCGGAGATCATGAGGTTAACGGCCAACTCGGCGAGAGTATGGTCGTTGAGATAGCCGTCAAAGATTTTTTGAAGAGCCCTGTCGACGACTGATGTTCCCCCCACATTGCCGTTGTAATATTCGACTTCAATATCTGGGCGACAGCGAAGGCAGGGGCGAAATCCTTTTTCCAAGGCCGCGAACATTGTGTCGAAATATTCGACATTTTCTTCTTTGGCCATGGGGGCAGGACAGGATGGGCGACAGAATATGCCTGTTGTTTTGACGCCGAAAAAAAATTTCCCGTCAAAGTTTTTGTCTTTTTCCTGCCGTGCTCGGCTGAATTCCATGTTCATGATACCATCCTGCGCTTGAAGTCATTCCATATAATGTTTTTGGCCGAATCTTTCGCTAGTGACTAGCTATTTTCGGTTCGGACATCATTTTATTGTGTCTACAGTGCGCAGTTTTGATGCAGTTTTTGCAGGACCAGTGCTCCGGCTCCTCGTGCGTAGTTTTCTTCGCGCCATGGACGGATGACGAGGCGGGGTATGGGGCCGAATACTTCGGAATTACATGCTGCCATGGCTTGAGATAGTGGGGTGAAAAGCATATCTTCAGCTAAATTGTTTTTGCCAGTAATAATGATTGTTTCCGGATTCAGAACGCGGGTCAGGTCTGTGATGCGCTGACCAAGTATTGTGCCCGCGCGAGTAAAAATATCCAGCAAAATTCGTTCGCCTTTTTTGGCTGCATCAATGACGGTTTTCAGCGTGATTGTTTTTGATGCTGGGTGCCACAACCCTTGCCGTGCTGCTTTGCGTGCTTCTTCGAGAATAGCATGAGGTGAAGCCACCGCTTCAAGGCAGCCTGTCATGCCGCAGCGACAGACTGAGTCGTGACAATTGCCTCTGACATGACCAAATTCTCCGGCCATTCCCTGCCAGCCTCGTACCAGATCTCCGTTGGCATACAACCCCAGTCCGACGCCGTGCTCCAGAGTCGTGACGAAAAAATTGTCGATTCCTTGTGCAGCGCCAAACCAGTGTTCGAATATGGCTAATGTATTGGAGCTGTTCTCTATAAACGTTTGGAATCCAGTTCGTTTTTCCACCAGATCCTTAAATGGAATGTTGGACCAGTCAAACCCCTTGTTGAATCCAGGGTGAAAATGGATCATGCCGTTATCCGAGTTGACCAATCCAGGTATGCCGAGGCCGAGGCCAGAGATATCATCCGATATGAAGCCATATCGCCTACAGCATGTTTTGACGGTTTCAGCCACAAGGTCTGCAATTTTCTCAGGAGTGGTGGCACTTTTATCCAGTGGGCGTGCGTGAGACCCTATAACTTGTGCTTCCAGGTTGATGACTACTACGCTAATTTGTCGTGATGTAATGTATGCCCCGGCAACAAAGGTTCCGTCTGGATTTAGAGAAAGAAGAATGGGCGGACGTCCGGCATGGCAGCCCGGAGCTGACTTTTCAAGCAGCAGATTTTCCTGAAGCAGGGCCGCTGTGATGTCCGTGACTGTAGATTGTCCCAGTCCGGTTTGGGCGGCTATATGCGTGCGTGAAATCTCGCCTTGCAACCGGATTGTCCTGAGGACACTGTCACGGTTTATGGCGCGCATGAGTTCCCTGTTGGCCGTCTGCACTCGATTCCTCCCTGTGGATTCGTTCGATGTATAGTCGTCAGCGAGGATTTTTACAATAAGGGAAATGATACTCTTGAAACAAGGGCCGCTGAATGTTCGGCGGCCCTTGTGGAAGTTTTTTTGTGGGTGAAGATTATTTCCAAGCCGTACCATCCGGTCCGAACACGTGTACCTTTTCAATTCTGGCAGTCAGGTGGATGATATCGCCGGTAGTTGCTTCGCTGGTGCCGGGGGTGCTGGCAATGATTGCAGTGCCGTCGGATAACGTACAGTAAAGATAGCTGACATCGCCCAATCGTTCGACCACATCCACTTCAGCCTTGAGCAGACCTTCTTTGGGTTCTGACAGGAGTAGGTGCTCAGGCCTGATACCAATGGTAGCCTGTGTTTTTTCATTACCGGGAGCGTCATGTTGGATGGTAATGGTCTTGCCGTCTGGCAGGGCTATTTTAACCGTTGAACCATTGATTGAGGCGACTGCTCCTTTGAGGAAATTCATTTTGGGTGAGCCGATAAATCCGGCGACAAAAAGATTGGCTGGCGTGTTGTATAGTTCGAGCGGTGGTCCGACCTGTTCTACACGACCATCGTGAAGCACAACGATTTTGTCAGCAAGGGTCATGGCCTCCACCTGATCATGGGTGACATAGATGATAGTTGCGTCGAGTTTCTTGTGCAATTTCGCGATTTCAATGCGTGTCTGTACTCTAAGCGCTGCGTCCAGATTGGACAGAGGTTCATCAAAAAGAAAGACTTTGGGGTTGCGAACGATGGCTCGGCCTATTGCCACTCGTTGTCTTTGACCACCAGAAAGTTCTGCTGGTCGGCGGTTCAGGTATTCGGTCAGTTGCAGGGTTTCGGCTGCATGGCGCACTCGGCGATCAATCTCTTGCTTGTCGTGCTTCTTGAGCTTCAGGCCAAAGGACATATTTTTATAGACCGTCATGTGCGGGTACAGTGCGTAGGACTGGAAAACCATGGCAATACCGCGTTCACGAGGTTGAACGTCGTTGACCATCTCGTCATCAATGTAGATTTCGCCTGCTGTGACTTTTTCCAGTCCGGCAATGACGCGCAGGAGTGTGGATTTTCCGCAACCGGATGGGCCGACGAATACAACAAATTCACCGTCCTTGACGTCCATGTTTACGTCATGGAGGACTTCGGTTTTACCGAAGGCTTTCTCGATATTTTTCAGTTTGATATCAGACATGTTTTCCCTCTATTTGACAGCACCGGCGGTAATGCCGCGGATCAGGTGCCTGGACAACAAAATGTAAATGATCAGGATCGGGACAATGGCCAGTGTTAATGATGCCAAGACTGCATTCCAGTCAGTGACATACTGGCCGATGAATTGTTGGACGCCCAACGTGATGGTCTGTGTCTGTTCGCTCGGAGCGAGAATCAGCGGGAACCAGAGGTCATTCCAGACAGGGACCAGTGTAAAAACGCCGACAGTGGCGATGGCGGGGCGGGTTAATGGCAGGATGACCTTGAAGAAAATGGTGTATTCGCTCACTCCGTCACAACGAGCGGCTTCTTTCAAATCTTTTGGTATTTGCTGCATGAACTCCGACAGAATGAATATTGCCAGAGGGATACTTTGCGCGACGTAGACCAATACCAGTGCGGTCAGCGTGTTGGTGAGGTTCATGTCCACGATGAGTTGGAGCAGACTGACCGAGCCGAGGCGAATGGGAATCATGATTCCGATTGCCAAATACAGGCCGAGCCATTTATTGCCCTTAAATTCGTATTCGGACAAGGCCCAGGCTGCCATGGCACCGAGCAGAAGAACCAATGCCAGTGTTGCCACCGTGATGATGATGGAGTTCATGAAATAGATTTCGAAATCCGAACGAACCAACACTTTGATGAATCCCTTGAGGCTGAACGTATCGATTCCCGGCAGACTCATGGGGCTGTTGAAGATGGCTCTACGTGATTTGAACGAGTTGATGATCGTCAGAAAAATGGGCCACAGGGCGATGAGCGTGTATGTGAGCAGAATTATATGAATGCCCAGCGTGCTGACGGTTTTCTTGGTTTTGTGCATGACAGTCTCCTACAGTGCGTACCGGCGCAGTTTGCGTTGCAGGATGAAGAGATACAGCAGGACGCCGAGGAGGATGACCATGAACATCATGGTTGCGATGGTTGCACCCATTGTCGGGTTGCCCAGTTGGAGCTGGAATCCGAAGAAGGTACGGTAGAAAAGGGTGCCCATGATGTCACTGGAGAAGTTTGGCCCGGCCAATGCCCCTTTGACCGCGTAAATAAGGTCGAAGGCGTTGAAGTTCGCCACAAAGGTCAGAATGGAGACCATGGCAATGGTGGGCAGGATGAGTGGGAGTTTGATATGCCAAAAGATTTCCCAGTGCGTGGCGCCGTCAATGATAGCCCCTTCCACCAGATCGTGCGGAATGTTCAGCATGGCCGCGTAGATCAGCATCATGGGAATGCCCACGAATTGCCAAACCGAGATCAGTGACAGGGTGACAAGGGTCGTACCTTCCTGTCCCAGCCATGGTTGAAACCAGTCTGTTAGGCCCACAAAGCTGAGCAGGGTTTCACTGACGCCCCAGAGGGGGCTGAGGATGAGCTGCCAGATGAAGCCGATGATAACCACCGACAACATGGTGGGTATGAAAATTAGTGTGCGGTACGTGGTGCGTCCTGTGAGTTTCGGTAGACTGAGCAGAGCTGCCAGCATGATGCCGATTGGGTTTTGTACAAACATGTGGACGCAGAAAAACTTGAAGTTGTTCAGGAGTGCGTTCCAGAAGGGTTCGGACCATTGAGGATCGGTGATCAATGCGATGTAGTTCGCCAATCCTGAGAAGGACAAAACGTCATTGCCGTCAGTTGCATAGAGGCTTAGTCGGATGGAATCGAGCAAAGGGTAGATCATGAATAATGTATAGATGATCGTTGCCGGAGCTAAGAATAGCACGATGTGGTGTGGGAAACGGGCGAACCTACCGCCTGATGCGCTCATTTTGATACCTTCGGAAAAACGTGAAAAGGGACCCCCGTATGGGAGTCCCTTTGTTGGTGAATTACTTTTGTTGGGGTTTGTACCATTTTTCGAGGCCAGCCTGTGTTTCCTTGGCAGCGTCCTCAGGAGTCATGGTGCCGTTGATGACCTGAGAGCTGACATTCCACAGCTGATTCTCAAGGTTCGGGGTGCCACGGGAGAGAATCTGGTAGGAGTTGCGGATAGTTGATTCGTGCGTGTTGCGCCAGTTGACGAATTCCTGTGCAACCGGGTCACTTAGCGAGACCTTGTGGTTGGACAGGGGGAAGAAACCGGGCAGGGAATTTGCGTACAGTTCAGCAAATTCGGGAGTGGATAGCCATTCCAGGAATAGGCGAGCAGCTTCTTTGTTCGGGGAGGCTGCATTCAGTCCCAATGCGATGTCGGTATGATCGGATATGTATCCTTTGGTAGCGCCTTCTGGCAGCGGCGGGGGGAATGCACCGAATTTAAAATCGGCTTGAGTGTTGAATGTGGTGATGTCCCAGGAGCCGGCCGGGTAGATGACAGCACGACCAAGGGTGAACAGGTTCTGACTGTCGGGATATTTTTGGGCTTTGAAGCCTTTACCCATGTAAGGAGCCCACTTGGCGAGCTGTTTCCATGTATTGACATAGGGGGCATCGGTCAGTTTGGCGGTTCCGGCGATCAGCGCTTTGCGGCCTTCTTCGCCTTTCCAGTAGTTGGGACCGATGTTTTGGAAACCCATGGTGGCAGCTTCCCACTGGTCGGCTGTGCCCAGTGACAGGGGCGTATAGTTGCCGTCGGCTTTGATCTTTTCGAGAATCGTGAAGAATTCTGCTTCGGTTGTAGGAATGGAAAGACCAAGTTCTTCGAAGATTTCCTTGTTGTATATGAAGCCGTGGATGACGGACGCCATTGGAACCGCAAAGGTGGACTTACCGTCATCGGTTTGCCATGCGGATTTGGCGACGTCGGAAAATTCTTTCATACCTGCAAGATCGTTCAGATCAACAATGTAGCCTTTGTTGAACATTTCGAGGGAGGCATCGAACGGGCGGCAGGTAATCAGGTCGCCTGCGGTGCCGCCAGCCAGTTTGGCGTTGAGGCCTGCGTTGTATTCTGCCGGAGGCATGGGAGCGAAGACAATCTTGATGTCCGGGTGCTTCTTGTTGAATGCCGGGATGATGGTGTCGGTCCAAATATCGCTGTCGTCATTGCGCCAGCTTTCGATTTTCAACGTGGTTGCGGCAAAGGCGCTGGTCGCGAGCATGCTGACGATCAGCAGCGCAGCCAGCGCGAATCCTGTAAGTCTTTTCAGCATCGGTTCCTCCCTGTTTAGGAATTTGATGGACAATATACATCTCCATTCAGACTTGAGCAATGTGAATCAGGGCTTCTCTCAGAATCTGCCCTGATTTATTCAATGTTTCCTGCGCCTGAGTCGGAGTCATTCCCTTGGCGACAAGCACGGCGGGCTTGACGGTGTAATGGGTTTGTTCGAGTGCCTTTTCAGCAATCTCAAGGGATACATCGGCAATGGAAGCGACCACTCGTGCCGCTCTTTTTTGCAGTTTGGTGTTGTCTGGTTCAACATCAATCAATAGCCCGTCATGAACATGGCCTAGTCGAGTCATGATGAGCGTTGAAAGCATGCCTAAAGCTGTTTTTTGTGCGGTCCCGGCCTTGAGACGAGTTGATCCGGCAATGACTTCCGGCCCTGTATCGAGCAAGACTGGGTGGTCGGCAATGCCGAGCAGACGGGATTTGGGGTTGTTCGCGAATCCGATGACCAATGCGTCGTTGTGTTTGGCCTGTTCAGCGAATAGGCAGGTGTAGGGAGTATTGCCGCTGGCCGAGACCGCAACGACAATATCTTGATGGGAAATTTTGCTTTTTTTGAAATCGTTCAGTGCGGCGTTTTTATCGTCATCGCCCGGAGTGGTGATAGTCAGGATGTTGTCGGAATCGTCCGCACGGTAAACAGCCAGACGATTTTCTGGCCACCCGAAAGTGCATGGCAGTTCAATGCCATCCAGCCCGGCCAGAACGCCGGAAGATCCTGCCCCTACATATATGAGTCGGCTTTTTTCATTTTTCAGGCGAGCAACAGCACCAAGCGCAGCGGATTTAAGTTGTCCCATAGCGGCCCTGACTGCGGAGACTCCGTTGATCTGGTCCTGCCACAGATGCGTGAGGATGTCGTTGGACGGCCATGTGTCGATACCGATGGAACGGGGAGAAGTACGCTCGGTGGTGGCGCGTGGAGAATCCTTTTTTGTTGGCATACATAAGTGGGTAGCACAGAGACGTGTGTCGGGAAAGAAATTCGAGTTACTTCGGTCACCGATTTTAAAGTATATGTTTGCCGTTGTCGCGTTAATTGAGTAGGCCCTCTAAAGGAGCGTAAACCATGCAAGATGCCAAGTTTTTGGTTGGAGTAGACGGTGGCGGCACCAGATGCCGCGCTCGTATTTCCGATATGGATGGGAATATCCTCGGTGAAGGGCGAGGCGGACCAGCCAATACTCGTTTGGGTCTGGATGTTGCGTTTGGGAGCATTATCGCTGCCACGGACATTGCCTTGGCCTCGGCAGGCCTGAGTCTGGATAGGAAAAAAGACCTGCATGCCGGGCTTGGACTGGCTGGGGTTTCGCTACAGAGAGAGCGAACTTTGCTGGCCTCATACGATCATCCCTTTAAATCCATGACGATTGAATCCGATGCGTATATCGCGTGTCTTGGCGCACATAACGGTCAGGATGGCGGGATATTGATTCTCGGCACGGGGAGTTGCGGCTGTGCCATCCTCGGCGGAAGAGAACACACCGTCGGGGGCTGGGGGTTCGAAATTTCTGATCATGGGAGTGGTGCATTTATCGGGCACCAAGCGGTGCGTGGCTCTTTGCTCGCTTTTGAGGGTGTTATTCCCATGGGAGGGCTGGCGATTGAAGTTATGGATCGCCTTGGTAATTCTCCGGAAAGGGCTGTCCCTTGGGCCGAACAGGCCACTCCTGCGAAGTACGGTGCGTTTGCGCCTTTGGTCTCCCAATGGGCAGATGATGGTGATGAAATGGCTGAAGATATCATGCGTCAGGCTGGCCGGGATACAGCGTTGTTACTCCGTGCGCTGGCGGCAAAGGGGACTGACCGTGTCGTCATGATTGGTGGCGTGGCAAAGCCTATCAACAAATGGTTGCCAGAGGATGTCAGGCAGAGTCTCGTTTCTCCTCAGGGAGATTCTTTGGCTGGTGGATTGCTTTTGGCACGAAAACATTGTGAAAAGACAGCTGTTTGAGGAAAGGACGTTGTGATCGAACCGACTTCGACGTTGATGTACCGCGAAACTCGTGAAGCTCCTGCGGTGGTTGCTCTTCAGAAAGAGAAAAATGACTCTATCTGCGCTGAATTGGCATCCCGATACATGAAGACTCCTCCGCGTTTTGTGGCGACTTGTGCGCGCGGTAGTTCCGATCATGCCGCCAGTTATGCCAAATATCTCATGGAAGTTTATCTTGGTTTACCGGTCATGTCCGCCGCGCCGTCGGTGGGGTCCATTTATGGCAATCCGATGAACCTGCAAGGTTGTTTGTTTATCCTTATTTCTCAGTCCGGAAAAAGTCCCGACCTGCTTGCCAGTGCTCAGTGGGCGCGGGAGAACGGGGCATTTATTCTTGCTTTGGTCAATCAGGAAGATTCCCCTGCTGCCGATATGGCTGATGCCGTCATCCCGTTGTTGGCTGGACCGGAAAAGAGTGTTGCTGCAACCAAGTCATATATCGCTTCATTGAGCGCGTTACTTCATTTTACTGCCGCCATGTCTGGAGACATGGCCTTGGGTAATGCTTTCAATCGTTTGCCGGACAATCTGGACAAGGCTCTTTCGTTGTCTTGGGACGAAGCCGTGGAGCCGTTGGCCGATGCTGACAATCTTTTCGTGGTCGGACGTGGTTTGAGTTATGGTGTTGCCCTAGAGGCGGCCCTCAAGCTCAAGGAAACTTCTTCTCTGCACGGAGAGGGCATCAGTGGTGCTGAAATTATGCACGGTCCACTGGCCTTGATCCGTCGTCGTTCCCGGATTTTGATGTTTAGTCAGGAAGATGCGACCCGTCCGGGTTTGTTGGAGTTGGCCGAGGTCCTGCGTGGCAAGGGAGCCAAACTGTTTATGGCAGAGGAGGGCGCTCCTGCGTCCGGTCGTTTGCCCGTGGTTCCCGGCATGCATCCGGCAGCCGCACCCATTGCCATGATTCAATCTTTTTACACTATGGCCAACCAACTTTCATTGGCGCGTGGCATGAACCCGGATAATCCACCTTCTCTTAAGAAGGTGACGGAGACGCTGTAATGCGCAGATATTTTACCAACGGCAGAATCTTTACGGGCGATGCCATCTATGACGGCCTGAGCGTTGAAGTAGAGGATGGAAAGGTCGTTGCCCTAATTACTGAGGGAGGTATGGCCTGTGGCGTCGAGGTCGTTGACCTTGGTGGCAATCTACTTACTCCCGGTTTCATCGACGTACAGGTCAATGGTGGTGGCGGTGTTCTGTTTAATGACAGCCTCTCCCCGGAAGGCCTGAGGGGTATTGTTAACGCACACCGTCAATTTGGAACTACCGGATTGATGCCCACGCTTATTTCTGACGGATGGGAAACCATGCTCAAGGCTGCCGATGCCGTTCGGCAAGGATTGCAGCAAGGGATATCCGGTTTGCTGGGAATCCATTTTGAAGGGCCGTATATCAACCCCGAGCGCAAGGGAATTCATCAGGAAAATTTTGTCCGTGATGTGGACACAGGTGCATTGGAATTATTGTCTGCCGATGATCTGGGTGTAGTCATGACCACGGTGGCCCCGGAGCGTGTGCCTAATGAGTATATTCGTTCTTTGACTGATGCCGGGGTCAAGGTGTGTATAGGACATACCGCGGCAACCTATGATCAGGCCTGTGACGGTCTGAATGTCGGTGCGATCGGATTTACCCACCTGTTCAATGCAATGTCGCCGTTGACCAGCCGTGAACCAGGCGTAGTAGGTGCTGCGCTGGAAGATCTTGAGAGCTGGGTAGGTGTCATCGCGGACGGACATCATATTCATTTTGCATCGTTGCGGGTGGCGGTTGCCGCCAAGAAGCGGGGCAAGGTGATGCTGGTGACGGACGCTATGCCAAGCGTCGGGGCTAAGGATAAGAATTTCGTGTTGCAAGGGCAATCGATTCTGGCGGACGATGGTCGCTGCCAGTCTGTGGAGGGTACCCTTGCAGGGTCCGATCTCAATATGGCTGCCGCTGTTCGGAATGCTGTTGAGCAATTGCATCTGCCTGTGGAAGAGGCGTTACGTATGGCGTCTTTGTACCCGGCGACCTTCCTTGGTTTGGAAGATCGTATGGGACGCATCGCTTTTGGTTGTCAGGCTGATTTTGTTTTGTTGGATGATGATTTTCGTGTGCTTGATACGTGGATTGCCGGAGATAATTCTTTATAAATGGGCAAGGTTGAATAATGCAGGAACGAGTCAGAATATTGGTTGTCGGTCTGGGCAATATGGGACGTTCTCATGCCAAGGCGTATCATGCGTTGGATGGTTTCGAAATTGTGGGGTTGTGCAGTCGTCACGCCACTACCTTGACTGATCTTCCGCCTGAATTGATCGATTACCCACGGTTTGATGAGTATTACGAAGCGCTGGAATCGGTGAAGCCCGACGCGGTAAGTATCAACACCTATTCCGATACCCATGCTGAATTTGCGTGTAGTGCTTTTGAGGCAGGTGCGCATGTCTTTTTGGAAAAGCCGATGGCTCCCACAGTTGAAGATTCCCAGCGAGTTGTTGATGCAGCCAACAAGGCAAATCGCAAATTGGTTGTCGGATATATTCTACGTCATCATCCGTCATGGGAGAAATTTGTTGAGCTGGCCCAAGGATTGGGCAAGCCGTTGGTTATGCGCATGAACCTGAATCAGCAGTCCAGCGGCAGCGAGTGGGGTGTGCATAAGCAACTCATGCAGTCCATGTCTCCCATTGTTGATTGCGGTGTGCACTATGTGGACATCATGTGCCTCATGAGCGGCGCAAAACCTGTGAAGGTTAATGCCATGGGGGTCCGTCTGACAGATGAAGTAGCGCCTGACATGTATAATTACGGCCAGTTGCAGGTCTATTTTGATGACGGTTCTGTGGGGTGGTATGAAGCTGGTTGGGGCCCCATGATGAGCGAGACCGCTTTTTTCGTGAAGGATGTTGTCGGCCCAAAAGGGTGTGTCAGTATTGTTGCCGCAGAACAAGCGGGGCAGGGGCCCGGGTCATCGACTGTAGAAGGGCATACGCAGGCGAGTCGTTTGCGGTTGCATCATTCCCAGACCAATGCAGACGGGGCTTTTGCTAAAGATGATGAGTTGATTCAAGTGGAAGACGAACCCGATCATGATGGTTTGTGTTTTCGTGAGCAGGTTTATTTTCTTAAGGCAATCCAGGAAGATATTGATTTGACGGAACATATGCGAGATGCCATCAACAGTTTGCGTATTGTTTTGGCCGCGGATAAATCAGTTCGTACAGGCCAGCCTGTTTCTCTTGTGGAATAGCTTAAAAATATAATTATTCTTCGATGAATTAAAAAGGACGCACTCGATTGAGTGCGTCCTTTTCCTCTGTGTGAAGGCCCTTGTCTGGTCATCTTTCAGGTTCAAAAAACAGGGCTGAAGTCTTGCAGTAAAAGTCACAAAAATGCGGTGAAAATGTGTTCGAATGTGTAAATTATATACTTTTTTGATGTGAAATAATTCTCTATCGGAAAAGTATGAAATCCCTTGTGGCTATTGGGCCAATGTGGTGAGTTGAGAACGAATTTCAAAATACCTCCTTAAGAGGTTCCTCAATATTTTGAGTATACTATGCTATTTATAGTAACAATTACCAATAGCTGAAAACAGCTTGACGATTGTGATGAAATTAACATACCGGCTCGGTATGGATAAAAACCTCGTGAATAGGTGGGTAATTAAACCTGTCCATTTCAGAGGAGTTTTTTGACAAGTTTTAAGGCGCTGCCGGGTGGCCGCGTCAGGGGGCCGGAAGAGGACCCGGAAACGGGGCCTGAAGAACGGGCTGAGAGGTCGGTTCGTTGCCATCAACGCTTTTGAGGAAAGGGATCACACATGGCAAACGGTAAAAGGATGTTGCGATTTGCTGCAATCATGATCGCGCTGGTCGGCGTGCTTGGTTTCCAGATGGAAGCTATGGGCATGCTCGACACAGTGGAGAAGGCCACGGGTAGGCCTGACGTGATCATGATCGACACCATCGCCAAACTAGAGTCACTTGAACAGTCTGCGGCCGTGTTTGAACATGACGCACACACAAAAGCCCTGAAAGAACAGGGCATGAGCTGCAATTCCTGTCATAAGAAGGATGCGGAAGGGAACATGACCCTGACCTTCAATCGATTGGAAGGCGAAGGACAGCCCGAATTGTCCGCGTCAGAGCTCAAAGACATTTATCATGACGGCTGTATTTCCTGTCACGTCGAAAGCGGCGACAAGGGATTCAAGACCGGCCCCATGGTGGGCGAGTGTCGTAGCTGTCACCAAGCCAAGCCTGAAATCGTCGCAGAACGCGTCGAGGCTGGCATGGACAACACGCTTCACTTCATTCACTGGGATTCCAAGATTATTCCGGCTGACGCGGGTGAGCAAACCAACTGTGGTGCTTGCCACACCGTCTACGACGAGACCACCAAGAAAGAAGTCTACAAGAAGGGCGAGGAAGACAGCTGGCGTTATGCGACTGTGTACTCTCCTGAAGAAATGGCGAATCTTTCCACCAGGGAAGTCTTCCACAATCAATGTGTGACCTGTCATCAGACGCTCATTGAGAAGAAGGCCGAACGTAGTGGCCCCGTTGATTGCGCAAGTTGTCATGAAGCCAAGAAAGTCGATGCCCGCGAAGCAGAGAACGCCAAGACCGTGAAGGCCATGGGCGAACTGCCGCGTTTGCCGCGCAAACAGCCTGACGCCGTTCTGATGATGGCCAAGGTTGAAGGCCCGGCACCTGAAAAGGCTACCGGTATGGCTCCTGTCGCGTTCAATCACAAACTTCACGAATCCGAAGTCGACACATGTAACGTGTGTCACGTTCAGGGTGTCAATGCTCCTGTCGACACGAGTTTCAAGGCCATGCACGACGTGACCTTGGATAGCTCCTGTGTTGGGTGTCATGCCAAGGAACAGAAAAAGCCCGAATGTGCTGGTTGTCATGCAGCTCGTCCCGTTTCCAAGGCCAACTCCGAAGCCACATGCAAGAGCTGCCATAATGCAGCCCAGCCCGCGCACGGAGCAACCAAGGAAGTCATGCAGGCCGAAGCTGTGAATTTGATTGCTTCCCGTCCTGCAAGTCAGGCCATGGTCGCAATCGAGGACATTCCGGAAACTGTGACCATCGGTGTCATCTCCGACAAGTTCGAGCCGAGCAAAATGCCTCACCGCAAGATTGTGCTCTCCATGGCGAAAGGCATGAAGGATAGCCCACTGGCTAATACCTTCCACGCTACGCCTGAGGCCATGTGCGCTGGTTGTCACCACAACGCTCCGGCATCTGTCACTCCGCCCAAGTGCGCGAGCTGTCACGCCAAGCCGTTTGAGACTGATGGCAAGCCCGGTTTGAAGGCTGCCTACCATGCTCAGTGCATGAGCTGCCATACCGAAATGAAGCTCGAGAAGCCCGCTGCCACGAACTGTGTCGCGTGCCACGAGAAAAAAGCCAACTAACCGAAGGAGAACGTTAGATGTTACGTAGAACATTCCTCGGACTGTTGGGCGCCGCTGGCGCGAGTGTCGCGCTTCCCACGTCGGCAAAGGCCGGAGGTAAATCCTTTGGTCCGCATCCCGACACGCAGGCCGTGCTCTTTGATGCCACCCGTTGCATCGGTTGCCGCAAATGCGAGCTGGCCTGCAACGAGGTGAACCAACTGCCCGCACCCGACAAGAAGTTCGACGACCTGACGGTCCTCGACACCAAACGTCGGACCGATGAAAAAACTTATACTGTCGTCAACAAGTTCCAGGGAAAGACCGGACCGGTCTTCGTCAAGAAGCAGTGTAATCACTGTCTGGAACCTGCCTGTGCCTCCGCCTGCTTTGTCAAGGCGTTCAAGAAGGAACCAAACGGAGCTGTTAGCTATGATGCTTCCGTCTGTGTCGGCTGCCGTTATTGCATGGTCGCCTGTCCCTTCGAGATTCCGGCATACGAATATGATGAGCCTCTGACTCCCAGAGTCATGAAGTGCACCTTGTGCGCACCCCGTCTGGCCGAAGGCAAATTGCCCGGTTGTGTGGAGCGTTGCCCCAAGGAGGCACTGACCTTTGGCCCCCGCGATGAGATCATCAAGATCGCTCGTGCACGCATCGCCGCCTACCCTGATCGTTACGTGGACCATGTCTACGGCGAAAGAGAAATGGGCGGCACCAGTTGGATGTATATCTCTGGCGAGCCGTTCACCGAGATTGGCATGCGTGAAGATTTGGGTACTGCCTCCGCACCAGAGCTGACAGCCGGTGCACTCGCTGCGGTTCCCATCGTGGTCGGCATGTGGCCTGTGCTGCTCGGCGGTATCTACGCTGTGAGCAAGCGCAAGGATAAGATTGCCAACGACGAGCGCGTCGCGGCTGTTAAGGATGCCCTGACCCGAGCCGGAGAAGAAGCCGAGAAGAAGTTGCATGAGCAGCTGTCCAAGGCTGAAGTCGCCAACCAGCGTCGCATCGAGGTCGAGGTCAAGAAAGCCGTTGAAGAGGCTCTTGCTCCTAAGGAAGAAGAAGCCGAAACCGGTGAGGAGGAATCCTAAATGTCTGTCGACACCATTGCGGCTGAAAAGAAATCCTTGTTCACGCCGTTCAATATTATTGCTGGAGTCATTCTCATTGCCGGACTTATCGTTACGGTGATGCGTTTTACCGGCGGCCTCGGTGCCGTCACCAACCTTGACCAGAACAACCCGTGGGGCATCTGGATCGGTTTCGATCTGATGTGCGGCGTTGCCCTGGCAGCCGGTGGATACACCACCTCGGCAGCCTGCTACGTGTTCGGTCTCAAGAAGTTCCATGCCGGTGTCCGTCCGGCCATCCTGACCGCATTCCTCGGCTATGCCCTTGTGGTTTTTGCTCTGGGATACGACGTCGGTCGTCCTTGGCGTTTGCCGTACCCCCTCTTTGTTCAGCAGGGAACAACCTCTCTGCTTTTTGAAGTGGGTCTGTGCGTCATGCTGTATCTGACCGTGCTGTTCATCGAATTCACCCCGGCCCTGTTCGAATGGCTCGGTATGAAGAAGATCCGCAACACCGTGGTTAAATTGACCTTGGCCCTGACCATCTTCGGTGTGGTCCTGTCCACCTTGCATCAGTCCTCTCTGGGCGCGCTGTTTACCATTGCGCCATCGAAGTTGCATCCGCTCTGGTATTCGCAATACCTGCCGGTATTCTTCTTCGTGTCGAGCATCTGTGCGGGTATGTCCATGGTCATCTTCGAAGGAACACTCTCTCATAAGCCCATGCACCACTTGATGGACGAGGAGTACCTGAATAACCACGATGGTCTTATCCTTGGATTCGGAAAGGCCGCTTCCCTCGTGCTGTTCGGGTACTTCTCCATCAAGGTTATCGGCTTGGCATACGACAACAACTGGCATTACCTGACCACCGGCTACGGCGCGTGGTATCTGGTTGAGATGCTCGGTTGCGTAGCCCTGCCATCCTTTCTGTATGCCATCGGCGTTCGGGACAGGAATATTACTGTTATCAAATGGGCCGCTGGACTGACTGTCCTCGGCATTATCGTCAACCGATTCAATATCTCCATGGTTGCCTTCAACTACCACCTGCCTTCTGCAGAGCGGTATTTCCCGAGCTGGGGCGAGATCACCATCTCCCTGTTCGTGGTCACCATCGGTGTGGTTGTTTTCCGGTTCATCAGCACCAGGATGCCCATTTTCTACGAGCACCCTGATTACAAGGGCGAACACTAGCCTCGGGAGGTATTGAGATGGAATTCTTTAATTTACAGGATTACTACACCTTCACCAAAGGCACAGTGTATCTGATCATGGGCGCAATTCTGGTAGGGGTCACCCTTTACTGGCAGTTCCTCATGGGCGGAAATAAAAAGGACGACTAGGCGCTTAGGCCATCGTTTTATAACTAACGATATGACAATCAAGGAGAAGCGGAAATGTACGATTTCCTGACAGGGCCCATGCTCTGGGTGACGTTTCTCGTCAGCTTTGGCGGCCTGATCGTTCGCGCCGTCATGTATGTCAGGGGCCTGAGTTGGCAGCTTGACAGAGTGGCCTATCGCCCCAACATGAGTTACGGACTGCGCGGCGGATTCCGTTCCATTCTGGCCTTTATCATTCCGTTCAAGGCCCGTTTGTGGAGGGTTCGCCCCGGTTTTACCATCATCTTCTTTGCCTTCCATATCGGACTGCTTGTCACTCCGATCTTTCTGGAAGCACATAATGTGATGCTGCAAGATGCATTCGGATTCAGCCTGCCTGCGCTACCCACCTTTGTGGCGGATACGTTGGCTTGGATATGCCTGGTCGGCGGCCTGTTCATGGTTCTGCGCCGTATTGCATTCCCCGAAGTGCGCATCATCACCACCTTCTACGATTACCTGCTGCTGGTCATTACGGTGATGCCTTTTGTCACCGGTCTGATCGCACGCTACGAGATGGGCGATTACAACTTCTGGCTGATGGCACATATCATCAGCGCGGAAATCTGGTTGCTTTGTCTGCCTTTCACCAAGCTCAGTCACGCCATTTTGTTCTTCATGTCCCGCATGCAGCTGGGAATGGATTACGGCATCAAGCGTGGTGGTATGAAAGGCTCGGACATGTCCTGGTAATCGGGATTGAGACACAGCCCAAGATAATGGAGAATCACAATGCCTGAAGGAAAACTTTGCAACAGGACGCCCATCAAGACCGATGAACAGCTCAAGCTGACTCTCGGCGATAAGGGCGGAAAGCAATATTACGAAGAAATGAACCACCTGGATGTGGATTCGGAAAAGCTGTGGGCAACCATACAGAAGACCATGAAGTCCAGGATCAAGACCTGGCTGGAAATCTGTGCTCACTGCGGCCTGTGCGCCGAATCCTGCTTTCTGTACCAGGTTAACGGACGTGTGCCCGAACAGGTCCCGTCCTATAAGATCCAGGCCACACTTGGCCAGATCGTCAAGAAGAAGGGCAAGGTCGACAACGAGTTCATGCAGATGTGCATGGAGACCGCATGGTCCAAGTGCACCTGCTGTAACCGTTGTGGCATGTACTGCCCGCACGGCATCGATATGGGTATCATGTTCAGCTACCTGCGCGGTCTGCTGTACTCTCAGGGTTTTGTGCCATGGGAACTCAAAATCGGTTCCGGTATGCACCGCGTGTATCGTGCTCAGATGGATGTTACCACTGAAGACTGGGTCGAGACATGCGAGTGGATGGCCGAAGAGACCGAAGAGGAATGGCCGGGCCTTGAAATTCCAGTCGACAAGGTCGGCGCGGATATCATGTACACCTGCAATGCCCGTGAACCCAAGCACTACCCGGAAGATATCGCCGAAGCGGCTATTCTCTTCCATGTGGCCGGTGAAAACTGGACCGTCCCTTCGGAAGGTTGGGAACAGACCTCCCTGTCCATGTTTGCCGGTGATTGGGAATGCTGCAAGGACAACGTTCAGAATGTCTACGATGCCATTGAGCGTTTGAAGCCCAAACGTGCTACTGGCACCGAGTGTGGTCATGCACATCGAGCCACCGTCATCGAAGGTCCTTACTGGGTCGGTCGTGAAGATGGTCAGCCGCCAGTTCCTTACGTTCATTACGTGGAATGGTTGGCAGAAGCGCTGCGCACCGGCAAGCTCAAGATTGATCCTTCAAAGAGGATCAAGGAGCCGGTTACCTTGCAGGATTCCTGCAACTATGTACGTAACCAAGGCCTCAAGGATGTCACCCGTGAGATCATCAGCTATATAGTGGAACCTGGCTATTTCGTCGAAATGGCCCCCACTAAGGAGCACAACTACTGCTGCGGCGGCGGTGGTGGTTTTAACGGCATCGGCAAGTATCGTGAACAGCGTAATATGGCTCTTCGCAAGAAGATGGATCAGATCCTTGATACGGGTTGCAAGCTCGTCATCGCTCCGTGCCATAACTGCTGGGACGCCATCCGTGACCTTGAGGAAGAGTATGAAATCGGCATCCGCTGGTCCTTCCTCAAACCGTTGGTGATCAATATGCTGGATGTTCCCGAACATCTGCTGCCCAAGGACGAGTAACCAAAGGACGAGGTGAAATATGTTCAAAAAGATTCTACTGGCTACCAGCGGTGCTCCGTCCACCTTCGGCGCCGCCCGTGTCGCTTTCGACATGGCCAAGCGTTACGACGCAGAGGTCATAGTCTTCAACGTCATGGGTGTGCCCACCAAGGCCTTCTCTCAGGAAGTCAACGACGTCCGTACCGGTGAGAAGATTGAGGTTGACGACGAATACCGTTCCTGGGTTGAGGAGGAGTTGAAAAACACCTTTGCAAAGCAGATTGAGAGCGTGGAATTCTCCAAGATGATCCTGACCACCGGCGTGCCGCATCGCGAGATTCTTCGTGCTGCTCGCGACGAAGATGTGGATTTGATCGTCATGGGTGCAAGTTCCGGTGAATCTTCTGCCTACCGCAAAGGTTACCCTGGTTCCACCTTGCAACGTGTTGCTAAAGCAGCCCGTTGTCCGGTGATGACCGTGCACCGCGAGACCGCGTCCTACTGGGGCGGTTTCGGTAATATTGTCTTTGCTACTGACTTCTCCAAGCAGGCGGAGAACGCGTTTAAGTTCGCTTTGGCTTCTGCCAAGGAGTTGGACTGCGACCTGACGCTTCTGCATGCGCTGGATATCAGCGGTAAGGTGCTGGATCAGAACTCCATTGAAGACGATCTCATCGCAACGCGTAAGCGTATCCGCGATACGTATGTTTCGCAGATGGGCGATTTCAAGAACTTCGACGTCGAGGTTTGGGAAGGTGTCCCTTATGTGGAGATCGTCAAGATGGCTCGTGAGCGGTCTGCCGACCTTATTGTTATGGCACACCACAGCCGAGAACTGGACCCTGAAAAGGCTCGCATTGGTTCCACCATGGAGCAGGTTATCCTGCGCGCTGGTTGTCCTGTGGTGAGCGTCAGCAAGCCGGACAAAGTATAAAGTGTGAAATGCGTCCGGCTCTTGCTGAGTCGGACGCTCAAATATTAATGCCGCAGTCGGCCTTGGCGGGAGCGACTGCGGCAAAGTCAAGAATCAAAATATGATTCATGCGTACCAGGAGGGTTGTTATGTCCAAGAAGATTCTCATCGTTGATGACGACAAGGAAATCCGTTCTTATTTGTCCGAACTTCTCAGCGACAACGGTTATGAAACCGTGACTGCCGTAGATGGTTCCGAAGCTGTTGAGATTGCAAAGCAGGAAAAGCCTGATCTCATTACTCTTGATCTGGAAATGCCCAACGAGTGGGGTCCCAGATTTTACCGCAAGATCAGCCAGGACGAGGCGCTTAAGCGTACCCCCGTTGTAGTGATCAGCGGGCTCAACTCGATCAAATACGCTATTCCCAAAGCGATCGCAAGCCTTACGAAACCTTTTGAACCTGCTCAATTGCTGAAGATCGTCAAAGACGCAATCGGCTAAAAATGTAGGTGTGGGGGCAAGCCGACCCACGGATTTTCATAGTCCGTGGGTCGGATATTCATGCTTGAACAAGTGTGCGGGTTGAGTGTACGTTCAAAGGGTTGCGGGAAACTCAATACCTTGAACAACAGGTAGAACGAATGCCAAAGAAAATTATGGTGGTGGATGACGATCCAGATATCGTCGACTACCTCATCAACGTGTTCGAAGATCACGGATACGACACCTGCCGCGCTTCTGACGGGATATCGGCGTATGATGTGGCGAAGGCTGAGAAGCCCGACCTCATAACGCTTGACATTGAAATGCCTCATGAGTGGGGTCCCAGATTTTACCGTCGGTTGACAAGTGAAGAGGAATTCTCGGATATCCCGGTGATAGTCATCAGTGGATTGTCCGGGATACATCTGGCTATTCGGCGGGCTGTGGCGACCATCAAGAAGCCTTTTGATCCAGCCGATGTGATTCAGATAGTGCACGAGGCGTTGGGCGACGAATTCTGACAACGATAGTTGACGGTTCAAGGGTGCCGTAATGATTGCATACAGCCGGGGGTGGTTGGATTGTGATCGGCATACCGGGGGTATGATGGACTTCAGGAAATTGATGCTCGTGGATGATGAGGAGGGAGTTCGACGCTTCCTTGGTCTCTCTTTCGAGGAGCTTGGATACGAGGTTAAAACGGCCGCCAATGGCCGAGAGGCTCTGGAGCTTTTCGAAGAATTCAGGCCTGATATCGTTTTTACAGATATAAAGATGCCTGTCATGGACGGTATTGAGTTGCTCAAGAGCATCAAGGCACAGTCCCCGGATACCGAGGTGATTATGATCACCGGTCATGGCGATCTGGATTTAGCGATTGAATCGCTTAAATTTGATGCTTCGGACTTTATTACCAAGCCTATCAATAATGGTGTTCTTGAAGTTTCGCTTGAGCGTGCCCGTGCGCGTTTCAACATGAAGCGGCAGTTACGGGAACATACGGAAAATCTGGAAAAATTGGTCGAGGAAAAGACTCGGCGTATCATTGAGCTGGAACGGCAGAATGCTGCTTCGCAGGTAGTGGAGGGGTTGTCCTCGGCCTTGTCCAATGCGGCTCAGGAAGTCGAAACCGGCTCCGGTTTGTTCAATGAGCTTCCCTGCCTTGTTTCCATTCATAACAGATATCTCGAAATCGTAGCCCACAATACCTTGTTTGAGGAACGACTGGGCAATCAGGTTGGTAACAACAGTTTTGATATCTATTCGGATCGGGATTCTCCGGGCAACGCCTGTCCCGTGCAGAAAACTTTCGATACCGGGAAGGGCCAGCGGAGTAAGGAAAATTTTCTTGGCAAGGACGGGGAGGAAATTCCTGTCACAGTCTATACTGCTCCTTTGCCCAACAATGACGGTGAAATTGAGTTGGTGTTGGATATTTCGGTGGACATGACGGAGCTGAAACGACTCAAGGACGAATTGCTCACCACTCAATATAAGTATCAGCGCGTCTTTAATGACGCTCCCTGTTATATAACCGTGCAAAATCCTGATCTCTCAATTGCCGAGGCGAATCATCTTTTCAAGAGAGACTTCGGGCAATCGGTCGGCAGGCATTGTTTTGACAGTTACAAGCATCGTAGTGAACCGTGTTCTGATTGTTTGGTGCGTAAAACGTTTGCTGACGGCAAAACTCGTCAGCGGGAAACCGTTGTAACGACACTGTCCGGCGAACAAAAGAACATGCTTGTTCAATCTGCGCCCATTTATGATGCGGCCGGTGAGATTGTGCAGGCCATGGAAATGTCCACTGATATTACAGAGATTCGTCGGTTGCAGGATCATCTGACCTCGCTTGGTATCATGCTTGGCTCCATGTCGCACGGGGTTAAGGGTATGCTAACATCACTTGATGGTGGTATTTACAGACTTGAATCAGGGCTGAAGAGAAATGATGAAGTGCGCGTCAAAGACGCAACCCGAGTCCTCAAGTCCATGATCGGCAGGGTCAAGAAGATGGTTCTTGATATTCTGTATTATGCCAAGTCCCGTGAGTTGGAGACTGAAGTCCTGGATGCTTCTTCTTTCTTGAAGGAGACAGCAGAGATAGCTGGGGCCAAGGCTGAAGCTTCTGGCGTGAGATTTTTTTGTGACATACCAGACCGTTTGGGTGAGTTGAAGCTTGATAGTGCGGCCATGTCTGCGGCGCTCGTCAATTTTCTTGAAAACGGCGTGGATGCGTGTGAAGGGCGAAATGTTGACGGAGGCGGGCGACTTGATTTTTCCGCTGTCCGTAATGGTGACAATCTGATTATTTCCGTGGCCGACAACGGTATGGGGATGGATCAGGAGACACGGGAAAAGATATTTACCCTGTTTTTTTCGTCCAAAGGCAAACGCGGGACCGGCATCGGGCTATTTATTTCAAATCAGACCATTGAGCAGCACGGCGGCTCAATCGAAGTGGATTCTTCTCCTGACAAGGGATCAAAGTTTATTGTTACCCTGCCGTTGAAAACAGACGATTGATTCAACGGAATACGTCATATCAGGGGCGTTTGATTGTCTGATGGATTCTGCTATGTTTTTTAGGCGTTCCAGCACCCAACATGCATTCGCCACGAGATAAATATTTATGAAATTGACCACACGCAGCAGATACGGCACACGATTGCTACTGGATATTGCCTTGCATTCCGGAGAAGGGAAGCCTGTGCCAAGTAAAGATACCGCAGCACGCGAAGGGCTATCCCTTAAGTATCTTGAAAAGCTTATCAAGATGCTTAAACAAGAAGGGTACGTCGTGGGGAAGCGTGGACCAAACGGCGGTAATGTTTTGGTCCGGAAGCCGGAAGACATCTCTATTGGTGAAGTTGCACGTATCCTTGATGGTGAAGAGCAGGTTCTTGGATGCGATGGGGATGTCTCCACTTGTCCTCGTGCGGCGGTCTGTTTGAAGCGATCCATATGGGACGATGCCAGTATGGCCATGTACAAGATGCTCGACTCCTTTTCTCTGGCCGATCTTATGAAGGACGCATACTTGTGTCCGCAAAATCCCCCACCAAAAAAATAACCGTCAAAGCGGTCAAACGGCATGCCATGAGGGAGGCGTAGTGCTGTTCAAGAGATTTCGCGAAAGCCTGATTGCCAAGCTGATACTTTTTGGAGGTGTCACGCTGCTTTTGTGTGTCATTCTTTGGTCGTGCTTCAATATCTATCATTTTAGACGTCATGTCGTCTCTAATGCCATGTCTGACATTGAGCTGGTGTCTGATACCATCATGCTTGCCCTTCACTATGCCATGATGTTGGATTCTGAAGAAGATATCGAAGAAAACATCAAGAACATCAGCAAACAGGAAGATATTCGTAGTATTCGAGTACACAACAAGGCCGGTAAGATCGTTTTTTCCAATATCCCGGAAGAAATTGGGACTGTCATTGAGGTCGAGTCGCCTTCATGCTGGACGTGTCATCAATATACGCCGACACCGCCGACCATGCCTTTGAAGCAACGGACACGGATGATCGATGGAGAGGGCGAGCAGCTTATGTCCATCATGACGCCTATCCCCAATTCAGAGGGGTGTTCGCCTGGCCCTTGTCATGTTCATAAAAAGGAAGAGCAGGTTCTTGGGCTTTTGGATGTGACCGTGACTATGGGGAAGAAGAACGCCACTATAGCCATGTTTGAGCGAGCTAATATTACTATTTCCGTAGTCGTTTTCATAGCGACGTTTATCGCTTTGTTCTTCTTTACCTATCGATTCATATTCAGGCCTATCAAACGGTTTATTATCGCTACTCGTGGGTATAAGTCCGATGAGACTTTCACTGCTATCGAGATTGAGCAGGTGGATGAGATTGGTACCTTGGGCGAGGCATTCAACCTAATGGGGCAACGCGTTTCCGACAAACATCGGGAACTCATGGAACAGCGTGAGGAATTCCGTAATCTGTTCGATAATGTTCCCTGTTTGGTCAGTGTTGTCGATCTCGATTACCGGGTTATTCGCCATAACAATGAGTATGAACGACATTTTGGTTTGCCTATGGGCAAACGGTGTTGGCAGATTAACAAGGGGCGGCTTGAAAAGTGCGAAGAGTGTCCCGTTGATCGAACTTTTGTCGACGGATTTTCTCACATGAGCGAGGAAGAGGGATTGTCCAAGGAAGGCAAGCCCATTCATTGGATCGTGTACACTTCGCCGGTGCGGGATAAGCAGGGTAAAGTCGTGGCTGCCATGGAAATGATGATCGACATCACTCGGCGTAAGGAGTTGGAGCACAAGCTGGCTGCATCCGAACATCGTTATCATGCCATTTTTGATTCTATCCCCAATGCCGTATTCGTGTTGGATCGTGACAACCTTGAAATTCTTAATTGCAATGAGGCGGCAGAGGCGGTGTACGGCTGGAGTCGAGAGGAAATGACCGGGCGATCATTCATGCAGTTTTTCCGAGAGGAAGAGGCTACGGATTGGGAGCCGGCTTTGCGGACATGGTCGGAAATCGAGTTGTGCACGCACGTGACCAAGTCTGATCAGCCTATTTTTGCGTCCTTGCGCATTTCACCGGCCCGGTTTGAGGAGATTGATACGCTTATCATTACTTGTACTGATGTGACCAAGAAGATGGAGGCTGAACAACAGCTTATTCAGGCGAGTAAAATGACGACGTTGGGTGAAATGTCTACTGGTGTGGCCCATGAGTTGAATCAGCCGCTTACTATCTTGAAAGCCATCAGCAATCTGTTGTCTCGGAAGGCGACAAATGGATCTGATTTTGATCCTGAAATTATGGAGGAAATGGCTGAAGGCATCTCTACCCACGTGGACCGTGCCAGCAAGATCATTGAGCATATGCGGGAGTTTGGTCGCAAGTCAGATTTGAAAACCATGCCGGTTCAGATTAATGAAGTTTTGGAGCGTGGTTTTGAATTTTTCAGTCAGCAACTCAGCGTCCACAATATTCAGGTCATTTGGGAGTTGGAAGACGATTTGCCGATGATCATGGCTGATTCCAACAGATTGGAGCAAGTGGTTATCAATTTATTGCTTAATTCTCGAGATGCTATTGAAGATCGCTGGAGTGGGCAGAACTTGGATGTAGACAAGCGTATTCATATTCGATCTTTCAGCACAGATGAAACCGTTCATTTCAAAGTGTGTGATACCGGGTCTGGTATTCCGACATCCATTCGCGAGCGATTGTTCGAACCATTTTTCACTACCAAGAACGTGGGCAAGGGGACTGGCCTTGGCTTATCCATTTCATACGGCATCGTGAGTGATTATGGTGGGGATATTTCAGCCAAGTCGTGGGAGTCCACTGGTGCCTGTTTCGAAATATCCTTTCCCAGGGCGGAGTGCGAACTCTGCTCCTAATTGAAGTCTTTGCAAAAAAGTAGTCCCGCTCCTCCTTATGGGAAGAGCGGGATTCCTTTCGTGGCGTTATCTCCAAAGGGTCAGATAATGGCGTCGATGACCACGCCTTTGGCGTGTGCACCGAGGACGCTGGTTTGTAAGTCGTAACTTTGGGCCATGCCGGTTTTGTCTGCCGACGAAGACCCGGAATTCATGTAATCCAGAGTTTTGGAAACAAGTGACGCTTCGGCGGATTCTTTGTCCACAGGAGCGAAGCTTGAGCCGCTGCCGGTATCATTCATGTAGTCCAGGGTCTTGGAAACCACGGCTGCGCCGAATGTCTGCTGATCATAAGGCGAGGAGCCTCCAAGACCGCCGATTGCCATGGTCATAAGCGTACCCTCCATAGTCGCTAAGTCGGAAATAACGCCTATCTGCCCTATCGGTATTTTGCTTCATGTCTTTAGAGGGCTGAAAAATAAAATGTTGCCCAAGGAAAGAACACAAGGGTATAGTGCTTATGTGGAGGGATTATGCAAATCGAAATAGGATGGCTTCTTCTCGCCGCCATAATTACGGCATGCATCAGTTTTGTACTGTACCGATGGCAACGTCCCAGACTATCAAAATTCTATCTGGTGGTGGCCGCTACTTCGATATTTTTCGCAGTGTATTATATTTTGAACGTGGTGTTCGGAAGTGGTAGAACCGGATGGCCATGAGATCCGTAGGAGGTCGAATTCATGAATGAAACTGTCAGAATTATCATTGCTCTTCTGGCCGCAGTAGGAGTCGGAAGTCTATTGGTCTGGAAGTTCAGGAAGAACTGCCTTCTGTGAATGCTCACATATGCAGCTATCGGCGCAGGTGTCGCCGTATTTTATCTTTTAAAGTATTTTTGGGGTTAGCCTGAGAATTTTTTATTCGTTTTCCCAGTCTTTTACTTCGTCCCAGAGGGCATTCATTTCGTCGAGGTTCAATTCTGAAAAAACCTGATTGCGCATTTCAGCGAGTTCTTCCATTTTGCCGAATCGGCCAAGGAATTTTTGGTTGGCAAAGTCCAGTGCGCTGTTTGCCTTGATACCTTTGCGTCTTCCCAATTCAACCAACGTGAAAAGGTAGTCTCCGAATTCCTGTTCAGATGCTTCCTGATCGTTTTTCGCCAAGGCTTCCTGCCATTCCTGCCATTCTTCCTTGAGTTGAACCTCTACGGCTTCGTCGGAATCCCAAGTGAAATTGTTACGGGCGGACTTGGAATTGATACGGTATGCCTTGAGCAACGGGGGGAGGCCTTTGGGCAATGAGTCGAAAACCCGTTTTCTGCCGGTTTTCTTGTTTTCTTCCCGTTTGACGTTTTCCCAGTTATCCCAGAGTTCTTTGATGTCTTTGAAATTCTTGTCGCCGAAGACATGCGGGTGCCGACGAATCATCTTGGCTGCACTGTAATTAATTGAGTCGGCCAGAGAGTGTGCTCCTTCTCGTTCATAAAGGGTGGCTATGAACAGGAGGATAAACATGACGTCGCCCAGCTCTTCCATGGCTTCAGCTTTATCTTTGTTGCGGATGCCTTCAATGAGTTCGAATGCTTCTTCTGCCAGATAATCGCACATGGAGCGCGGAGTCTGTTCCTTGTCCCAGGGACAGCCGTCTGGTGCGATCAAGGCATCAATGACACCAAGCAACTCTTTCATGGCCTGTGTCGAGGCTTCATGATTTTTTTCACTCATGGCGAAGGCTCCTTCGAAATGGTTTGGGAAGACCGGTTGACTATTGTGCGGTCTCGTTTGCTATGCCCAATGCATCTTTGGCATTGTTCAGGGCCTCTTGAGGTGAAGGCATATCAATATGTTCGCCTAAAGCATCGATCAGGTGTTGCGCGTGTGGCGCCAGATATGATTCTTTTAGAATATCAGCATCAGGAGCGAATGTTTGCAGAAACATCAGTCCGACAAGGCAAATGAGAACACCCTCGATAAGTCCAAAGACTCCTCCGGCTGTACGGTCGAGCCACCCCAGCAACGAAAGTTCCAGTACAGAGCGAATGAGCTTTGTCAACAACCAGAACACGATGAGTGTGCCGACGAAGATCAGGGCATATGACAATGCACTGATCGTGATGCTGCTTTCAATGTACAGATCCAAGTGAGGTGCGATCAGATGATCGAAGTGTGAAGCCAGAAAAAGAGCCAAGACTATGGCAATAAGTGAGAGGACTTCCTGAATGAGACCTCTGAAGAAACCGCGCAAGAGAAAGAGGGCAATAATGCAGATGAGAATGATGTCCAAAAAATTCATGCAACCATATCCTTGATCCGCTAAAGTTGTGTCCTGAAAGAAGGCCTAGCAAACTGAGGGGCAAATGTGAACCGGGGAGTTTGTTTTTTTTCTTTTATGTCAATTAAGAAGAGGCTTGGACTTGTGTCTGCATGCGATCTCAGCTACATGAACACGAATAAGATCTTATGGAGTAAAGAGAACAAGGAGAGGTGGATGCAGGTCCATGAAACTGGATTTCCCGGCCTTCTCGTTTTGACACCAAAAGTGTTTCAGGACGAGCGGGGTTTTTTTCTGGAAAGTTACAATTACGATGCATTCAAGCGTATCGGTATTTCATGTAATTTTGTTCAGGATAATCACGCCTATTCCAAAGACGTTGGTGTGTTGCGCGGCTTGCATTTTCAAACACCTCCCAAAGCCCAAGCCAAGTTGGTCTGGGTTACCCGTGGCGCAGTAATGGATGTGGCTGTTGATTTGCGTAAAGGGTCTCCCACTTTTGGGAAGTGGCAACATGTCATTCTCAGCAGTGCAAATTTCAAGCGCATGTTCATTCCTGCGGGATTTGCTCATGGCTATGTCACCATCATGCCCGATACGGAATTTCAGTATAAGGTTGATGCTTCGTACTCTCCTGACCATGATGGCGGTATCGTCTGGGACGATCCCGATATCGGTGTGGATTGGACTTCCGCTTTGGATGGACGCACACCAGTCCTCTCGGAAAAAGACAAACGGTTGCCCCGTTTGGAAAATTTTAATTCTCCCTTCAACTTTGAGGGTTAGTCAGATGTCCGATATCGAACGATCCAGAGCAGATTTTGCTCGTCCTTGTCATGCAATTATTCTAGCGGGCGGTTCCGGGACGCGGTTGTGGCCTCTCAGCAGAAACTTACTTCCCAAGCAGTTGTTGGTGCTGGGCGGCAAAAGTACGCTATTGCAGCAAACTGTTTCTAGAGTACTTGAAGCTTTTGAACCGGCCAATATTTGGGTTGTCACCAACGAAGAACATGTTTTTGAAGTGCGTAAACAGGTGGAAGCCATTGATACGGACTTGAAAGGACAAGTGTTGGCGGAACCTTTGGGGAGAAATACGCTCCCGGCAATTATGTTGGGATTGGATAAAGTTGTCGAAGCTGATCCAACAGCGTTGGCTGCGGTTTTTCCGTCTGATCATCTTGTCAGTGATGATGAGGCATGGGTGCGCGATCTAGTTAAGGCTTCGTTTTTGGCAGCGGATAATCGTTTTGTCACTTTCGGGGTTAAGCCTCGCAAGCCTGAGACAGGGTATGGATATATCGCGCTTGGAGATAAGCTGGATGCTGGCGTTCATACCGTGGACGGGTTTGTGGAAAAGCCTGAATACAGTATGGCCGAAAAATTTGTGCAGGAAGAGAGTCATTACTGGAATAGTGGTATGTTTTTGTTTTCTGCCAAACATTTTTTGACACAGGTTGCGAAATGTGAACCAGTTCTCTGGGATTGGTGGATGGAACGAGATACGGCTCCGCTTGAACAAGGATATCGGGAGATACCCAATATTTCAGTCGATTATGGTGTTGTGGAAAAGATTGACAATATAGCTGTGATCCGTGCCGGTTTTGATTGGGATGATCTTGGCAGCTGGGAAGCGATGTACCGCCTAGGTGACAAGGATGAAAACGGGAATGTCATTCAGGGTGACGTTTTGGCCATGGATTGCAAAAACTCCTTGCTGATCAGCGAGGGGGGCAAGCTCGCAGTTGTCGGCGTATCTGATATGATCATGATTCAAACCCGTGATGCCACTTTGACATGCACCATGGAGCAGGTTCAAGCCGTGCGTGATGTCGTTGATACCCTCAAGGCCGAAGGGAGTCAGCTTGTAGAGAGCCATCCCACAGTATATAGGCCGTGGGGCAATTATATCGTGTTGGAAGAGGGGCCACATTACAAGATTAAACGCATTCAGGTGAATCCGGGGGCAAGATTGAGTTCTCAGATGCATCATCATCGCAGTGAACATTGGGTTGTGGTGGACGGAACAGCTGAGGTCGAAGTGAATAATGAGCCTCGTGTTCTGGTGGAAAATCAATCGGTTGATATCCCTAAAGCTTCACAGCACAGACTGGCCAATCCAGGCAAGGTGCCACTCAATATTATAGAAATTCAAAGCGGACCGTATCTGGAAGAGGATGATATTGTTCGATTTGACGACGTTTACGGTAGGGTTAAGAAATAAATATAAACTGAGGTTGTCACTGTGTAACCATTAGTAATGTTGATATTTTTTTGAGTCTGAGAGATCGTGAAAATTTTCATATTCTCTTGACACGAAATCGATCCGTGCCGTATGGGAACATAGTTCAATTGGTGTGATTTTCACATTAACTTTAGAGTGATGGGGCGAGGTTATGGAGGAAAGAAAAGCATCGAAACGGTGTGGAGGGGCACTTCCCTTTATCATCGGCTTCCTGGCCACCTGTGTGTTGGGCTGGGCTGTAATCCCCGGTTTGTTCTATGAAAAAGAAGAACAACCGATTTGGTTCAGTCATGCGATACACGTGGATGGCGAGGGAATGGATTGCGAAAGCTGCCACTATTTCCGGGATGACGGCTCTTATGCCGGTTTCCCGACCAACGAAGTATGTGCCGAATGTCATGCGGTCGATCCAGAAGAAGCAATGGAAGCCATTGCCGAAGAAGGCATCGACCCGACCGACTATGAAGCCATCATGAAAGCAGAACTGGATGCCATTGAGGACAATCTGGCTGCTTCGGATGACGACAAAAAACAAGCCGAACGTGAGTACGTGGTGAAGTACCTGATTCAGGGCAAGGAAGTTCCTTGGCTGAATTATCAGTACCAGCCTGACAACGTTTACTTCTCTCACAAGGCTCACGCTGAGCTGAGTATTGCCGATCTGGCAGAGATGAAGAAAGAGCTGTCTGATGTCGTTGACCCCGCAGTGTTCGAGGGCGAAGCTCCTGAACAGAACTGCAACCTGTGCCACGTAAAGGATATCAGCACTAACGATGTGCCTCCGGCTTTCGAGCGGAACATCCTTTCCGGCTACAGCAAGATGACCATGAAGATGTGGAAGTGCGAACGGTGTCACGCCCTTAAGGGTCAGCCGAACGCCTGCTACACCTGCCATAAGTAAAGGGGTACTGAGAATGAGCGTAGCACGCAGAGCTTTTATTCAGATGAGTGTGGGCGCCACCGTCGGTATCCTTTTTACACCGACGGTATGGAAAGCTCTTGATGATGTCTCCATCTGGACGCAGAATTGGCCTTGGATTCCCACGTTGAAATACGGGGAAGTCAAAGGGACGCCAACCGTGTCCAAGATGTGTGAATCCGGATGTGCCGTGAAGGTTCGCACCGTTGCCGGTGAAGCCTTTGGTGTTGAAGGAAACATGGAAAACCCGCTTTCCGGCGGTGGTGTCTGTCCTTTGTGCGCCAATGGTGTACAGGTCATGAACAGCCCGTCCCGGATTAAGGCTCCCATGTTGGATGGCGAAGAAATCTCCTGGGAAAAAGCTCAGGAAGTCGTGGCCGAGAAGTTGGAAGCCGCTGGCAGCAAGGTTGCTGTCATTTCCGGCGATCAGACCGGCACCGTCAACGAGGTCTTCTCCGCGTTGCTGACTGACAAGGGCAGCGACGCATTTTATACCATGCCATGTGACATGCAGGCCGCCGATAAGGCTTGGTCCGGTCTCATGGGTGGGTCCGGTCAGGTCGGGTATGACCTGGAAAATGCGGATGTAGTCCTGCTGGCTGGTGCCGATGCCCTGGAATCCTGGGGTCCGACTGTCGCCAACCTCAAGGCTTTTGCTGCCAATGAGTCCGGTAAGTTCTACTTCGCCGGTCCTTTGCAGACCAAAACCGCTTCCGTGACCGATAAATGGGTACCTGTCCCGGCTGAAGGCATGGCTGCTTTCACTCTGGGTATTGCATATTATGTGTTGCAATCAGGCAAGACAACAGCTGCAGCTGATTTTGGTCAGTTCAAGGCTATGGTCATGAATGACTACAGCCCTGCCAAAGTTGAAGCTGCCACCGGTGTTAAAGCCGATATGATGGCTGCTATCGCCAAGGATTTGCTGGTCGCCAGCAACCCTGTGGTTGTTCCCGGTGGTTCTGTTGCCGCACACGGCGCAGCGTTCGCATTGAATCTGCTGCTTGGCGGTGGCATGAAGGTTTTGCCTGAATTTGGCAAAGCTGTCGGTACTGCCATGAGCCGGAGCGAAATGTTGAAAGCGGATATTCTGGAAGGTGTTTCCACCGACTTGCTGTTCGTTTATGAAGCCAATCCAGCTTACGCCCTGCCTGAGCAGGTCAAGGCCGGTTTCACCGTCGCGTTTGACTCGGTTAACACCGAAACTACGGCTGCCGCGAATCTGGTTTTGCCGACCCCGCACTGCTATGAGCGGTTCGAGGATCTGGCATCTCCGTATGGTCTCGCAGTGGGGACGTATTCCTTGGGCGCTCCGGTTTCCAAGGCAACTCTGAATGTCAAGAACGCCGCCGACTTTATCCTCGGTTTGGCTGATCTTGGATTTGAGACTTATGAAGAAGTTCTTGAAGCCAAGGTTGAAGCCATTGGTGCTGACATGGACGAGTTGGTCGAAGGTGGCGCATTTGTCGTTGAAGGCGAAGTGCCGGTTGCTGCCAGCATGGCTGCTAGCGAATTGAGCAAGGCTGCCGTACCCGTCAAGGGTTCCGGTGCCGTGGGACTTGCTCCCTATACATTGCTCAATGTCGGTACCGCCAATCAGGCGACTACCCCTAACGCCCCGTGTACCATCAGCAACAATCAGTTGATCGGTGACCATATGGTCGTCATGATGGCATCTGCCACTGCCAAACAGCTTGGCGTGGACGTTGGCTCCAAGGTGAAACTCTCCGGTGGTACCGGTGAGTGTGAAGCTTTGGTCCAGATCTTCGAAGGCGTCTTGCCCGGCATAGTGGCCGCTCCTCTGGGAATGGGTCACACTGTCGGCGACGAGTTCTCGAAGGGTAAGGGCGATAACGTTTACAAGATTCTCACGGTGAGCTCCGAGGCCGCCGCTGGCGCCTCTACATGGGCCGGTTCCACTGTGAATGTCGCCAAAATCTAGGGGGAACCGACATGCAAACAAAAGAATTCAAAATCAAATGGGGCATGGTCATTGATATTGACAAATGCACCGGCTGCGGCGCCTGTATGGTCGGCTGCCAGGTGGAGAACAATATCGCTCCCATGACCAAGAAAGACCCCTATAACTATGTTCAGGCCTTGACGACGGATCGCGACAATGCGTCCAATAAGCTCAAGACCCTGACTTGGATGAACGTTTACGAACTGTCCAACGGTAAAGCCTTCCCTGAACATGAGACGGCTTACTTGCCCAGACCTTGCATGCAGTGTGGCAACCCCGCTTGTGTGCCTGTTTGTCCGGTCGTTGCCACCGAGAAGAACGAAGAGGGCGGCATTGTATCCCAGATCTACCCCCGTTGTATCGGTTGTAGGTACTGCATGGCTGCATGCCCATATCACGCTCGTTACTTTAACTGGTGGGATCCGCTTTGGCCTGAAGGCATGGACAAGGGGTTGAGCCCGGCCGTGTCTCCTCGTCCTCGTGGCGTGGTTGAGAAGTGTAACTTCTGTCATACCCGTTACATGAATGCCAAGGATCAAGCTCGTCAGAATGGCGAGGACCCGATGAATCTGCCCGATGGCGCATATGTGACCGCTTGCGCAGAAATCTGCCCGACCAAGGCTATCACCTTCGGCGATTTGAATAATCCCGAACATAAGGTGCATGACCTTGCTAAGAGCCCGAAAGCATTCCGTCTGCTTGAGAAACTCGGCCTGGCTCCCCAGGTCTATTACATGAGCAATCGTGAATGGGTCCGCAAGCAGGGTGATAACTACAACGCCGATGGCGGCGGTCACTAGGAGGCTGAACAATGGATAGCAAACTCTTCCCGGAAGGGGTGCAGCGGTGCTCGTTTGGCAAGTTCCTTATTTGGATAGCTGCCATAATGGGCGTTTTCCTCTGGGGGCTCTATGCCGCAGTGCTCGTACTGTATAATGGTATTGGCACCACCGGCCTGGATAACTACTTCGGGTTCGGTGCCTGGATTACCTTTGACCTTGCTGTGATCGCTCTTGGCGCCGGTGCTTTTTTCACCGGTCTGCTCAAGTATATCCTTAAGATCAAACAGCTTGAAAAAATTATTAACCTGACGGTTGTCGTCGGTTTCTGCTGCTATGCAGGTGCCATGCTGGTTCTGGTTCTTGATGTTGGTCAGCCGACCCGTGCATGGTTCGGTTACTGGCATCCTAATGTCCACTCCATGCTGACAGAAGTTATCTTCTGTATCACCTGCTATTTGACTGTTCTGATCATCGAGTTCGTCCCGTTGATTCTTGAGCAGAAGCAGTTGAACAAGATTCCCTTCATTCATGCGTTGGCTCACAACATGCACGTCAACATGGCGTTGTTCGCCGGTATTGGTGCATTCCTGTCCACATTCCACCAGGGTTCCCTGGGTGGTATGTATGGCGTCCTGATCGGTCGTCCTTACGCTTTCCGTGAAGGATTCTTCATCTGGCCATGGACTTTCTTCCTGTTTGTACTCTCCGCAGTTGGTTCCGGTCCGGTTTTCACCGTTCTGATTGCCACCCTCATGGAGAAGATTACAGGTAAGAAACTGGTCGATTTCAAGACCAAGGCTTTGATGGGCAAGATTGCTGGCACCATGCTGTGCGTGTACATGTTCTTCAAGATTCTTGACACGTGGGCATGGGCTTATGGTTACCTGCCTACCGTCGGTTTGACCTTTGACGACATGTTCTATGGCTTTATCTACGGCAAATGGTTGATGTTCTCTGAATTGGTTGTGTGTGGTATTGTGCCAGCTATTATGTTGATTGTTCCGGCCATCCGTAATAATCCGACATTGCTGTATACCGCTGCCATTTTGGACTGCATTGGCGTGTCCCTGAACCGTTATCTCTTTACTGTTCAAACAATTGCCTTCCCGGTTATGCCGTTTGACGATTGGCAAGTGTACTACCCGAACTGGGTTGAGTACGCCACGTCCATCATGATCATAGCCTTTGGCTTTTTGGTCCTGTCATTCGTGTACCGCTACCTCCCTCTGTTTCCGCAAGAGCGTAAATTGAATTAGGGCGTAGCACCCATCACAAAAAATAGACCCGCTCTTCGTGAGCGGGTCTTTTTTTTGTGATGGGTGCTAGACTCAGCTTTCGATAGCGGCGTATCGCCGTCGTTGGGAATGTTGAGTCTGTCCTCCCTGCACCACTCTCGAAAGCCTCACGGTGTGGAGAGGGTCGAGGCACTTCGCTGCTGACTTTTGGGGAAACAGGAAAGAAGAAAAGAGAAATAAGTTTTTTTATAGTGGGATAGTGGATAGTCACGAGCAGAGCGAGCGATATAACGTTTGGGAGAGTCCAGAGAACCCTTTTCAAAGGGTTCTCTGGTCCCGCCGAAGGCGCCCCCGGAGGGTCACCAAAGGCTTATGTAAGTTTTTCGAATGCCCGACGCATAGCGACTGCAGCCAGAATGGTGCGTTCGGTCAGCGAGGCAGTGATCATGTATTCATTGTGAGAGTGGTCCTTGCCACCAGTGGGACCAAGGCCGTCGATAACCGGAGTCCCTGCATTGGCTATGAAGTTGGCGTCTGAAACACCACCTCGTGCGCTTTCCTGAACCGGGATGCCTAGTTCGGTACCGGTAGAGGCCACGATCTCGTATAGGCTCGCAATAGCCGGACTGTTTTCCATGGTCGGCCTGCCCGGTATGACTTCCAATTGACAGTTCGTGCCGGGAATGGTCGGAGAAGCCGCTGAATTTTCAATGGCCTCACGCAGAATAACGCCTTCCAATTCATTCCAGTACCGGCATTCGATTTTGGCTTTGGCCGAGGGGGCGACAGTGTTTGGCCCCACACCGCCTTCGACCAAACCAACGTTGACGGAGACACCCTTTGCTGCATCATTGAGTGCTTCAAGGGTAATGGTCTGGTGCGCCATTTCAAGGATGGCACTGGGTTTTGGTCCCGTCAGATTGCCGGAATGACCTGCTTGACCTTGAATTTCCAAAGAAAAGGAGATTTTACCTTTTCGCGCTGTGACGATTTTCCCGCCCGGGCTGGAACATTCAAAGACAAAGGCCATGGCCACTTTTTTAGCTTCTTCAATGATGAGGTCTTGTGAATGAGGTGAGCCTATTTCTTCGTCTGAATTGAAGACAAAAGTAATAGGCATGTCATCAAGAAGGCCTGCGGCATTAAGTGCTTTGAGCGCATAAATGCCGACAACCAACCCTCCTTTCATATCCACCACGCCGGGTCCGATGATGGTGTCACCATCCGGGTGAAAACAATCAAATCCATCTTCGGGTGGAAAAACCGTGTCCATATGACCACAAAGCAAGAGACCGTTGTTGTCGGGTTGAGTTACGTTTTGTGCGACCAGATTGTCGCCAACCTCGTCACGCTTTTCGCGTCGAACAGTGAACCCCATGTCGGTCATCACGCTCTCAAGGACCGAAGCGACTGCATCGGTTCCCGGTTTATTGGGCGTGTAACTGTTGATGCACACGATCTTTTCGAGCAGGTCCATCATTTCCTGCTCATGATTCGTGATATATGTGCGAATGGTCTCAAGCATTATTTTTTGCCGTACTGGTTGAAAGCAAAATTGGTGTCATTGCCGTATCCTTCCGGGTCGGCGTCCGGGTAACGGACTTCGCCGCCCCACGGTTTTTGGAGGATGACAACTCCGTCCTCGCGGCCTTGAACATTGTCACGGTGGAGCGGAATCTTGCCGCCGGCAGCAGCAATGTAGCGCGGGATGGCATCACCGGAAATGTTGCCGTACATGCCTTCCACGATGTCCCGACCTTTCTGGATGGGGACGCGCATGTGGTAGTACTGAGGGTTACGATAGGAGCAGTTAAAGATATAGTAGGGGCGTATGTAGGATTCTTGAATGGTCTCACACAGATGCCACATCTTGACCTTGGAATCATTGATGCCGCGCAAAAGAACGGCCTGATTGAGAACTGCGGAGACACGTTTGGAAATATTCTTGAATGCCTGACGGGAAACAGGAGTGATCTCTTGAGCCGTGTTGATCTGTGTGACCACGCGGACGGGTTTCTTGTCATTGCTTTCTTCCAGAATGTCGAGAAGCTCTGCATCCACTCGCTGTGGAGTGGTGACGGGGACACGTGTGCCGAGGCGTTTCATCTTGATGTGGTCGATGTCATCCAGTTTGCCGAGCAGCCAACGAAGTGAGCTGTTGGACAACATGAATGCGTCTCCACCGGTAATCAACACATCACGAATGGCCGGTTTTGAGGCGATGTAGTCGAGGGCTTCTTGATATGCAGCTTTTGAAAAGGTGCGGTCAGATCCACCGATATGAGCAATGCGCAAACAGTGTGTGCAATACATGGCGCAGATGTTGGTGGACTTGAGGGCCACCACACGTGGGTAGAATTGATCGACAAGACGAACCGGAGAATGATCCGAGGCTACGGGCGGGATTTCTTCACCCACGGTGTCGACCATCTCAGCGGTGGGGACAGCCTGAAGGATGACAGGGTCATTGGGTACAGGTTGAATGAGGCTGGCATAATACGGTGTCATGCGCATGCGGTATTTTTGAGTGATGCGCGCTACGTCCTGAATACAGTCCTCGGGAAGATCAAGACACTTTTGCAGGGTCTCGGTATTGTCGATACAGTTACCGAGCTGGCCGGAGAAGGAATTCCAGTCGTCGTCTGTCATGCCCAGAACTGATTTAATGCGTGCCTGATTCTCAAGGATTTTGTCCCAGAGTTGAATGCCACTAGGGGCTTCAGTATTCTTGCGTGCCAGATAATCCTTCACACGCAGGCCAGCGTCGGTGATGATCTCAAGGGCTCGTCCCACGCGGCCACCTATGGTCACAGAGTGTTCGTCGATTTTGACATGCTTGGCGCACAGTTCGATAAGATTTTCGCGGGTTAGGCCGTATGCTTCATAGCCGGGACCGTTCGCGGTTTTGGCATTTTTGAGAGCGTGAAATAGAGCCACGATAGGCGCTGTGCCTTCAGTCTCTTTAGCGTCGGCGTAAAGCTGTTGCATGTTGGTGGAATCGGCTTCGGTTGCAGTACCGTTACCGGAAATCTGTTCAAGCAAGTCCGTCGTAAAACCATCCAATTGAAAAGCCATGTCAGTACCTGTTTGTTTCGTGGTCGACGATGGATTCCGCCAACCTGTTTGTTCCTTTTTCCAGTTCATGAAGCATATCTTTGCGTGTGGCTGCTACAGCGGCCACGCGCCCTAGAAAAGTTCCAGCTTTTACCAGAACATCTTCTCCTGTGTGTTCAAGGATGATGTGCCCGGGAAGTCCGTCAACGGCTGCCTGAGTGAAAAGAGTGCGCTCCGGCAGGCTTTGTTTGATTTCGTTGGTGGTAACAACATCCGTCTCTACCTTGTGATTGAAGGTTCCCCAGTGAAGGTCACCGTTGATGATGGCGTCAAAGTCGGGTGTTTTTCTGTCGGTGGGGAGTTTGTCATGGAGTACAGCATGTGCTTCCATGTCAAACAGGTTGGGAGATCCTTCTGGGAGCAGTTGCTCCAGTGCGCTGCAAAATTCCATGGTCGTCCCCTGTTTGCGCGCGTTGACTTCGATGAAAAAGATGTCTTCGTTTTCGGTGACGATGTAGTCGCATCCATAGATGCCTCGGAAACCCAGCTTCCCGAGTTCACGACCTATGGCCTCGGTGTAATTTCGAAGATCTGTCTGTACGTTAGCAGGCAGTATGGATGGGAACGTTGAACCTCGGAATTTATTGCCATCCACAATATTCATGTCCGCAACACCGGCCACATATACTTCGTTTTCATTGCCGACAACGGCTAAAACAGTCGGGTCGTGTGTGTGCGGCGCGTATCCACTTATAAGGTAATGTGTCTCCGGGCAGGAGAAACGACCGAGCGCGTCTTCGGCGCATTGGCAAACCATGCTTTGAGCACCGCCCGCACTGTGACTTGCCGAAACGAACATGCCGTGAGGCGAACGACTCCCAAGTTCCTTGAGGCCTTGTTCCAGAGCCTCGGCGCCGCAGCAAATCATGAAGTCAACCACTGGGGCTACTTTGGAAAAGGTCTCGTACTGCCACGTTTTATCGTTGAGGTGTTCAATTAGGTCAGCTCTTGGGCCGAGCAGAGTGATTTTCCCCTCATGGCCAAGGTTCAGCTCTGGGCGGCTTTCAAACATCCAGACAAAAATATGATCCTGTTGTTTAAGTAGGGTCTGCAGCAATTCTTTTATGTATGTCGATTCTGATAGTTCTCTGGAAAATGTCGAAATGGGGGTACGATAAGCGACCTTTCGCCCAGCGGTCTCAATTTCTTTTTTTGCGGTCGGATTGAATACTGCGAGGTTACTGAATGCCGTAGTATCGATAAGATCGGGAGCGATTGAAATGGCTTTAAAAGGGGTGTCGAACTCACGTTCAAGCGCTTTGGCGACAAAGTCGTTGAGTCCGTAAGCTTTTAACTCTCCGATAAAAATGAAATATGTGACGCTAGGGTCCAGATGAATATTCGTAAAATGCAGTTCGTCCATGTCTGGTCAGTGCTTTTTTATACGTTCTACAGGTATATTCTTTCAATTTAGCTACAAAAGCTGATATGCGATTAACAGAAAACCATCGGTCTGTCTCTAATTTTGGAATAACCCGTTGCGAAAAAAAACGTTTTTTGGTAAATCGTTATGTCGGCTAGTAATTTTATTCGTCTCGTTTGACGGAAGTGGAAAACTGGCTGTTATTGTGTTTTTGTGGAAAATTTTGTGTTTTTATTATGGATCGGGCTTTGAGAGGGGCTTGATCGATTGGGTTAACTTTTTTTGTTCTGGAGGAACTGAGAATGAAAAAAATTCTGTACGTGGCCATGCTGCTTTGCTTGGGTTACATGCTCACCGTTGTCCCCGCTTCGGCTGGTAAAACCAAATTTGTGACCATCGGTACCGGCGGTATCACTGGCGTTTACTACCCGACTGGTGGCGCTATCGCCAAAATAGTGAACAAGAAAAAAGATGTCTACGGCATCCGTGCTACAGTTGAGTCCACCGGCGGTTCCGTGTTCAATGTCAACGCCGTCATGGCTGGTGATCTTGAATTTGGTGTTGTGCAGTCCGACCGCCAGTACCAGGCCTTCGAAGGTATTGCAGAATGGGATGGCAAGCCTCAGAAGAAACTGCGTGCAGTTTTCTCCATTCATCCCGAGTCCGTGACTCTGGTCGCCGGTGCTGACACTGGTATCAAAGGCATCAAGGACCTCAAGGGCAAGAAAGTCAATATCGGTAACCCCGGTTCCGGTCAGCTTCAGAACTCCAAAGATGCTTTGGCTGCTGCTGGTTTGACTCTTGATGACATTGACGCTGAAAAGGTCAAAGCTGCGGAGGCTCCTGGCCTGCTGCAGGATGGTCGTATTGATGCATTTTTCTACACCGTTGGTCATCCTTCCGGCGCGATTAAGGAAGCATGCGCAGGTGCTCGTAAGGTGAACATCGTGCCTATCACTGGCGTGGATTCCCTGTATGAAAAGTTCCCTTACTATGCTCCTTCCGTTATTCCCATGAAGAATTATCCCAGCGCAGCCAATGCCGGTGCCGATGTGCCCAGCTTTGGTGTGAAAGCGACCTTCGTGACCTCCTCTGATGTCCCTGATGAAATTGTGTATGCTATCACCAAGGAAGTCTTTGAGAACTTTGAAGAATTCAAGAAGTTGCATCCCGCCTATGCTGTCCTGACCAAGGAAGGCATGCTGCAGGGTCTGTCCGCTCCGATTCATCCCGGCGCAATGAAGTACTACAAGGAAGCAGGCCTCAAATAGGTCATTCTTCTTACGCATTATCGCGACCGGGCGGCTTGCTGCCCGGTCGCATCTTGCGCAGGCCGAACCCGGCCGTGCTGCCGCCGTTTGCAGGGGAGCTTGCAAGCGGTTCTTTGATTTTTCGCCACAATAGCGACCGAGGGAGAAATGGAAGATAAGACTTTAGACGACAACAATGTAAAAGGGGTGGAATACGCCCGCGAGCTGGCCGAGGCCGAACATGGTCTACAAGGCGATAGCGTTGGTGTGACCAGAACATTGACTATTGCCATTGCTATCATGTGGTCATTATTTCAGCTTTCCATCGCCAGCTGGCTGATTATGGATACGCTGTATATTAGAGCTTTCCATTTGGCGTTCGCAATTTTGCTCGTCTTTTTAAATGTACCCATGATGAAGGGGAATCCCAAATGGCGGCCTGACCTTCGGTTCCTCATGGTCATGAATCGCGTGACTATTCTCGATTATATTTTTGGTATATTGGCTGCTTTTGCGGCTTTGTATATATTTATTGATTATGACGGTATTTCCATGCGCTATGGCGCTCCGACCACCAGAGATATCCTTTTCGGGTTGATGCTGGTCGGTTTGCTGCTTGAAGCCACACGGCGTGTCATCGGGCCTGCATTGCCTGTGATTGCCATTCTGTTTTGCGTGTATGCGTTTCTCGGGCCGTATATGCCTGACGTCATTGCATTTAAAGGGGTGTCCCTGAATCGATTTATCGGCCAGATGTCCATGAGTTCGGAAGGTATCTACGGTATTCCGTTAGATGTTTCAGCGACCATTGTTTTTCTGTTTGTGTTGTTCGGGACCATGCTGGAAAAAGCAGGGGCAGGTCATTTTTTCATTCAGTTGGCTCTGTGTGTTCTCGGTGGATTCAAGGGTGGACCGGCGAAGGCCGCAATTCTTGGTTCTGGTTTGACCGGTATGGTTTCCGGTTCATCAATTGCTAATATCGTGACCACGGGTACTTTCACTATACCATTGATGAAGAAGGTGGGCTACCCGCCGACCAAGGCTGGTGCTATCGAAGTTGCTGCATCCACTGATGGACAGCTTGCTCCGCCTATTATGGGCGCTGCCGCTTTTATTATCGCAGAATATGTGAACGTGCCATATATCGAAGTCGTTAAAGCGGCTGCAGTTCCTGCCTTTGCTTCATACGCAGCGTTGATTTACATCTCGCATATTGAGGCATCGAAGCTCGGATTGTCCGGCATACCGCGTGCTGAATTGCCGAAGTTTATCCCGACGCTTATGTCTGGACTACATTTTCTCTTGCCACTCGGCATGCTTCTCTACGAACTGATAGCCTTGCGTCATTCCCCGGAATTGGCTGCTTTTCGGGCGATTCTCGTGCTTATGGGGATCATGTTGTTGCAAAAGCCGATCAAGGCGAAACTTGCCGGACAGCCGCTTTTCCCAGCCATCAAACAAAGTGTGAAAGATATTTTTCTTTCCATGGCTGAAGGAGCGCGGAATATGGCCGGTGTTGCCATGGCAACCGCTGCGGCCGGTATTATTGTCGGTGTTGTGGCCCTTGGACTTGGCGGATTGATCACACAGATCATCGACGTCTTGTCCGGTGGCAACATCTTCCTGATGCTTGTCATTACGGCCATGGCGAGTTTGCTTATCGGTATGGGGCTGCCTACCACAGCTACTTATATTGTCATGGCTTCGCTTACGGCGCCGGCCATTGTCAGTATCGGTGGTTTACAGGGCTTTCTCGTGCCGCTTATGGCAGCGCATTTGTTCTGTTTCTACTTTGGTATTCTGGCGGACGATACTCCGCCGGTTGGTCTGGCTGCGTATGCTGCTGCGGCCATTGCCGAGGCGCCGCCCATACCAACGGGATTGCAGGGATTCATGTATGATATTCGTACGGCCATTTTACCGTTCATGTTCATATTTAACCATGATCTGATTCTGCATAACGTGGACAGTTGGCCTCAAGGTCTGCTGATCTTTGGTATGGCGTGTGTCGGAAACTTTGCGTTTGCTTCGGCGACACAAGGGTGGTTCATTGCCAAGAACAGGTTCTACGAGATACCTATTCTGCTTGCCATTACCATGGTTATGTTCAGGCCGGATCTTATTTCCAGATTGGTTGGTCTGCCATATGACATGCGCTATTGGGTCTATCCGGTTGGTTTGATTCTGTGGGGTGTGATGTGGTTGATGCAACGTCCCAGACAACAGAAGGCCGACGCCGTCGCGGCGTAAGCGTACAAGGAGACTCTTATGCCTGAGCTTGATGATTACAGGAAAATGGTTCAATGCGAGCGGTGCCTTGAAACCTTCTCGGCTGATCTGGAAAAATGTCCTGTTTGTGGATGTGACGATTTGATTGGCTATAAGGTTCAAAATCCTTTTTCACGGTTGCCTATGGAAAGAGTTTTGCCCGCCACTGGTCATCTGATGTGGATAGTGGGCCTTATCGCCTGTTTCGTTTTGTTGTGGAATACCAATACAGACGACTCAACGCGGAATTGGATGTTTGCTTTGGCCGGTTTCGGGGTGCTGTTATTCAGCACTGTCGTTTCCGTAACTCTGTTCGGACTCGGAGAATTGCTTAAGCGAGTGATTCGGATTCAGCGAAGGGTGCGTGCGTTTATGCAGGACCAAGCAAATCACGAATAGTCATTATCGAGTGTTAATGAAGGGGAGCCTCTGTGGGCTCCCCTTTTTTTGTGGGAACGCGAAATCAAGTGAAAGTGACAAAGATGTGAGAGGGCCATGAAGTAAGTGTCATGAAAGCAACTGTATCTTGACTTTTTTCGTTTTTTGGACAATATTTCCTTTCTGTTCAAGAAGCTCTGCCCGACTGTCGGGATACGTGACATGTCGGCGGGCTTTTTTTGTTTTTTTTCCAAAATTTACTCTGAGGAGCAATCTTCAAATGGCAATGATAGAAGTGCAGAAACTGCACAAGTGGTATGGCGATTTTCATGTATTACAAGGCATTACCGAATCTGTTAATAAGGGTGAGGTGCTGGCCATCTGCGGTCCCTCTGGTTCCGGTAAATCCACGTTTATCCGCTGTATCAATCGGTTGGAGGAGTATCAGAAAGGTCAAATCCTTTTTGACGGAAAAGATATCCTG
Source organism: uncultured Pseudodesulfovibrio sp. (assembly GCF_963677845.1). Lineage (NCBI taxonomy): Bacteria > Pseudomonadati > Thermodesulfobacteriota > Desulfovibrionia > Desulfovibrionales > Desulfovibrionaceae > Pseudodesulfovibrio > uncultured Pseudodesulfovibrio sp. The sequence goes on from NZ_OY782498.1 coordinate 959,519, forward strand.
GATAAGGACGTCAACGTCAACGATTTGCGAGCCGAGATCGGTATCGTGTTTCAGCAGTTTAATCTGTACCCCCATCTGACCGTCCTGAAAAATGTGACCTTGGCGCCTATCAAGGTCAAGAACGTTCCTAAGGAAGAGGCCGAAAAAGTCGCCCTCAGCCTGCTTGAACGCGTTGGTATTCACGATCAGGCGCATAAATACCCCGCCGAGCTTTCCGGTGGTCAGCAGCAGCGTGTGGCTATCGCCCGCTCTTTGGCCATGAAACCAAAGGTTATGCTTTTTGACGAGCCGACCTCTGCTTTGGACCCGGAAATGATCAACGAGGTCCTCAACGTCATGAAGGATTTGGCCCGTGAAGGCATGACCATGCTGTGCGTTACCCACGAAATGGGTTTTGCCCGTGAAGTGTGCGACCGTGTGCTGTTCATGGACGGCGGTGTCGTGGTGGAGCAGGCTCCGCCGGATGAATTCTTTAAGAATCCCAAGCACGAGCGTACGAAGAACTTCCTGAAGGAAATTCTTTAATCGGTATATACATTGAAACTCTAAGAGAGAGGAGAGGGTTAATGAAACGGTTGGTAATTATTCTGGCTTTGGTGCTGTCATTTATGTTTGCCGCGAGCATTGCTTCCGCAGGCAAGATTGAAGATGTAAAAGCAAAAGGTGTGCTGACGTGTGGCGTTAAGGACTCCGTGAACCTGTTCGGTTTTATTGATGCCGATTCCAAGGAATTGGTCGGTTTTGACATTGATATTTGCAAATACATTGCTTCCAAGCTTGGCGTGAAGACTGAGTTTAAGGTCGTCACCTCCAAGAATCGTATTCCGATGTTGGTTCAGGGTTCCGTGGATATGGTCGCCGCTACCATGACCCACAAGTTCTCCCGTGATGAGCAGATTGACTTTTCTATCACCTACTTCATGGATGGTCAGAAAATTCTCGTGAAGAAAGGCTCCGGTATTGCTTCCGCTGCTGATCTTGCGAACAAGAAAGTTGGTACCGTCAAGGGTTCCACCTCTGAAAAGAACATCAAGAATGCACAGCCTAAGGCACACGTCATTTCCTATGATGAATACCCCCAGGCTTTCATGGCTTTGAAGCAGGGCAAGGTCAAAGCTGTGACCACCGATTCCGGTATTCTTGCTGGCCTCAAGGCCGGTGATGACAATCCTGAAAAGTGGGAAATCACTGGCGAATTCATCGCCTCTGAACCGTATGGTCTTGGGTTGCCCCAGAATGATTCCGCTTTCCGCGATTTCGTTAACAAGTGTCTCAATGAGATGTGGTTGGACGGTACTTACCAGAAGCTGTTCAAGAAGTGGATGGGTTACGACCTTCCTGAAGGTTGGACCATCGAACTTTGGCCTATGTAAGGCTTAGATCGATTGATATGCCGGGGGTGCCAAGAGCACTCCCGGTTTTCCCTTCTTTCAACAGCAACCCTGGATGGAATTTTGGATTATAATTTTCAATGGGCCAAAATGTTTTCCGGCGAACCAGCCCAGTGGATGTGGGAAGGTTTCACCACGACTTTGCAGATATCGTCGATCGCTTTGGTCGGGGCGATGTTGCTTGGGATTTTTATTTGTGTTTTGCGGATGACACCCTTCAAGCCTTTGCAGTGGCTTGCTCTGGCTTATACAGAATTTTTCAGAAATACTCCGCTGCTTGTACAGATTTTTTTCTGGTACAACGCTTCGCATTTCGTCATTCCAGAGGGCATCAATGAGTGGATGAATGACCTTTACTACTGGTTCCCCGGACCGTTTGCATTTCTTGGTCATGACTTCGTTGGCGAGTGGGTTCTGTTCAACGTGGAGTTGATCACGGGGGTTATTGCTTTAACTGTCTACACTTCGGCTTTCATAGCTGAAGAGATTCGGGCAGGTATTTTTTCCATTCCCAAGAATCAGCTTGAGGCGTCCCGTGCGGTCGGCCTCTCCTTTTTGCAGGGCTATCGGTATGTAATTTTGCCTCAGGCTTTACGTATCGTTATTCCGCCGCTCATTTCACAGGCATTAAATCTGATCAAAAATTCATCGTTGTGCATGGTTATCGGTGTGACCGAGATGATGTTTCAGGCGACTCAGATCGAATCGTACCATGCCATCCCGTTTGAGGCGTTTTCCGTAGCTTTGATGATCTATCTGGCTCTCTCCCTGGTGGTTTCGTTCTGCATCACCATGTACAACAAGCACTTCATGATTCAGGTCATGTACTAGGGGGCGGGCATGCATTGGGATATCGTCATAGACAACTTTGATTATTTCTTGTGGGGGCAGACCAAGTTCGATCTGGTCTTTCCATTCATTCATGATGTGGGCGGCATGCTGTCTGCGATTATCATGGCTGGTTTAGGTATTTTCGGTGCGTTTTGGATCGGCATGGCCGCGGGGCTTATGCGCCTTTCCAAGCGTTGGTGGCTTAAATTCCCCGCTGTCGCTTATATAGAAATGGTTCGCGGCATGCCGTTATTGCTGCTTATCTTTTGGTTCTTTTTTCTGGCTCCGGTCCTTATTGGTCAGTCCTTACCTGCATTTTCGACGACCGTATTCTGTTTTATGATCTTTACCGGTGCCTATGTTGGTGAAATTGTACGTGCTGGAGTACTGGCTTTACCAAAAGGCCAACTTGAAGCGGCGCGTGGTTCGGGTTTGTCTCAAGTGCAGGCTATGAGGTTTGTCATTTTACCTCAAGCTCTTAGAAATATGATTCCCTCTTTTGTGAATCAGTTCGTTTCTTTGACCAAAGATACGTCTTTGGCCGCTATTCTGGGTGTAAACGAGTTGACTCGTACAGGTGTTCAGGTGGATAATCGAGAAATGGTCGCTTCATTTGAAGTGTGGATTACCATTGCCGGTTTGTATTTCCTGTTGTGTTATATCCTGACTTCCTACAGCCGACGCCTGGAGGCTCAACTGTCTCGTTATCAGGCAAGGGATCGTTAAGGCTGCAAGGGCGATCGCCCGGAAATTCAAAAGAATCGTACTGAGACGGTCCGGGAATTGTGTAAAACATATTCCTGACCGTCTCTTTTTTTCATAAAAAAGATTTTAAAATGAGAAAAAATTGTACCTCAAGGGAGGCTGTTTTGGCAGAGATAAAAATTCAGAATTTTAAAAAACCGGAAGATATAGAGTCAGAATCATTTCGAATCATTGATTCGGAGGTTCCAAAGCCACGTCCATTTTCTGGTGCGAAATGGGAAATTGTTCGTAGAATGATCCATACAACAGCGGATTTTGAACTTCTCAACTTGGTTAGATTCCAAGCTGGTGCTGTGGAATCAGGTGTTGCTGCGGTAAAGAATGGTGCCACGATTGTTACTGATACCGAAATGGCTAAACGAGGTATGCCGGTGCGGCGACTGGACCCGCTGGGTTGTACTGTTCATTGTTTAATCAATGATAAGCGGGTGGTAGAGCGCGCTCAACGTGAGGGTATTACTCGGGCAAAAGCTGCGGTTGATGTTGCCGTGGCTGAAGTGAAACCGGAAATATATGTAATTGGAAATGCGCCAACGGCACTCATTCGGCTTGTGGAACACGTTGATAAGGGAACAGTATCTCCTGTGTTAGTGATAGGAATGCCTGTTGGATTTGTGAATGCAGCTGAATCCAAGGCGTTGCTTATGAGTCGAAATATTCCCTATATTTCCATCGAAGGACGGAAAGGCGGGAGTGCTTTGGCGGCTTGTGTTATTAATGCAATGGCGGTTATGGCGTTGTAGCTTTTTTGATTTTTAACTGATAAAAAATGCGCTTTGGATGAAATTCTGAAGCGCTTTTTTTTGTTTTTTCATTTTAAGTTTGTAAAGGGTACTCAAGAACTTTTGAAAAACGCTGGACACGAGGGGAAATCCTGCTAGGAGTTCAATTGAGTATCTTGAAAAAGTGATACGTATGAGAATGACATTTTTGTAAATTCAGGGATGCGACCTGAAAGAATCTTTCACGAGTTGGAAGGAGCTATGGCTAGAAAAAACAAAGGGAAGAACAAAGTTACCGTGTACCCGGACTGGTGCAAAGGCTGCGGCATCTGTGTCGAGTTTTGTCCGGGTAAGGTGCTTGAGTTGAATGATCAGGGGAAATCCACGGTTGTTCACGAAGAGAACTGTATTCGTTGTGGCTTTTGCGAGCTGCATTGTCCCGATTTTGCCATCGTGGTTAAAGACAAGGATCCCGACAGCGGTAAAAAAGCTGCCAAGGAAGCGGAATCCAAGGCTGCCAAAAAGAACGTAACCGGGAAGGGGGCGTAGACGATGCCCAGACGTAAGAAACGCAAGGAAATTTTCGCCCTTGGCAACGAGGCTGTTGTTGAAGGGGCATTGTTGGCCGGGTGCTCGTTTTTCGGTGGATATCCAATTACTCCGTCATCTGAGATAATGGAGATAATGGCTGCTCGTCTGCCTAAAATTGAAGATGGTGTTTTTATTCAGCTTGAAGACGAAATCGCCAGTATGGGAGCCATTATTGGTGGTTCTTTGGCTGGTCGTAAAGCAATGACCGCCACAAGTGGACCTGGCTTTTCGCTTATGCAGGAAAATCTTGGGTACGCGATTATGGCGGAAGCTCCTTTGGTTCTGGTGAACGTCATGCGTGGTGGCCCATCAACAGGCTTACCTACCTGCCCGGCACAGGGTGATGTTCAGCAGGCTCGTTGGGGGACACATGGTGATCATCCGATTATCGTGTTGTCAGCCTCTAACGTGCAAGAATGTCTTGATATGACAATTACTGCATTCAACATGGCTGAGAAATATCGAACTCCGGTTATCCTGTTGTTGGATGAGGTGACTGCGCACACTCGTGAAAAAATCGAATTGCCCAATGAAGGCGAGTACGAAGTCTTTTCTCGCACTGTTCCGTCCATGCCGCCTGAGTGGTACAAGCCGTATGAAGAGACCGTACGGGGTGTACCGCCCATGCCTGCCATTGGCTCTGGTTATCGTTTTCATGTGACTGGTCTGACACATGATCGGAATGGATTTCCTACGCAGCGTCCGGAAGAGGTCGTTGAGCTTATGGATCGTATCCATCGAAAGATTGACCAGTTCTTCTATGACATCCAGTTGGTGGACGAGGTCCAGACTGATGACGCGGAAGTTGTGGTTATCGCTTACGGTAGTGTGGCCCGTTCTGCTGAACTGGCTGTGCAGCAGGCCCGCGAAAACGGTGTGAAAGCCGGATTGCTCAAATTGAAAACCCTGTTCCCGTACCCCAGAAGGCACACCGAAAAGGTGCTTGCCAAGGCCAAGACACTGGTGGTGCCTGAAATGAATATGGGTCAGATGTCTCGCGAGGTGAAGCGTGTAAACATGGGCCAGGCTGCGGTCAGGACCATCAATCGCGTGGACGGACAAATCGTCACTCCCGCGGAAATCCTCAAGGTCATCATGCAGGGGTAGTGACATGAGTAATTTTACCGGAAATGAAATCATCCATCAGTATTTGAGGCATAACAAGAAATTCCCGCATGTTTTGTGCGCTGGTTGCGGACATGGCATCGTGCTGGGAACCTTGATCCGTTCAATTCACGCTTTGGAAATACCCAAGGACGATGTGGTTGTCGTGGCAGGTATTGGTTGCTCAGGTCGTCTGGCTGTGTACGTGGACTTCAATACCGTTCATACCACTCATGGTCGCGCCTTGAGCTTTGCTACGGGCATCAAAATGGCTAATCCGAAACTCAACGTCATTACCATTATGGGTGATGGCGATGCATTGTCCATCGGTGGCAATCATCTTATCCATGCGGCTCGTCGCAATATTGGCGTCACTGCATTGGTGTTGAATAACAATATCTATGGCATGACTGGCGGACAGAGTTCTCCGGCCACGCCTGTCGGTTCCACAACCATGACTAATCCATACGGGCAGCTTGATAGTAGTTTTGATACTGTGGAATTGGCCAAGGGCGCGGGCGCCAACTATGTGGCGCGTGGTACGGTTTTTCATGTGAACAAACTGGAAAAGATTATGACCGAGGCCATTGAACGTCCCGGTTTCAGTGTGGTGGAAGCTATCACGCCGTGTCATACTCAGTATGGTCGCAAGAACAAGTACAAGAGTCCGGTGGATATGTATAAGTGGATGAAGAAGAATGCCATCCCGATTGAGCGCTACAACGAACTTTCTGAAGACAAGCGTAAAGATCGCATGCCCATTGGCGTATTTGTCGAACGGGATCGCCCCGGCTTTGAGGAGAGTTATCAGAAGTTGCAGTCGAACTTTCTGGCGCAGGCTGCCAAGGGAGGCAAATAATGAAACCGCAGCAAGAACTTGAGCGTTTCGAAATTCGCTTTTCCGGTCTGGGCGGTCAGGGTATCATTACTTTGGGCAAGATCATGGGGCAGGGGTTAGCTCTTGGCCATGGCTACAATGTCACCCAGACTCAAAGCTATGGCCCTGAGGCGCGTGGTGGGTCCAGTAAATGTGATCTGGTCATAAGCTCAAGTCCTATCAGCTATCCCAAAGCTGAGAATTTGGATTTGCTTGTGGCATTGTCTCAGGAAGCTTGTAACACGTATTATCCCTATCTGAAGCCCGGAGGGGTGTTGGTGCTGGAGTCTGATTTGGTCAAGCAACCGCCGACCAATCAGTTTCTTGGCTTGCCGTACACCGCGCTTGCCAAGGATAAAGTCGGTATCCTTCAGGCCATGAATACCGTGGTTCTGGGATCTCTTTCCTTCCTGCTTCCCTTTGTCAATCAGGGGGCCATGCGCAAGAGTCTGGAATCCGTACTGCCGCCCAAGATCAAGGCCATCAACACCAAGGCTTTCAATCTGGGACATCGTCTTGCCAAGAAAGAATGGGGTGATGATGTCGGCGAAGCATGGCGTGATGAATAGCCAGCAAACGTAAAGCGTTTATAATAGATAAGAAAAAAGGGTGCCGATTGTCCGGTACCCTTTTTTCTTGAGATTTGTTTAGTCGAATTTGTTTTTGACTGTGGGAACCATGCCATCGTCACTCTTGAGTTGAGGCAGCATTTCTCGGATGTTGTCGGAGATGGGCAGTGTCCAGTTGTGAGCCGAGACAACGGCGGAGTCTACCAGTCGTATGACTTTGGAGGACATATAGACATAATTGTCGCCAATTACGTAATTACCGGTGAGCATCCCGGATCTGGGTGGCAATTTGCCTGACATGGTGTCGGTGAGACTTTTGTAATCTTCGGCATTGGTTCCTTTGCTGTATAGGTAGTCGGTAGCATTGGGAGTGCCGTCAGTGATGAGTACACCACGTTGGACTAGTCGGTCCGCGATTTGTTGAGTTATGACTGAGCCGAAAATGGCATTGTCGCCGGGGTCTTTTTGATTGGTGAATCGTTTGACAAACACGGCAGATTTTAGAGTTAATTCCCCTTTGCCTACGTTGGAGTACAGCACATCAGCTGCTCTGTAGTTTAATTCGATAAGAGGAATTGACGCGGTCTCATGGTAAGATTTCGCTGTAGGAGCGGTGTCAAAAACATAGTTGTATGTTTCTGAGGCAGTATCCTTACCGTCTTCCCACATGCGGTTGCCACACCCAGCCATGAAGAGGGTGGTGGAGATCATGAGTAATATCAGTACAGGCTTGGTCATCTGTTGCCGTCCCGGAGTCGCAGTTAAGCCGTCTGACGAACCGTGCATATGGCTCGCCTAGGGTCTATTCGGCTGTTTGTGGGATTTCCTTTAGTATTGCGCGGATAAGATTTGTCATTGTTGCCGATGACTTTTCTGCCTGGGCAATAACGGTATCCAGCGATGCTTCCTTCATGCAGTCAGGGAGGTTCTTATTGGTCAGGCAGGATATACCGAGGATACGGATACCCATGTGATGAGCTGCGATGGCCTCCATACAAGTGGACATGCCAATGGCGTCTGCTCCCAGCCGTCGATACATGCGGGTTTCTGCAGGAGTTTCCATATTCGGCCCCATGATCTGCATGAATACGCCACGCTCCAATCGGATACCCAGTTCAAGAGCTTTGTTTACAGCCAATTGTCGTAGAGTTGGGTCGTATACAGCGCACATGTCCGGGAACCGTTCTCCCCAAGAGTCGACGTTTTCGCCGCGGAGAGGTGTGTGACCGGTCATATTGATGTGATCTTCTATGATCATTGGAGAGCCGGTTTCAAACGAAGGGTTGAGTGCGCCTACCGCGTTGGTCAGGATCAGATTTCTTACGCCGAGTTCGCCCAGAACGCGAATATTATGGGTCGCTTCCTGTGCGGTGAATCCTTCATACAGATGGAATCGGCCCTGCAAAGCCAGCACGGGTAGGCCATCAATGGTGCCGGAAATCAACTGTCCGGCATGGCTCTTGACTGTTGATACAGGGAACTCCTCAATCTCTTCATAAGGCAGCAAAATTGGGTTTTCAATAGCGTCAGTAAGTCCGCCAAGTCCTGTGCCTGTTACAAATGCGACAGTATCAGCTTGAACTTTGCCTAATTTTTCCTGTATGTATGCGACAGAATGTTGTATCTTTTTACGGTATTCCATGTTGACTCCTTGATTTCGCAGCAGTGATTGTCTCCGGCGGAGACTGAATTGTGAACGGAAAAAATTGAACTCAGTAAGGACAGGTTCGTTTTATGGATATTGTGACACTACTTGGTCTCACCGTTGGTTTTGCGCTCATTATCGGGGCAATTGTCATAGGTGGGGCTGTTGATGTTTTTATCAATGTTCCCGGTATGATGATTGTCGTTGGCGGTACTTTGGCGTCTATTATGGTCGCCTTTCCTTTTGAAGAGGTTATACAGGCCTTCAAGGCCGCCTTCAAGATTTTCGTATCCCGTAAAACCAAAGTACGTGATGTCGTGAACATCATGGTAAAAGTGGCGGAAATCAGTCGTCGTGAAGGGCTGATCGCTTTGGAAAATGTTCAGACTGAAAATATGGTCCTCAAGAAATCCTGCCAGCTTATTGCGGATAATGCGGACCCGGATCTTATTCGTTCCACACTTGCCATTGAAATTACTTCCATGCGCCGCCGTCATCAGGTCGGACAGGACGTGTTCAAGCGATTGGCAGCACTTGCTCCCGCATTTGGTATGATGGGAACGCTCATTGGTCTCGTTCAGATGCTTTCTCAATTGGATAATCCAAAGTCTATTGGACCGGCCATGGCCGTTGCGTTGCTGACGACATTTTATGGTTCAGCAATGTCTACGTTGTTTTTCATCCCCATGGCGGCCAAGCTTAAGGCAAGGACGCTTCAGGAACAATTGCATCTTGAAGTTATATTCGAAGGTGCCAAGTCCATTTTGGAAAACAACAACCCGAGGCTTGTTTACGAAAAGTTGTCCTCCTTCCTGGCCCCGGCAGAAAGGGATACACAACGATGAAAGACGATGATCGGTTGATTTCTTTGCCCGATGAAGAAGAAGAGGGCGGCGGCGAATGGCTGACGACGTTTGCCGACCTCTCCATGCTTTTATTGGTCTTTTTTGTGCTTCTCTATTCCATGTCGACCATTGATACACATAAGTTTTCCGAAACATTTTCTTCTGTGACCAAGGCGCTGCAGGGTAAGATGCAGAAGGTGGCTACCAGTCGAATAACTCGAGAAGAAGCCGGTGTGCTTATTGATCAAGCCCTTATGCGTCGGCAAATTATCGAGTCTCAGCGTAAAGTATATGCCGAGGTCAAGACTTTGCAGACCAAGAAAGGCGTGGAAGGGTTGGTCAGTGCGAATTTTGAAGATGGAGTCATTACCATACGAGTGCCGGGCGATGTTATGTTTCCTTCAGGCAGGGTTAATTTGACACCGAAAGGAGTTCGATTGGTTGCCACGCTCAAGGATTTTTTTATCAAACACAAAGATCAGAATATCAAGATTGTTGGATACACGGATAATGTACGTCCCAGTCAAAGGTCACGCTTCAAGGATAATTGGGAAATTTCTGCTCTCCGAGCCGTCAATGTTTTGAGGGAATTGCTCAAAATGGGGCTTGAGTCCACTCGGTTGACAGCCACTGGGCTTGCGTATTTGAACCCCTTGTTTCCGAACTCTTCAGCTGAGTATCGGGCCAAGAATCGTCGCGTTGAATTCATACTTGAAAAACGGGTGTCCGGTCAGTAGTGTCACCCGGCGGTTTTATTGAATTCTATTTGGGGGAGTCATGGATTTTGAAATAAGTATACCTGAAGATGAAGAACAGTTGCGCAAGGCTTTTCGTACCAAGGTTCCCGGCCTCAAGGCCCGGTTCCCGGAGCAAAAGCGTCTGCTGGATGTCATGGATTTGAGTGCCACCGGATTTGCTGTACTCGATGCCGAAAAGAGCTTTTCGGAGAAGCAGACGGTTGAGGTGGAATTGTTGATTAACAAGAAGCTTTTTTTGAGTGGAATATCCGCGTTGGTCATGCGAGTCCTTGATAACGGCATTGTGGGGTTGAATTTCGTCGATCTGGAACGACAAAAACAAATCAAGTTGGATAAGCTTGTTCTTGAAGTCCAGAAGCGACTCATTGCCCTGCGCAAGAAAAAACGGGAGCAAGGCTGATAGTGTTTTCAACGAACGGTGATCGGCACAAGGTCCTCATAGCCAATCGCGGCGAAATCGCCATGCGGGTGATGAGGGCCTGTCAGCGTCTGGGGTTGGATTTCGTTTGTGTCTGTACGCCGGAAGACGAGGCGTCCGGGCACGTTGTGCTTGCCCGAAAATTGGCTGGCGACAGTGCTGTTTACACTATTACATCGTATCTGGATGCGAATGAACTGTTCTCGGTGGCTGATGCCAGTGGAGCGACAGCGGTGCATCCCGGGTATGGCTTTTTTGCTGAAGATTTTCGGTTTGCTCGGCGTGTGGTGCGTCGTGATCGGCCTATGGAATTTATTGGGCCATCCTGGTGGGTTATTCGAGATCTGGGTGACAAGATTAACACCAAGCGTATTGCTCGGAGTCTGAATGTTCCGACAGTGCCGGGGTCTGATCGTCCGGTCTATAGTGAACTTGAAGCGGACGAGATCGCGTCCAGCCTGTTTGATTTTCAAGCGAGTCAGGGCATTCTTAATGGTGTGATCATGGTCAAGGCTTCGGCTGGTGGCGGTGGTATGGGCATTGAGGAAGTCGGCGATCTTGATGAATTCCGTTCTGTTTTTCGTCGTATTCGCAATTATGCCAAACGGAACTTCGGCGATGAGGGAGTTCTCATCGAACAGCGAATTTTCGATTTTAACCACCTTGAAGTACAGGTGGTCAGCGAACGTAGCGGTAAGCGGCATGTGCATTTCGGGACTCGTAACTGTTCTGTGCAGTCTACTGGTAAGCAGAAACGTATTGAAGTCGCACCGGGGTTTGCGCCGGGGGTTGTGCCATATACTTTTGATGCGGAAAAGGTGCTTGAGGAGATTACTCAGCATTCTTTGTCAATGGCCCGCGAATCCGGGTACGATAATGTCGGAACATGGGAATGGATTATTACACCGAAGGGTGAACCGTTTCTTATGGAAGTGAATACGCGGATTCAGGTGGAAAACGGTGTGTCCGCAATTATTTCCAAAGCTGATGGTAATTCTGTGGATATTATCACCGAACAGATTCGTTTGGCACTGGGACAGCCGCTTGGGTACAGTCAGGATGATATTGAACTCGACGGTGTCGGGATTGAGTACCGTATTGTCGCTGAAAACACGGATAATTGGTTTACGCCGTGTGCTGGGCGAATTACTCGGTTTGAATGGGAAGAGCAGGACTGGCTGGATGTGTATACTCAGGTCCCGATTGATACGGCGTACGAAATTCCAATGGAATTTGATCCTAATCTTGCTTTGGCCATTATTTGGGGCAAGAATCTTGAAGAGGCCAAAGCGCGCGGTGTTCAGTTCCTCGACTCTCTGGTTCTGGAGGGTGATATTAGCGGGAAATCTGAAGATTTTTACACCAATATCAAATATTTGAAAGCCAAGACTGATAGACTTCTGGAGTTTTAGATGGATACGACAAAAAAAGTCCAGAATCTCAAAGATCGTTTGAGTTATATCCGAGATATCTTCGCGGCCAAGGAAGATGACTCCATTCGTTTGCTTTCTGCCCGGTTGAATGAATTGTTGGAACGGCATCAATCACAACCCGGTGGCGTATCCAGCAGCCAATTGGCACGACTTGAGGATTTATTCGATTTTTCGGAACGTAAACTTGATTTGACCCTCACTCCCATGGATCGGGTACGGATTGTCCGGCACCCGCAGCGTATTTGTCTCAAGGATATACTTGAGAACGTTTACGATAATTACACTGAGATTGGTGGGCGCGGCGAATTCAATATTGATCCGTCCATGTTGATTGCCAGGGCTGTCTTTTCCCGCAGGGTCGGAGACAAGGTCATCAACCAGATGGTTATGGTTATCGGGCAGGAAAAAGGCCATGGTGAGGCTTTTCGTAATGGTGGCTCGGTCAAGCCTTCGGGGAATGCTAAAGCCCTTCATTATATGAAGGTCGCTGAAACTGAGAATATTCCGGTGCATACTTTTGTGTTTACCCCCGGAGCATATCCCGTGGAAGATTGGCCGGGAGCAGCCCAGCAAATTGCCAAGAATTTGTATGAATTGGCTGCGCTCAAAGTACCGGTTATATCCGTTTTTTCCGAAGGTGGTTCCGGTGGAGCTGAAGCTGTAGGCTTGGCTGACCGACGTATTATGCTTTCTCACGGGTACTATTCCGTTATTTCCCCCGAAGGTGCGGCAGCCATCGAAGGCGGCTTACGAGGTGGTACACGGGCAACACCTGAGCTGATTGAAAAATGTGCCAGGCAGCTTTGCATTACAGCCGAAGATAATCTTCAAAATGGGTACATTGATCGTATATTGCAGGAACCTCCTTTGGGTGCCAGACCCAATCATTATGAATTTTTCCGGGAACTGCGGCGTGAGTTGATCCAAACCACCAACGAAGTGGTTAGCGGCGTCAAATCCATGAAATTGTATCGTGCTATGGCTGTTCGCGGCAGTAAGACCGATGATGCTGAATCCATTTATATGCGGTGGACTTTGTCGAAATCTGCGTTGAATCGTTTGGTTGATCAACGGCAGCGAAAGTTCAGAAGTTTGAGTCGTCACGCTCGTTTGGATGGTACAGGAGTTGTTAACCGAGCAGTAACTGCGACTAAGGGAGCGGTCTGGGCGACACATTCCTTTTTACGATATGATCTTTTGGGACGGCAGAAAAAACGCCTTAATGCCATGTTTGAAGACATTGGTGCAGAAGCACATTTGGTTCGCCACAAGCTTCTTATGCCGTTGAAAAAGACCATGGACAAAGTTTTGCCGGGTAATGGTTCCGATCGTCCTGTTGTGGGTGAAGAGGTCATGAACAGATTGACTCGGTTGTCTTGCCCTGAAGACGGCGCTTGTTTGGTTGGCAGCGAATGGAATTGGACCAGTCCTCGTAGTCATGAGGATCGGACTCTTACCTGTCCCAATGTGCGAACACAGCACTGCCCTGATTTGTGGGTACCTGATCTTTTTGGTGATTTTGCTGGTGTATGTCCTTCCTGTGGCCACCATTTCCCTATGGAATATCGATGGTATCTGGAAAATGTTTTTGATTACAGCGAATCCAAGGAATTTAACCAACAGTTAGAATCCGTGAATCCATTGGGGTATGAGAAATTTGATTTCAAGCTCGACAAGGCCAAGGAAAAGACTGGGTTGAAATCAGCTTGCATTACCTTTGAAACTTCCATTGAAGAGGTCGATACCGTTGTCGCGGTGTTGTGTGCGCCTTTTCGGGGTGGCAGTGTAGGCGCGGCCGAGGGTGAAAAATTTATTCGTGCGGCGGAACGGGCTGGACGCAAACGGCAGCCGTTCATTGCCTATGTGCACGGAACAGCGGGAATTCGTATTCAGGAAGGCGTTAACGGCGTTATTCAGATGCCTCGGTGTACCATCGCTGTACGTCGTTATATCGATGCTGGTGGGCTATACCTTGTGCTGTATGATACCAATTCCTATGCCGGTCCCGTAGCTAGCTTTTTGGGATGTTCTCCTTATCAATTCGCCGTACAGTCATCAAATATCGGTTTTGCCGGTCCAGGTGTTATTACCGAGACCACAGGCATCACGACTCCACCGGATTATCATCGCGCGTACCATGCGCTTTCACGTGGTCATATCCACGGTATTTGGGATAGACGAGAGGTCAAAAAAAACCTCCATCAGTCGCTCTTGACCATGGGTGGTCGCAACCTATACTATCGATAGTCCAGAGTTCGTTACAGACGGACCAGATCTTTTGGACCTCCGGCGTCGGAGGCAGAAAGCAAAAACGAGAATACAAGGAAAGATAGTGCTGAATATCAAAGAGTTACTTGATAAGGTTAAAGCGTCCCCTTACCGTGAAATCGTGGTTCGTGCTCCTCATACCGGCGTTGTTGAGTTTGCCGGTTTGAAACAGGGCGATACTGTTCGTGGTCCCGGAGGCGATTATAAGGAAAAACCCGGCACTTTGCTGGCGAATTTGACCCGCGAAAAAAACAAGAAATCCATTCCGGCACCGGAGAAGGGTATTATTGAGGCTGTTCATCTGGAACACGAAGGCCAATTCGTGGAAGCCGGTGAACCTCTGGTAACCATCAAGCACTATCTGACCCGCAAGGAAGTTATTGAGCTGATCCTTCAGGAAGCCCTGTACCTGTTCCGTGCTCCTGAGCGCGCCAAGTATTACTTCGTTCCCGAAGTTGATCAAAAACTGAAGGTATCCGGCAAGCGTTCCGTTAAAGTGCATGATGGGATGGAAATTCTGATCGTTTCTCGTATGAAGCGTGAGACTCCTTTGGCCTACACCGGCCCTGATGGCATTATTTATTCCGTCTATTTCGGTCGTGGTGATAATGTGGACGAGGGTGGCCCGTTGATCGGTGTTTGCCCTGAAGATCAATTGACCGTCATTCAGGATGTGGTTGCTCGTATCCAGAGTGAATGGGAAGAAGAAGAGTAGGACACTATGGGTAAACTCCTTCAGGTACGCGTCACAGCATGGACTTTCAGTGAAGAAGATGTCGAAAAGGCCTATCCTTCACTGTGGAAACTTGTTTGGCAAGATCCTAAAGTCATTCAGAAAAAAGGTGTACTTGAGCTGACAGGAGCTATTTTTGATGCGGTCCGTGTCGGATTGATAGATGATGACAAGGTCGAAGCCCTGAAAGACGGGGCAGAAAAAGCCGAAGAAATGCGGCTTGAGATCGAGAAGCTTCTGGGTGAATGGAAGGCCGGAGAAGCGGACAAGCTTATCTACCAATTGGAAGATCAACTCGATGGTCTTGAAGACATAGCAGATAAATTTTAAAATTGATGAATATAATGAACGCAAGGAGCTAATATGGCTGGCAGCATGAACAAAGTTATTCTTATTGGCAGGTTGGGGCGTGACCCCGAGTTGTCTTATACGCCCGCCGGGCAGGCTCGGGCAAAATTTTCCATTGCCACCGATGAAGGGTACCGTGACAGACAAACCGGTCAGAAAGTCGAAAAAACCGAGTGGCACAATATTGTCGCTTGGAGACAGACCGCTGAATTCTGTGGCAACTATCTTGGCAAGGGCCGTTTGGTCATGGTCGAAGGTAAGTTGCAGACACGGAAATGGCAGGATCAGAATACCGGCCAGGACCGTTACATGACCGAGATCGTCGCTGACAGAGTTCAGGGACTTGATCGAGCGGCTGATGGTGCCGGTGCTCCGGCCGGTGGTGGATATCAAAAACAGCAGGGCGGCTACCAGCAGCAACAGCAAGGTGGTTACCAACAGCAGCAACAGTCTCAGAGCGGTTATCAACAGCAGGCTCCACAGCAGGGACAGGCTGCTCAGGGGCAACCTCAGCAGCAGGAAGAAGACCTCGGTCCCGCCTTCCCCTCTGAGGCCAGCGGCATGGACGACGTGCCTTTCTAGGCAATAATTGAGCAAAAAAAAGGGTGGCTTTTGCCACCCTTTTTTTTGCTCAATTATTGCTACCCGGCTTGCGATAGCGGTTCGTTTTATCCTCAACGTAGCTAGGCTACGCCTTTGGTGAAACTGCGCCAAAATGCGAAGGATTGTCACGGACAAAACATTTCGCCGAAGGCGATATAAAAAGTTTTGGAGAGTCCAGAGAACCTTTTTCAAAAGGTTCTCTGGTCCCGCTGAAAGCGGCCCCCGGCAGGGTGCCGAAGGCCTTTTGATAATTAATGTTGCAGAATCTGACTCAGGAAAAGCTTAGTTCTGTCATATTGCGGATTACTAAAGAATTCTTCCGGTGAATTCTGTTCCACAATTTCGCCGTAATCCATGAAGATAACACGGTCGGCCACGGTGCGGGCGAAACCCATTTCATGGGTAACGCAGACCATGGTCATGTTCTCTTCGGCAAGTTCGATCATGACATCCAACACTTCTTTGATCATTTCTGGGTCTAGGGCAGATGTTGGTTCGTCAAAGAGCAGGATGTTTGGACTCATACAAAGGGCGCGGGCGATGGCGACGCGCTGTTGCTGCCCACCGGAAAGCTGTCCCGGATACTTTTGGGCTTGCTCGGCAATGCGGACACGGCCGAGATAATGCATGGCAATTTTTTCTGCTTCCTTTTTAGGCATTTTACGTACCCAGACCGGAGCAAGTGTCAGATTTTCCAGAACTGTCATGTGCGGGAACAGATTGAAATTCTGGAAGACCATGCCGACTTCCTTGCGAATTTTTTCGAGCCCCTTGAGGTTGCCGGTTAGTTCTGTGCCATCCACAATGATGGTCCCTTCCTGATGATGTTCAAGACGGTTCATACATCGGATGAGGGTGGATTTGCCTGAGCCTGACGGGCCGCAAATGACTATGCGTTCACCCTCACGGACTTGAAGATCAATATTTTTGAGAACGTGAAAGTCGCCGTACCACTTGTTCAGTCCTTTGACGTCGATCACAACTTTCTGAGATTCCATAATTCAGCCTTATCAGTTGTTTTTCTTGGGGCCGCGTTTTTCAAGAGAACGGCCATAACGGCTCATGCCGAAACAGATACACCAGTATACGATGGCGCAGAAGGCATACCCTTCGGCATCGTGGCCAAGCCAAACTTGATCCTGTGAAGCGGCTTTTGCCATACCCAAGAAGTCAAGTAGGCCGACAATGATGACCAGTGATGTGTCTTTGAATAAAGCAATACACCGACCGATCAAGGCCGGGAGAACATGCCTGAGAGCTTGTGGCAGTACAATGAACAGAGTGACCATCCATTTGCTCAGCCCCAGAGCCTTGGCTGCGTCGGTTTGTCCTGATGAGATGGCTTGCAAGCCGCCTCGTACCACTTCCGCAATGTATGCGGAGGAGAACAGGATTATACCGATTTGAACCCTGAGCAGATTGTTGATCTGCATATCCTCGGGGAGGAACAGGGGCATCATGACTGAAGCCATGAACAGGATGGTGATGAGCGGAACACCGCGAATGAGTTCAATGAATCCGATGCACGGAGTGCTGATGCCTACCATTTTTGACTGCCTGCCGAGAGCCAACAGGATGCCGAATGGAATAGAGAGTAGAATGCCTACCGCAGCCAGGCCGAGGCTGAGCATAAGCCCACCCCACATGGACTGATCGACTTCTGCCAATCCGGCACCGCCGCCGATGAGCCAGAGCGCGATGACGAAGAGCAGGGGCCACAATCCGATGAGATACCGGTTTTTGCAACATCCTGAGACTGTGGCCGCGATCACGCCGACAAAAAGTAGGCACGAAGCAATGGGACGCCAGATCAATTCTGGCGGATAGGTTCCGACGAGCAATATTCTGTATTTTGAGCCAATAAAGGCCCAACAGGCTCCGCCATCATTGGTGCACATTTCGGGACCGCCAGTCCAGACTGCATCGATAAACGCCCATGAAATGAGGGGCGGGATTCCCTTTGCAAGGAGAGCCATGCAGAAGATGGTCAGGATGGAGTTGGTCCAGCTGGAAAAGAGGTTTTTGTGCAGCCAGTGAACCACACCTGTGGCCGCAATAGGTGCAGGTGCGGCTGGGGTGGGGGTGAAGACCAGTGTTTTGTGTTCTTGGTTCATCGTTCCACCATTTGTACCTTGGAGTTGAACCAGTTCATCCCTAGCGAAATAATCAGGTTGATGGTCAGATAGACTGCCATCCACAGTCCGATGATTTCGATGGCCTGATCATTCTGGCCGATAATGGTGCCACCAACCGAAACCATATCCGGGTAACCGATGGCGACAGCCAGTGAACTGTTTTTGACCAGACTGGCGTAATCGTTGGTGGTGGCCGGGATACAGACTCGCAAGGTTTGCGGCAGAATTACCTTTCGCATGACCAGACTGGGCTTGAGGCCAAGTGCTTTGGCTGCATCGAGCTGCCCTTTGTCCACGGACTGGATACCACTGCGTACGTTTTCGCCGATGAAGGCCGCAGTGTACATGATCAACCCAAGGAGCAGGGCGGAAAATTCTGGTCGCAGGACCATGCCTCCCTTGAAGTTGAAGCCTTTGAGTACTGGTGCATCAAAGGCTACGGGTTGGCCGGTCAGGAGAAACGCCAGTCCTGGTAGGCCTATGCAAAGAGCGAGTGAAATCCAGCCAGTGTGTAGGCCTTTACCTGTGATGTCCCGTAATTGTTTTGATTTACGGAAAAGGTAGATTGAACCAGCAATAGCAATAGCCAAAGCAATAAAGACCCACATCATGCCATCCTGAAATTCTGGACGAGGCAGGAAAATACCACGGTTATTGATGAAGATGTCTTTAAACGGAACCAAACTTTTTCGTGGATGCGGGAAAGAGGCCAGCATAAGAGAATAACAGAAAAAGAGTGTGAGCAACAACGGTATGTTGCGGAGGATTTCGACATATACGGCGCCAATTTTGGCCACAAGCCAATTGTTTGATACGCGGGCACAACCCACAATAACGCCGAGAATGGTGGACAGGACAATGGCGATAATCGAGACGAAAATCGTGTTCAAGGCTCCCATGAGAAACGCGTAACCGTATGTGTCGGCTGGCTCATAGGGGAGGAGTGTGTCGTTGATAGGCAGCCCACCTTCTACTGACAGGAAACCGAAACCTGAGGCGATATTTCGCGCTTCAAGATTGGCCTGTGTATTGTAGAAGAGCTGCAACGCGACATAAATGACCACCCCGATCACGAGTGTTTGCATCAGGATGGCGGGGAGCTGATTTTTTAGGTCGGAAGTCAGTGACATTGCACGCTACTAAAGTTGGATGTGAACGATGGAACCGCACCAGATGGGAATTCCCGTCCGGTGCGGTTGTTTATTTGTGGGTCGGTGTGAGGATTAGCGAATGGGCATAGCGTAAAGCATGCCGCCGCGAGTCCACAGGTCGTTACGGCCACGAGGGATATTCATGGCGGTGTCGGGTCCGAAGTGGCGGTCATAAATTTCGCCGTAGTTGCCGACAGCCTGAATGGCGCGAACGAGCCAGTCGTTGTCCAGATTGATGAAGGAGCCGATGTCGCCGGAAGCGCCGAGCATACGTTTGACAACAGGGTCGTTGGAATTTTTCTTCATTTCAAGAACGTTAGCCTGAGTGATGCCTTTTTCTTCAGCTTCGATCAAACCGTTGAGAACCCAAGTGACAAGGTCTTTCCACTGGTTATCACCATGGCGAACGTAAGGAGCCAAGGGTTCCTTGGAGAAGGTCTCGGACAGGATAACGTGATCAGCAGGATTGGGAGCGCTGGTGCGCAATGAAGCGAGCTGGCTGACATCGGTGGTAAAAGCATCGGTACGACCTGCAACATAGGCGTTGAAGGCCTCTTTTTTGCTGTCGAAAACGACTGTTTCCAACTTGATGTTGTTCATGCGGGCAAAGTCGGCCACGTTCAGTTCGCTGGTGGTACCGGAAACAACGGCAACAGATGCGCCGTCAAGTTCTGCGCCCTTGGTGACACCCAATTCCTTTTTCACCATGAAGCCCTGACCGTCATAGAACACGACGACTGTGAAATCGACGCCCTGTTTGCCGTCACGTTTCATAGTCCATGTGGTGGTACGGGATACGAGATCAACCTGACCGGAAGAAACTGCCACGATCTTCTGCTTGGAAGCCAGAGGGACAAACTTGATGGCATCCTGATCCTTGAGAACCGCAGCGGCTACGGCGCGGCCCATGTCGACGTCGAAGCCAGTCCAGCGACCATTGGAATCAGGGGCGGAAAAACCGGCGACGCCTTCACTGACGCCCAGTGTCAGAATGCCGTTTTCCTGAATGCGCTCCAAGGAGCCGGCCATAGCGGTTGAGGCCATGGTGAGCAGCAGAGCCGTCAGCAGCAATTTGCCAAAAAGTTTCATCCTTTCTCTCCTTTGAAAAATGATAATGTGATTGATGCACGAATTTTGTGTATTCGCCTAGGCGAATGTTACGGATGTGTTACAAACAGGCGGTAACAGTGTCAACGAAAGGGGAAAAAAATAATGCCCGCACATGAAGCTTCATGGCGGGCATTATGTGGCTTGTGATATTAACCTTCGAGAAAATAGTCGACTGTTGTCACAACACGGATTCGTTTGATTTCCGGTGTGTATCTGTCGCGATCCTGAAGACTGAAATATCCTTGTGTGGCGCGTCGGATGGTTCCTACATGGGAACCGGAGTCTTCGGCAAATTGTTTGGCTGCTTTTCGGGCGTCCCGTGTGGCTTCAGCGATCATATCAGGTTTGATACCGTTGAGACCTGTATAAGTAAAAGTTGGTCGAAATTCATAATTTTGGATCAGCATGACGCCACGAGATACGAGTTCTCCAGCAGCAGCCATGCCTTTTTTAACGGTCGGAATATCTTTTGTTCGGACTGTTAAGACCGCTTCTGCCCGATATCTTTGTGCAGGCTGGCGATCGCCCATCATTGATTGATTGTCCTGAATGCGCGGGGCGGCAGTCATGACTTCGGCATCGCCAAGACCCTGTTCTTTGAGAAATATCATGATGGCTGAGCGGGACCGGTCAAGTTCAGCATCAAGTTGGGGTAAGGTATTGGCCCCGGCGCTGTAGCTGATAGGCCACATGGCGAGATCCGCAGCGACTTCTCGTTCTGCCAGTCCTTTGACCGTGACGTAACGGTCCATGGCTTTGAAATCGACCAGAGCACTTCCGAGCACCCAGCAACCGGCCACGATGCCAAGAGCAAGGACGATACCTGCGAAAATCGTATGAAATGTATGTTTTTGTTCCATGAAGTACCTCTACTTCGAGTGAATGTTCGTCTTATATTACTTGATACGAACGTAGCGTGACGAGCTAGAGTAAAAGACATTGTAGACAAGGGTTAACAAGCAGGCAAAGACTGCCGAACCAATTCCTATCAACACATTGTAATAGGGTGGAGCAGTCAAGGCAAGACGTATGAGCAACGTGGCCAAGGCAAATCCCGAGTTGCGGAAGACAGCCCGGAATTCTGGCAAAAATCGCTGAGCAATCAGTACCAGCATAATATCGCTGAATATCAGGACAGTGTAAAAACTTTGGAAAAAGTGGAACGTTTCATGTCCGTAGATAAAAAGGAGTCCATTTTTGATGCCCATGCCAATGAATATGGCGAGCATGACGAGCGCGACAATTTTTTTTGCAGCAACGAATTTGAACAGCCGTTCCCCACCTTTGATGGTTTCATCCAGTTGGCGTTGCAACAGAGTATAGACCCCAAGGAGTGCGAAAATGGCGATTGCACCGCCGCCATCGGAAAGAAGAATCCACAATTCTTTTTCGTGACCAGTGATAGTAATCGGTTCAGGGAAATCCGCCAGAGCTTTGAACGCACTTCTGAGTAAAATAAGTGCCAGGATTTCAAATTGTTTGCCTACCGCCTTCGAGATGGAGCAGGGCAGCGTAAAAATAAGGCTGATGACTTCCAGAATAAGGACCAGAGTGAAGGCGAGGTTGATGGCCATATAATGGCTTGCAGGAATCAGATCGGCTACATGCCCGGTAATGATGCCCTGACGCTTTAATTCAATAGTCCCCAGCCCCACTATAAAAACGACAACAAGTATACCGGCAACCGCTCGCTGTGTGCTATCCTTTTCCCAGAAGTGATGAAGCGGGTCAAAGATATATGTCGCCCAGGAATATATCGTGTTCATGGGGTTTTTCATGATCAACCTGTATGCGATTTCAGCAGTTTATGTCGTTACGAACCGGCAACAATGAAAGACCTGTGAGAAACTTTTTTACAGCGTATTATATTTCAAACAGCATTTCCAGGTCGTCACGGGTCAGGCTCTTGAGTGCAGACTGGCCGGGGATAATCGCTTCAGCAACGCTCTTCTTTTGTTCCTGCAACTTGAGGATACGCTCTTCCACTGTGTTCTGGCAGATCATCTTGTATGCAAAGACCTGACGTTTTTGGCCGATACGGTGTGTACGGTCAGTGGCCTGATTCTCCACAGCCGGGTTCCACCACGGGTCATAGTGAATGACATAGTCTGCACTGGTCAGGTTCAGACCTGTACCGCCTGCCTTGAGGGAAATGAGGAAGATCGGAATATCCGGGCTGTCGTTGAATTTGTCCACCTGCTCGAAACGGTCCTTGGAGGAACCATCCAAATAAGCGAAGGGAATCTCACGAATTTGCAACCAGTTGCGGATGACATGAAGCATCTGCACGAACTGGGAGAATACGAGCACCTTGTGACCGCCTTCGATGATATCCACAACCAGATCCTTGAAGGCGTCAAATTTGCCGGAAGGCAGATTGGTGGAAACGCCGGGGATGTCGAGCTTAAGTAAACGCGGGTGACAACAGATCTGGCGGAGCTTGAGCAGGGCATCGAGAATGGACATTTGGCTCTTGGCCATGCCTTTCTCCTCGACGTCCCGGAGGACCTGATCCTTGAGCTTTTTAGCCAGGGCGTTGTAGAGATCGCGCTGTTCATCCACGAGTTCACAATAGTGGGTTGTCTCGATCTTGGGCGGCAGATCCTTGGCAACTTCAGCCTTAGTACGCCGCAAAATGAATGGCTTCACGCGAGTGCGCAGGTAGTCCAGAGTTTCTTCGTCGCCATCTTTGATGGGTTTGACGATGCCGCGCTGGAAAGAATGCTGCGAACCGAGGAATCCGGGCATGAGAAATTCAAACAGGGACCACAATTCGAATAGGTTGTTTTCGATAGGCGTACCCGACAGACAGACGCGCAGGCCTGCTTCGAGTTTGCGCACGGAGCGGGCCGTGATCGTGTTGGGATTTTTGATGTTTTGTGCTTCGTCAAGAATGACGCTGACGTATTCGTACTTGAGTAGTTCGTCAAGATCGCGTCGCAGCAGGGCGTACGTGGTGATGACCAGCTGTGAATCCTTGATATGCTGGAACAAGCCTTCACGCTTTGCGCCGTAAATAGTCAGACGCTTGAGATTCGGGACGAATTTCTGTGCTTCTCTTTCCCAGTTGGGCAAAACAGATGTCGGCACGATGATCAGGTTTGGACCGTCGATGCCTCTGTCTGTCAATGATTGGAGATAGGACAAGGTCTGGATGGTCTTACCAAGGCCCATTTCATCCGCCAAAATTCCACCGAATCCGTACTCGCGCAGGAAGTTCATGTAGCTGAGCCCTTGAGCCTGATATGGCCTGAGTGTGGCCTGTAAAGCTTTGGGCTGCTCAATCATCTTGATTTCATCAAAATTATTGATCTTCTCTTTGAGCTTGACGAAAAATTCATCGGTCTGGGCCTGCGGTAGGTCTTCCAGAATTTTTTCAAGTACCGGGGCTTCAAACTGGTTGAACTGCTGTTTGGGAGCCTTTTCCGGGTCAAAACCAAGGGCCTTGAGCTTGTGGCCCAATTTGTTGAGCCAGGATTCCGGCAGACTGGTGTACGAGCCGTCTTTGAGTTGGACGTATCGCTTGCCCTTGGTCCACGCTTCCCAGATTACCTCAATCGGTACGCGTTGGTCGTCGTACTCCACGGACAATTCAAGGTTGAACCACTTTTCTTCTTCGTCAGTTTCAACTTCTGCTACGACTTGCGGCTGTGTTGTGCGCACTTTGTAGCGGGTCAGGTTTTGCTCACCGTATACCCGGTAGGCTTCAACCAGTTGTGGGTAGAAATCGAGTAAGAAGGTGATCGCTTCTTCTTGCTCCATAAACCAGATCTGGTTGTTTCTGGGCTGGAAATTCATTGCCTGTAGTTCGGCAAAGAGACGGGCTTCTTCGTCCTGAGCACGTCGGATGAGATAGGACTTGCCGCCATCATGGTAACTGCCTGTTTGAAGGTCCGGGTTGGGACCGGCCATGACGTGTTCGCCGTGTTCGTTTTCGTAGATGTTTTGAATCTTGAGAACGAGCAGGCTGCCTTCTTCATCAAGGTACAGCTTGGGATTGTAATCCGCATCTTGAAAGATGGGACCGATACGTTCAAGAAAGTCTTCCTGACCATAGAGATCAGAGACGGGAATTTGTGTCCAGACCCTATCAAGAAATTCCGAAACATCGGCATGGGGAACAATGGGTTTCTTTTCTACCATGGATTGGACCAGCTTTGGATCAAGTCCGGTCTGAACAGGATAGAATGAATTTTTATAATAAACCCAGAGTGGAAGTCTGCCGTAGAAATATATTTCTTCCTCATCAGTAATGGGGAAGGGAAGGGTGTCCTCTCGCGCCAACAAGATGTCGAAATCCAGGCCATCTTCGCTCAAAGCAGGGGACAGTTTGAGCTGCATGGTCTTTGATTCGATGGTCACAGGCTTGTCGCTTTCACGCAAGTACAGATAATATTCGCCTTTAACCGCTCGGAAGAACCATGAATGCAGGCCCGCCGGGATTTCAACTTTATGCCCCCAGTAATCGAGATAATGCCCGATCTGTTCTGCAACACCGGGCAGGGCCGGGGTTGTGTCGCACCAATCAGGATTTTCAACAATCTGGGTTAACGTAATTTCATTTTGTACCTGGGAAATGCCGGATTTGTTTTGTCGTGCCCGAAAAAAAGCAACCTGAAGGCGGCCTGGTTCGGGGTATATCCGATAAATAATGTAATGACGGCCTGCTTCCGGCTCAAGCTCGGTCGCAAAGAATGGGCGAAATGTCTGACGCCAATCCGTTCGTGGAATGGGCATTTCTTCGCTGGAATCCGTATCAAGAGATTTTTTAAGCTTGAGGGCCGTTGCCGTGACATGACGACAGACACCGGAAAAGGAATCCGGGCAGTTGCAGTAATAATTGATGGTCTTGTCAACGAGGTTCAATCCGACTTCAGAAGTGTAATTCTGAAAATCGTCTCCTTCAACCTGCCCGTCAACATCCCAATACTGGTCACGTTTCTTGAGGTCGAGTTTCTTAACTCCACCATCAGCAACAATGCCTTGTGCACTCTCCAGAATATAATCCGGCACGCTGTCGCCCAGAAAATTCTGCAATATGGATTTTACTATGTGTTCTTCGCCGGTACTCATTCAAAACTCGTGAAAATGTTGGTTTCCATGAAACAGGACAGGCCTATTTACATATATATATTACAATGGGCAAGTGTGATATATTTCACCAGAGGCATTCTGACCTCTTGGCTTTTCAAGATCATTGGGCCATACTAACCGCACCATGCCACGCTCGTACCATTATATGATCCAACCCTCTTAGTTTTGCAAGGAAAAATGAGACGCTCTAATCTGTTTGTCTTTATCTTGTGCCTGATTCTTGTTGCAGGGTGTTCCGAAAGTGGCGGACCTGCGACTCCTGTCAAACCAGTTGCTCCTCAGGATATCCCTGCTTTGCCGGAAGAAGGCGGGACCATCGTCGAGTCTATGATTGGCGAACCAAGTAATTTGATTGCTGCGCTGTCTTCGGACAGTGCCTCTCATTCTGTGGCTACACAAATTTATGTCAGTTTGCTTAAGTATGACAAAGATATCAATCTAGTACCCTACGCCGCAGAATCTTATGAAGTGTTGAATGGCGGTACGTTACTTAAGTTTAAAGTGCGTGAGGATATTTTTTGGGTCGATGGTGTTCAGTTGACGGCTGAAGACGTTGAATTCACCTATAAAATGATGATTGATCCCAAAACGCCTACGGCTTATGCCGGAAATTTTAAATTGGTCAAAGCGTTTCGTCGAACAGGGAAATTTACATTTGAAGTGGAGTATGATCAGCCCTTTGCAAAGGCGTTGGTGACGTGGGCCATGGATATCATGCCCAAGCACCTTTTGGAGGGAGAGGATCTTCTCAATACGAAGTATAGTCGTGAGCCGGTTGGAGCGGGGCCTTATATACTTAAAGAGTGGGTGCCGGGGAGCCAGCTTGTTCTGGAAGCAAACCCGAATTTCTTCGAAGGGAAGCCCCGGATTGATAAAGTCGTGTATCGCATCATCCCAGACATGGGCACGCAGTTTTTGGAACTCAAGGCCGGAAATTTGGATGCGATGGATTTAACTCCGCTGCAGTATCTTTATCAAACTTCAGGACCGGGGTGGGATGGCAGTTTTAATAAGTTTGATTATTTGTCTTTTGGTTATTCTTTTCTTGGATTCAATTACAAACATGCGTTCTTTAAAGATGTTCGGGTTCGTAAAGCCATTGATTTTGCCATTGATCGTCGTGAAATAGTCAAGGGAGTTCTTTTTGGACTCGGAGAACCTGCCAATGGTCCATATAAACCCGGTACATGGCAGTATAATGACTCTATTAAACCCAGAAAGCATGATCTTGCCAAGTCGCGGCAACTTATGGCTGAAGCCGGATGGACTGATTCTGACGGAGATGGTTTGCTCGATAAGGACGGGGTGCCGTTTTCTTTTTCCATCATTACCAATCAAGGAAATACCCAGCGCATCAAATGCGGGGTGATCATTCAGCAGCGGCTCAATGATATAGGAATTGAAGTTGATCTACGTACTGTTGAATGGGCCGCTTTTATTAAGGAATTCGTGGATAAAGGGCGTTTTGATGCGATTATTTTGGGATGGAATATTTTACAAGACCCTGATATCTATAATGTCTGGCATTCGAGTATGGCCGTTGACGGTGGATTGAATTTTACCCGATATACTAATCCTGAATTGGATGAATTGTTGGAACGTGGCAGGCATCTTGTGAAACAGGAAGATCGTAAGCCCATTTATGATAGGGTCCAGCAGATATTGTTTGACGAAGTGCCGTATTGTTTTTTGTATGTTCCCAAGTCCCTGCCTATTGTTCAAGCGCGGGTGCAGAATATAAAAGCGGCTCCGGCCGGAATATCCTACAATTTCGAGAAGTGGTGGATACCCCGGTCTTTGCAGCGACAGCCCTAGGAAGTATTGATTGATATGATTCGCATCAACCAGATCACCGACAAGGTGGCCTCATACATTGATAATCCAGACTTGGATTTGATTCAGCGGGCGTATGTCTTTTCCGCGCAGGCCCATGACGGTGTGGTGCGCCGTTCCGGGGAACCGTATATATCCCATCCCATGAATGTGGCCAATTTGTTGGCCGACATGCAACTTGATGAAGCCACGGTAGCCGCCGGGCTTTTGCATGATACCGTTGAGGATACCGATACTACGGTCGATGAAATTGAAGATCTGTTCGGTGCGGATGTTGCTGACATTGTTGATGGCGTGACCAAGATCAGCAAGATGGACTTTGAGTCTAAGGCCGTTCAACAGGCAGAGAATATTCGTAAGCTTATTCTTGCCATGGCCGAAGATATTCGCGTGCTCATGGTTAAATTGGCTGACAGACTGCACAACATGCGTACCTTGGAGTTCATGAAGCCGGTCAAGCAGCGGCTTATTGCTCAGGAAACACAGGATATTTACGCACCACTCGCCAACCGTCTGGGGTTGCACCGGGTCAAGACAGAGTTGGAAGACTTGTGTTTGCGGTATCTTAAGCCGGATGTTTTTTCTCAGTTGAGTGAAGCCGTGTCTGAACATCGGGCTGCCGGTGAACCATATATTGAGAAAGTCATCGGACTGATCAATGAGATGCTCAAAAAGAACAAGATGAAGGGCATGGTTAACGGTCGGACAAAGCATCTGCACTCCATTCATGTAAAAATGGAACAGCAGGGACTGACTTTTGATGAAATCTACGACCTGATCGCATTTCGTATCATTCTGAAGTCCTTGAAAGACTGTTATGCCGTTCTTGGTCTTATTCACGCGGTGTGGCGGCCTGTTGCCGGACGGTTTAAAGATTATATTTCTATTCCCAAGGCGAATATGTACCAGTCGCTTCACTCCACGGTCATCGGGCCGGACGGTGAGCGAATCGAGTTTCAGATCCGTACTGAGGAGATGAACCAGATCGCTGAATATGGTGTGGCTGCTCACTGGCAATACAAGGAAGTGGGCAAGGGCATCAAAAAGGGTAAGGCTACCGGCACTCGTGATGCGGAGCGATATACCTGGCTCAAGCAGATTATGGATTGGCAACGAGAGCTTTCTGATCCTCGTGAGTTCATGTCTTCTCTGCGTTTGGAAATGTTTCAGGAAGAAGTCTACGTTTTTACGCCTAACGGTGACATTAAGGAGTTGCCGGATGGGGCCACGCCTGTGGATTTCGCGTATGCCATTCACTCGGAAGTGGGCGACAAGTGTGCCGGAGCCAAGATTAATGGACGCATTGTACCATTACATACCACGCTCAAGAATGGTGATTCCGTTGAGGTTATCACAGACAAGAACCGAATGCCGAGCCGCGATTGGTTGAAGTTCGTCAAGACCGCCAAGGCGCGGACCCGTATCAAGCAATATATCCGTACTGTTGAGCGCGAACGGTCAATAGCTCTTGCCAAGGAATTACTTGAGAAGGAAGGTCGTCGCGTCGGCATTAATGTGCAGAAGGCGATGAAGGACGGTGAATTCCTTAAGCTGGCCGAGGAATTCAATTGTGGAAGTGTGGATGATCTTTTAAGTCAGGTCGGCTTTTCTCGGTTTACACCCCGCAAGGTTATAAAGCGTTTGTACGCGCTTATGCACGGTGAGACGCTGGATGAGCGTAAGGTCAAGAAGGCTACCGAAGACGAGGGCAAGAAGAAACCCAAGACGGATGGCTTACAGATTTCTGGTGTGGACAATGTACTTGTTCGTTTTGCCAGTTGTTGCACGCCGCTACCGGGTGAACCTATTATTGGCTACATTACCCGAGGCCGCGGTGTGACTGTACATCGCATCGACTGCCATAACGTCAAGAATTTTGAAGACGAGCGGTTATTGCAGGTCACATGGGAAGGTGTTGAAGAGAAGCCTTATCCGGCCAAGATCAAGGTCAAGTGTCTCAATAAGCCCGGTATGCTTGGCAAGATATGCTCCATGTTGGCTGAAATGGAAGTCAATATTGATTCCGGGAGTTTTGAATCCAATGTTGACGGTACGTCCAAATTGCATTTTACAGTGGAAGTCAAAGACCTCAATCAATTGTATTCCGCATTGGCTCAGGTCAAAAAACTCAAGGCCGTGCAAGAGGCTTTGCGCGTTTCCTGATTTTATTAATTTTAATTTTAATATTTATAGAAAAGGCCCGCAAATGAGCGGGCCTTTTCATTTAGGGGAGGTGAAGGGGGTATGGTTTTGTTTACTTTGGGTGACAAGACTTGCAACTGACCGGAACAGGCTTGCCGTCACGCTTCTTCACGATCTTGTGGCAGCCGAGACAGCTCTTGTCCGACTTCTTGGCGTGGAAGGCTGTGTAAAAAGCGGTTACGCCCTTCTTGCCGGGTTGATCGTGACATCCGGGAGTGGCACAGGACTGAATGGCGCTCGTACCATCCCATGTGTGGTGGCAGCTCGCACAGTCGATCTTGGCTGCATCATGCTTGGCATGAGAAAAATCAACCAGTGTCTTGGTCGTCTTTATACTTTCTGGCGGTCCAAGCTTCAGGTCTCCGGGAGCCTCGGTAGCAGCAAGCCCCATGGGGGCCAGGGTCAGGACACATAGTGTCGTTAAGATCATGATAAAGCGGTACATGCGTTCCTCCAGCGGTTTGTAATCATCGACGCTGTTGTATTCGCAAGAGATGTGCCGTTTCTTAACCATCTATAATGATAGTTGTTTTAGTTATGGAGCTTTGAGGCTGCGTACGTTTTTTGCACACATGCGCATGGTCCTTCCTTTTATAGGCTTTTGTCTGTGTTCAAATTATAAAAAAAAGGGGAAGCAATGTGCTTCCCCTTTGTGTGTGATTTGGATGATGGGTCTACATTGAAATGCGGACGTTTTCCGGGCTGAGTTTTCTTTCCAACCGTTTTGCATACAGACTCATGACGTAGCTGAATATGAAGTACAGCACGATAACCGTTGTGTAGATTTCAAAAGGATAGATCATTGTCCGGTTGTTGACGGCATAAGCTGCACGGGTCAGGTCCATGACGCCGATGATGTACACCAGAGCCGTGTCCTTGAAGGCCGCGATGAACATGCCGACAAGGGCCGGGAGCATCTGTTTGAGGGCCTGAGGCAGGACGATCTTTCGCATGGTTTGAAAATAGCTGAGACCAGATGCCTTGGCTGCTTCCACCTGACCGGGAGGGATGTTTTCGATACCTCCACGGACTGTTTCGGCGATGTATGCACCGAAAAAGAATGTCAGTGCGATGGTACCCGCCCAGAAGGCGTGGATTTCAAGCTTGAAGACGAAGTCGAGAATGACCTGATAGAACCAGAGGATGACCAGAACAAGCGGGACACCACGGACTAATTCAATGTAAAGCGTGCAAGGGATTTTAATGGCGTTGTTTTTAGCCGTACGCCCCATGCCAATAATGAGTCCGATGAAGAAACTGCCAGTAATGGAAATAATCGCCATCAGCAGGGAACCTGATAGGCCTCCCAGTCCCATGAAGAACTCGGAACTGTCTCCATTAGGGAATCGCCAGATGAGCAATGCCGGCAGGTTGGCCCAGATAATTTCGTAATTGAAATTCATGAGGGCGGTGCCGAGCACGTAGAATAAATATCCCAAAGCCGCGACAAATAGGATTTTGGCTCCCAAAATGAGGGTCTTTATGGACGATTTGAAAATCCGGGCGATCGGGGACACTGTTTTTTGTTCAGGAGATTTCCTGAGATACCAGAATATGTATTCCAAACCATTGCCAATAACGTCTACAGGCAGGAAGAGCATGTCTGCGATTCTGCGAAGTACGGTTATTCTGTCGCGCGGCATGATCTTCAACTTTTCATTCACGATGTTCATGAAGCAGGCGATGATCAGGGAAAGTAGCAGATAGATAGCCGTGGCTACGATGAATGATTCAAAAGTACGGTATGTGAGCGAGAGCACTTCCTGCATGGACCAGAACAATTCGGTTACACCGATGGTCATGGCCAGAGAAGTGTTTTTCATGTTGTTGAGAAATTCGCTGCCCAGAGGCGGGATGATTTCACGGAATGCCAGTGGAAGGATGACCTTACGCAGGGTCTGGGTGAAGCTGAGGCCGGAAGAGTATGATGCTTCCAACAAGCCTTTGGGAATGGATTGTATTCCCGCGCGGATGATTTCCGCCATGAAAGCACCAGTGAAAATACCGCAACCGATGGTGGCACACCAGAATTCGAAATCCATTTCAAAGAGCTTGAACCGAATTTCTTCAGGAAATGCGTATGGGAGTGCAAAGTTCCAGAAAAAGAGCTGGATAAGCAGAGGGGTGTTGCGGAACAGCTCCACATAGCAGGTAGCTAGCCAGTAGACCGGTTTGAAACTGGACAGTCTGGCTAGACCGAAAATTGTACCGAATGCCAAAGCGATGACAGCGGAATAGAGGGTGATCGTCAAGGTCGAATTGAGTCCGTTGACCATGAGATGACCCATGTGACCATACTGTCCTTCCACGAAGAATACAGCCCAGTCAAAGTCATATTTGAATTCGAAAATGAAGGCGAAGTAATAGGTCAACGCGCCGACCATGGTCAGCAACGCAAGATTTTGGACCCAGATTTTCTCGAAATACCGTTTTATCATTGTACTCTTTTAAGGAAGAAGGTCCCGAAGCTTAGGTGCTCCGGGACCCGTTTTAGGCTTTAGCTCGCAGCTTAGGGCCACATTTCGATCTTGGAAGTCAGCGGGAAGGGGTACTTGGAATCCGGGCCGAACCACTTGTCGTAGATCTTCTGGTAGGTACCGTCTTTCCAGATGTCCTGAATGGCGAAGTTGACAGCGTCGCGCCATGCAGAATCGTCCTGGGGCAGGCCGATGCCGTAAGGTTCGTCAGAAATGAATTCACCAACCAGTTCGAACTGGCCGGGGACCTTGGCAGCGTAGCCGAGCAGCAAGGTGGAGTCAGTGGAGATAGCCTGTACACGACCGGAGCGCAGGGCTTCGAACATGGCGACTTCACCGTCGTAACCGATGACCTTGGGGTTGGCGTTGCCCAGAGACTTCAGGTAGGCAGTCACGTTGACGATGGAGGTGGTACCCTGCATGGAACCGACTTTCATCTTAGCCAGATCCTTGACGTCTTTGACTGTGCCTTTTTTGGCCAGGAACTTCTGACCATCGAAGAAGTAGGTGATGGAGAAATCAATCTTCTCGTCGCGTACGCGTTTGTGGGTCATGTTTGCCAGAACCATGTCAACCTTGGACGGTGTGGTCTGTACAAAGGAAATACGGGTGTTGTTATTCACAACAGTCTTTTCGAGCTTGCAGCCGAGACGCTTGGCAATTTCAGCAGCCATATCGACATCGAAACCGACCCACTCGTTCTTGTCATCAATGAAGCCGAAGGGGATACCCTGATTGGACAGCCCGGCTTTGACGACCTTTGTGGACATAACGCGATCGTAGGTCGGACCTGCGAAAGCTACGGAAGCTGCCATGACCAGCAATGCTGCCATGACGGTGATTTTGAGAACTCTCATTTACCTCTCCTAATGGTTGAGTCCATAAAAAAGCCTTTGGCGGACACTGTGTCCGACAAAGGCAGATATTCTGTGCCTAGTGGCTGAGAATCTTGCTCAGGAAATCTTTGGTCCGATCACTCTGCGGATTATTGAAGAATTCCTCAGGCGTGTTTTCTTCAACGAGATTCCCTTCGTCCATAAATATGACCCGGTCCGCCACTTCTCGGGCAAAGCCCATTTCATGGGTGACGCAGATCATGGTCATGCCTTCACGGGCCAGCGATTTCATGACATCCAGCACTTCGTTGATCATTTCCGGGTCGAGCGCGGATGTTGGCTCGTCAAAGAGCATGATCTTGGGCTGCATCGCCAGACCGCGAGCAATGGCAACGCGCTGCTGCTGACCGCCTGACAGTTGGGATGGATACGCCCCGGCCTTGTCGGGGATATCTACCTTCTTGAGAAGGTCCATACCGATGGCAGTGGCTTCGCCGCGGCTCATGCCGCGAACCATGGTGGGTGCCAGCGTGATGTTCTCCATAACCGTCATGTGCGGATAGAGATTGAACTGCTGGAATACAAAACCGACTTCTGCCCGGAGCAGGGTCATGTTTGTACGTGGGTCGGATACGTTCATTCCGTCGACTGTAATGTCGCCTTCCTGAATTGGCTCTAACCGGTTGATACACCGGATCATGGTAGATTTGCCGGACCCGGACGGGCCACAAACGACGACGACTTCGCCTTTGGCAATGTTCAGGTTGATATTTTTGAGGACCTGAAAGTCCCCATACCACTTGTTAACACCTTTGAAAGAAATCACATGTATCTCCAAGAATGGATTAGGCTTAAAAGCCAAGGCGTTTTGTAGCAAAATATGGGGCGCTAGGCAAACAATTTTCGGTTTTGGTTCTATGTTGCCGAAAGATTCTTTGTTTAAAACATGTAGATTTACAATAATGTGAGTCTTAGCATTCGGTGACACTCTGCGCGAGACCTGCCAATGACGTTTCTTTGTATTTGCGAGACATGTCTCGGCCTGTCTGGGCCATGGCTTCAATGGCCTTATCCAGATCGACTCTTTGATATGATTCGTCCAGAGTGGTTGCGATAAGGTAGGCGTTATACGCTTTGATGGCGCCCATGGCGTTTCGTTCGATGCAGGGAATTTGCACATATCCACCGACCGGATCACAAGTCAGGCCAAGGTGGTGTTCCATGGCGATTTCAGCGGCGTTTTCGGTCACCTGAAAGCGATACCCCCGAGCATAGGCAAGGAGGGCTGCGGCCATGGCCGAGGCTACGCCGACTTCGCCCTGACATCCGACTTCGGCACCGGAAATGGACGCGTTGTGCTTGCAGAGAAAACCGATGGCTATGGCGGCAAGAAGTCCTTCGTGTATTTCTTTTTGCAAGGCTCCCATATGTCGCTTGAGCATGAATATGATTGAGGGAATTACCCCGGCCGCACCACAGGTCGGAGCGGTGACGACACAGTGGCCGGAAGCGTTTTCCTCTGAAGCAGCCATGGCGTATGCGTTAAAGGCTTTGACGAATCCCGGTCCTTGAAAATGTTCAGCCTTGGCCTGCTCATACATGACGGCTGCTTTTCGTTGGAGTCCTATAGGACCGGGGAGTGAGCCTGTGCTTTGGATTCCAAGTTCCACGGCGCGTTCCATGACTTCGACGATATGGTCCAGTCCCGCGAATATTTCTTCTTCACTCATGCCCGTAATAGCCTTTTCATTGGCCAGGATGAGTTCGTGGAGCCTCATGGAGTTGTTTCGCAGATGCTCTTTGAGTTGAGCCATGGTTTTATACGGGTAGGCAGGTTCGCCACGCTTGGGTTCTTTTCTGCCTTCCCAATGCAGGAATCCTCCACCGATGGAATAGTACGTACGTTCAAGCAGAGTCTTTTTTCCTGCCTTGAGCGAAAAGATCATTGTGTTTGAATGTGGGTAATCATGCTGGACGGCATCAAAAATCATGTCACGAGGACGGTATGAGAGAGCCTTGCCGTCGAGGTCCAGCTCAAATTCCTGATCCTTGTCGTCGAATTCTTCCAATACATTAGGATGGCATGTGTCGGGCAGAAAGCCGAGCAAACCGGACATGACTGCCCGGCGAGTGCCATGACCTTCACCCGTGGCAGACAGAGAACCGAAGAGCCGGATAGTCAACCCGTCTGAGCGCAATCGGTCTTCCTTGGGAAGATTGCGGACAAGTTTCATAAAGTAATAGCCCGCTTTCATGGGGCCAATGGTGTGGGAGCTGGAGGGGCCGGGGCCGATCTTCAAAAGTTGAAATATGGATGTCTTGACTGGTGGCATATTGATTCCGTTTGTTATGTTCTGTTTTTGACGATGGGTAGGATACGATAAGACGGAAAAGAGGAGAAGTCTTTTTCGTTGGAATAAATATTGTATTCATGTCAGTTCAACAGACTGTATTTTGACATGTGAATTATAATAGCACGAGAGAGCACGATTTGAAGGATTATCTGCTTTTCGGGACAAGGGGCCACAACCATCTGCTTGCTGCTGCGCAAAAAGCCTTTACCTTGGCCAATGGAGCCGGTGCAGGAGCCTCTTCGTTGATAGAGCTCGGATCTCGACTTTTCTGCATGGCTTGGGCGGAGTTTCCTTTGAACGCGCCATTAGCCAGTGAAGTCGTAAAGCTTTATGAAGGAATTCCTGCTGTCAGGCAAATGATGACGCCTCATTCCGTGGCGGTTGCCAAACGTATTGTTTTGTTGGGCCATGGAGAAGGTAATCTCAAAGCTTCTGTCCTTTTTGCCCAAGGACAATATGCAGCACTTGATGAGTGCCTGATGAACTCGGCCCGTGGAAACAAGGTCTTGCCTGTTGTTCGGCAGGCCATGTTGTATCAGGGCCTTCTTTCAAAGTGGGGTTGGCTAGAAGGTTTTATACAGCGCGTTCTCGCACCAGTGGAACCAGAACTTGCGCAATTGTTGCTGGCAGAATCCCTCTTGGCGCACGGGAAATGTAAAGGGGCGGTCAGGGCGTATGAGCCGTTGCTGGAAAAGTTGGGGGCGACAATTGTCGGGTTTAATCTTGCTACGGCCTATGCCAACATCGGTCAGAATGAAAAGGCCATGGCTTTACTCCAGAACTTGTTGGAAGAATTTCCTCAGCACACATCCGCCTTGTTGTTCATGGACAGTTTGCTCTTTCCTGCGAAAAGAGATGTTCGTTTGGATGGGAAATGTGTGGTGTGTATTTATTCATATAATAAAGCGGATGAACTTGGCCGAACGCTTGAAAGTGTACTGGCTTCCGATTTGAGCAAGAGTGTCGGGGATGTTTCCGTGCGAGTGCTTGTGAATGGGAGCGAAGACGAGAGTCTGAAAATTGTGAAAGCGGCCCAGTCCCGTTTCAATGGTGAACTGGATATCGTTGATCTCCCTGTAAATGTGGGAGCGCCTGCGGCACGAAATTGGCTGATAGACGCTGCCGGGAAAGATGAGGCCGAGTGGGTTGTTTTTCTTGATGACGATGTCATTGTTCCGCACGATTGGTTGCTTGGTCTTGCGGCTGGGACCGAAGAATTTCCTGATGCCGGAGTTTGGGGTTGCCGGGTTCGTGACGCTGTTTCCCCCAGTATTACACAGCATGCGGACGGTTTTGTTCTGAGTCGTGAAGATGCCGCGAAACAGGACGGGCGGGTCGTGCTCCATGAACCTTCGACAGAGTGTTTGATCCCGTCACAGTTGAATTATCGACGCTACGCGTCTTCAGTTACCGGATGTTGTCATCTTTTCAGGTTAGATGAATTGCATAAGAGAAGGGGGTTTGACTTGCTTTTTTCTCCGAGTCAGTTTGATGATCTGGATATGGATTTGCGAATGCTTTGTGATGGTAAACCGGCTGCGTATCTCGGAAATGTTGAGATTACACATTTACGAGTTTCAAACCATCTTCAGGCGTTGTCAGAGGCGGCAGAGCGACAGAGCTGCAATCATCGACAGTTGTTGGAAGATAGGCACGAAGGTCATCTTGAGTCCATACTCACCACGCAACTTACATATCTTCGAGCGGACATTGCCACCAAGAAAGCACGGCTTCAAAAAGCCGGCTTGCTCCCTGATGATTCGTGATATTTCCGATTGAGTTGTATGAATGTAGTGTGATTATTAATGCCAAAAGAAAAGGGTCTGCGTCGATAAAACGTAGACCCTTTTCTTTTGGCACTTGGATTGGTTTTATTTCAATTTTGTTGTTCCAGCTATTTTGCCACTGATCAAAACATGCGCGTACAGTTTGGAATTAACTTTTTTTAAACTGAATGGAGCGACGACCACAGGCCAATCCTGTCCTGTGGCATACATGGGTTTCATAGTGGCTTTCCTGTCATTATCTTTTCTGGTGCTGAACTCTGAGAGTCCAATCTGAATCGGGGTGTCTTTAGGAAGTTGATCCATGAAGTAGATCAAGGCGAGGTATTTTCCACCGCTTTTTGCTCTGGCTGCGAATTGGGAGGCTGGAATTGCTTTGATTCGTACTGCTTCCAAGCTGTTGAATCCCTTGAGATAGGTGTCCGGTGCGCTTTTCGCCACGACTTCATCAATGAAATATATTTCAAATCGTGGGGTTGTTGAATATATCGGAGCAGATATTAATCCGGTGAATTCCTGGAATTCCATCCCTTGAACCATCGCCATTGCCGTTTGCGGGCTGAGTATACCATCTGGTGAGAGTCCTACGGAAGTTTGGAATGTTTTGATGGATTCCATGGTTTGCTGTTGCATTTCCGGTGTACATTTATTCATGGTGATTTTGTGTTCGGCGACCATGTTTTCAGACACTGTTTTTGCTTCTTGTCCAGTAGGTTGGCGAAGGGTGTACGTTGCCATATCAAGCATGGAAGCTTTTCGTCCGAGTGAGTCTTGGTATTCGCACAATACTTCCACAGCTATGTCACCATTTTGAAGTTGTCGAATACCCGTGACTCCTTCCTTCATAACGGAGAATCCGGCCACGGGTTGAGTTAGTGTGACTGTCGCATCCGGAGCCATGGAGATAACACCGTTTTGAGGAAGGATGCCCTGTTTTGCTAATGTCAGTGTCGTTACAGCTACTTGCTCATCTGGATAAAGGCTTTTTTCACCTGTTATTTGAGGTTGGTAAGTCGGCGTAGCCGGAGCCTTTGTTGATGAGCCGCTAGTAACACATCCTGAGGTGAAGCCCAGGATCACCAAAAGTGTAATGAAGAGAATGGGGGATTTGATGTTCATTATGATCTCCTCATTAATACCGCCGCCTGGAGCGGCTCGTTTGTTGTCGTTGCCGTTCCTTTCCTGCTCGGTAAATTGCCATCATTGCGTATGCTTGTCGTGTGTTGATCGCACCATTTGCCATCATGTTTTCAAGGACAAAGGCGAGTTTTCGTTCATCCGGAGAGACATCAAGGGTCTCATCCCAGGCGATGGCAGATACGGCTCGGCCTTCATCTTTTTTGTCATGATAGTCTCCATGGTAGCCATCGCGGACATCAGCCTGTTCCTCTGCGACATCAGCTTCAAATTGAGCTTGGTATGAGGCGTGGTCTGTAATGCCATTTGAATATGGAACGTATGTTCCCATCGTTCCAAAGGAGGCTCCACAACCGGAATTTGCGTCTCGTTCAAAGGCTCCTGTTCCGCCTCCTCCCCCTCCATACGCCCAGACAAAGGACGTAGAGAGTACAATGACTGTCGCAAGGATAAAAATGGACAGTCCTTGAATCCAAAATTTGGATGCACACATAAACTTCTCCTTTTAAAAAGTGAATAATAGTTCATGGGTATGTGCGTTGAGGATACGGGAAGGTGAGAAAACCCATGTGACCATATCATTTTTAGTGAATTCTCACCAGTAAGAGGTATGGAATTATGTACAGGCCAGCATGAAAGAGGATGCTTTTATATTCTTAACGTGAATAGAAATATGCTCGTTGATACTGGACGCAATCACCGCAAAACCGTATAAAATTGGGTTTAGATGTAATAACTTTGTTCAAGGAGATTTGAGTATGAGAATTGTACTACGGGTAGGGTTCTTGTTGGTTGTTTGTCTCTCTGTCGTGATGCTCCCTCGACAGGCGTTAACACATTGTCAGGTACCGTGTGGTATTTATGACGACAATGCGCGTGTTGTTGCCATGATGGAAGATGTGACGACAGTTCGTAAAGCCGTGACCATGCTTAATGAGTTGGTCGGAAAGACTGACGTTCAATCAAAACAGCAGTTCATTCGTTGGGTCATGAACAAGGAAGCACACTCACAAAGAATTATCAGTGCGATAGCAGATTATTTTTTGACCCAGCGCGTCAAACCAGATCAGAAAGATTATGTTGAGCGATTGAAAAAACATCATGCCGTTATTCTGGCTGCCATGAAAGTCAAACAGAACGCCACCATGGAACCTGTTGATACTTTGGAAAAATGCGTGAAGGCACTGCTGGAGTATTACCCAGAGAAGTAAATCCAGACGATTCTAAATTGAATGAAGGGATTTGTGACGAGATAGTCGCAAATCCTTTTTTAAGGTTGTATTGGCTTTATGAAAGAGTCGGAATGGTGAGAGGTGGTCTATTAAATCGTATCTTGACAGAGGATATGCATATTGATAATGAAAATCAACCTCATAAAATATGGTGAATGTTCAGTGTGACATCCCTCTTGGTTATGAACTTGGAAGATTGGATTATGAAGCAATTCAGAGCTGATCATTTTGAGTATGATGAGGTCAAAATGGACATAACAATCGAGTAGGTTCTTTCATATATATGGAATCAGGAATCGGCATGTGGGCCAAAGGGTGCTCATCTATTGTTGAGCAGTATCAGAATTATTACAATGGCCTGCGTCATTTTGTAGAGAAACCGATTTCTAGGGGAGGCTGCTATGATGACTATCGATGGGAAGTATCCGAGGGGTTTGGTGAGGGATTCTCAGAGTTGCTGCATATGAACAGCGGGCCCAGTGTGGGGCTGTGCGGTTATAAACTCGAAGACCCGTTGGATAGCCATTACGAGGAGTTAGGGTCCTCTTTCAAATTTAGCATTATGCTTTCTGGTGATTTTAGAATTTCGTCTTTGGACGGGCGTCAGGCGGAAATCGTTCAGGGTGGTGATTTGTGGTTTTGTACGGGGAAACGAGGGGAAGTGAGGTGTGTGCAACCGGCAGAAAAGTTTATCAGTGGCATCTCCGTAGGGTTGTCTCAAGGGATGCTGGACGCATGGCTAGGGGGTGCCTCCTGTGAATTGAGTCAGTCTCTCGAAAAGCTTGTGGAAGGGAGGTCGCAGCGTAATGAATTCGTTCAATTCGGCGCTGTTCCAAAGGCACGGGCCATGCCTTGCGACCATCCGGTCATGCAGATAGCCAGTAAATTGTACTTGACTCAACGGCATACACTGTGTGGTCGATTGCGGTTTGAGTCTT
This sequence comes from uncultured Pseudodesulfovibrio sp., assembly GCF_963677845.1. Lineage (NCBI taxonomy): Bacteria > Pseudomonadati > Thermodesulfobacteriota > Desulfovibrionia > Desulfovibrionales > Desulfovibrionaceae > Pseudodesulfovibrio > uncultured Pseudodesulfovibrio sp. The sequence goes on from NZ_OY782498.1 coordinate 999,703, forward strand.
TGGCCCTTGATTTTTTGTGTCGAATGTTGATGCTTGACGGCCCATTGAAAAACCATTGTCCGGGTAATCGGCCACAGCGACAACGTGCTGTTGATGAAGCCCGGAGTATTTTGGATGAAGAGTGGGGTGCACCGCCGACTATTTCTTCATTATCGCGACGGGTTGGGATTAATGAATGCTATCTCAAAACTGATTTCCGTGCAGAGACCGGGCTGTCCATCGGAGCGTATATTCGTAAGCTTCGTATGGAAAAGGCTTTGGGGCTCATAGAGTCCGGACGACGCTCGGTCATGCAGGCCGCTGCATTTGTGGGGTATTCAAATCCTAGCCATTTTAGCAGGGCCTTCAAACGTTTTCATGGCCGGCTGCCGTCTTCCTATCTTGTTCGTTCCTAGTTGAGTGTTTCATCCTTCCTTTATACCTCTAGGCAATTTTTCCTGTTTGCGTCTTAGTTTCTACTGATCGGGGTGGAAACATAAGGTTTGCCTCTGTATTTCTTCAAGTCCTGAATCAAACGAACAAAGCCTGTGGATATCCCTGAATGATCGCGGGAAATTTGGAGGGCTGTAGCTCTGTCTTTTTCCAGTTCTTCAGTGTGTGATTTTGTGCGTATGACGCCATTTTGGGGTTGGGAATAATGTCGTTTCTTCTTATTACTTGAAACCTTTTGAAGGATGAAGATTTCCTTTTGTTTGGGATGTCGTCTCCTTCATCAAGTGAGGTCTAAAATGTATTCACAAACAAAAAAGAGTTGTTGTGAACAAACATCGCTATGTTCTGGTGGTGGTGAAAAAAACAAGCGTGGTATCTGGGAACTGATGCGACCTGTTAATCCGGGCATTCATTTGGCCATGGTGATGTCGGCTGTTGGCTCCATTGCCGGTTTGGGTGGTGTCGCTTCTCTTGCTTTGGTAATTACAGCGCTTCTTACCAAAGACCCACGGCTGTGGGTATGGGTACTTCTGTCCATTTCCTTGACTTTGGCTTCTATTTTTCTTCGCATGTATTCGTTTACCGTTTCGCATCTTGCGGCCTTCAGGCTGGAAATCTTGTTGCGCACAAACTTGACTGATCACTTAGCGAAAATACCACTTGGCTATCTGTTGGGGCATGGTTCCGGAGCGATTGCCAAAGTGGTGCAGGATGACGTCAAGGCTTTGCATGCCTTCGTGGCTGACAGTACTCCCATGATCGGGCGTGGTGTTGCTGCTCCGCTGGCGACATTGGTTCTTTTGCTGCTGGTCGATTGGCGGTTGGCTTTGGTCGCTTTGGGTGTCCTGCTGACCGGTGGAGTGTGCATGTGGCTGGGCATGCGGGGGAATACGGAAATGCAACGTCGCTATGATGCGGAAAGAGAAAGAATCAACAGCACGGTCGTTGAATTTGTGCAGGCCATGCCGGTTGTTCGGACCTTTGATGACGGAGCTGTATCTTTTGGGCAGATAAAGTTCTTTTCTTTGCCTTTATGGTGGTCACCTTCCTTATGATGATTGTGTTCGGCAGTCTTAAGATCGGATTAATTGCCATGATCCCCAATATTGCTCCCGCATTGGTTGTTGGTGCAATCATGGGCTTTGCTGATATCCCGCTTGATCTTGTCACAGTCACGATTATTCCCATGCTGCTTGGGTTGGCGGTCGACGATACGATTCATTTTATTAACCATAGCCAACTGGAATTTGAGCATTGCGGACGTTATGCCGAGAGCAACCGTCGAACCTTTTTAGCCGTTGGCGGGGCTTTGCTCATGACAACGATTGTACTGACGTTGAGCTTTGCGGCTTATATGGCTTCGGATGTAAAAATATTCGTGAGCATGGGTTTTTTGGTTGGCTCAGGCTTGTTTGCCGCTCTTGCTGCTGATTTCTTTATCACTCCCACATTGCTTTCTTTGACCAAGCCTTTTGGGAAAGAAAGAAAAGATTGAGCAGGAGAGGCTTTACATACGAACTTATTCTGTGTAGATGTCCACTTGATATTGAAAATGATTTTCATCATCACAAAGCTTGCTTATAAAGTAATGCCTGTGCAGGACCCTTTGATTAAAGAAATACATATGCCGGATCACCTCGGTTGTTGATTCGTTCAGGAGCACACATGTTGATTAGGAGCACGTTTGCAATGGCCTTATTACTTCTTATGCCCATTGGGGCTCAAGGGGCTGCAACGCCTGAAGAAGTTCATGCGAAAATGGCAAAAGCCGTAGCATCCGAAGCCAAGGCGCAAACATTGTACACCCAGTGGACGGACACAAAGGCCGGGATCGCGGATGAAATAAGAGATATGAAGGCCATGGATGACTGGTTGGATTTTCAGACAAAAAAGTATTCAAAATATATTGAAAAACAACGGGTTGTAATTGCGGAATTGGAGCGACGCAAGGAAGAGGTCAAACGTATTCGTATGCAATTGGAGCCTTTTCTTGAAACCGTGGTGACAACGCTTGATGAGTATGTCGCGCAGGATTTACCGTTTTTGGCTGATGAACGACAGGGGAGAATCGCATTCCTCCGTTCTTCTTTGGATGATTATCGTCTCGGTCTCAGCGAAAAACTCCGTAGGGTGTTTGAAGCGCTTCTCGTAGAAACTGAGTACGGACGAAACGTTGCCACAACAACACAGGAATTGGTCTTGAACGGTGTTCCGACGCAGGTTTCCGTCTTTAGACTTGGCCGTACTGCGTTATTTTATCAGGCCTCTGACGGATCTGCTGCCGGTGTTTGGGATAAGTTATCTAATTCATGGGAGCCACTTGCTCAGGATTATGTCCGAACTCTTCGACGGGCTCGGGAGATGGCCGAGCGAAAGCGTGCAGTCCAACTTCTTGAGTTGCCTATAGGAGCTGTCCAATGAAATCATTGTTTATTACCCTTGTCGCTCTTGTGACCCTCTCTACACCTGCTTTTGCTCAGCAGTGGCAGCAGGTGGCTCAGGAAGTGACTGCTTCGGCCAGTGAGGCCCAAAAGAATGTTCGGCAGACGGCGAAGATTGTAGCTCGTGAACGTCAGGAGATAATGTCGGAAAAGAGCGTGTTGCAAAAGTCCATCAAGAGTAAACAGAAGCAATTCGATATTTCCAAGACACAGTATGAGGCTCTTCTTGAACAGGAAAAAGCCTTGCAAGAGGAGCTCGCTGAGCAGGCTCATGAACTCAAGACTATTGATGGCACCATACGTACTGCGGCCAAGCAGGCGCGTGATTACTTTAATGAAAGTCTGACAACTTCCGAATTCCCGCAACGTGAAGCTGTGTTAACGGAAGTGCTTCAACCGGAGAAGTTCCCTGGCCTTGAAGGGATTCAGAATCTTTTGTCATTATTTCTTGATGAGTTGCAGGCTTCAGGAACCATTATGAGGCGGTCGGGTGATTTCATTGGTACCGATGGCAAAGACAAAACCGGCGATCTCCTTCGTGTCGGAACATTCACCATGGCATACCGTTTGGCTGATGGTTCGCTCGGCTTTTTGCGTCCGGGTAATGACGGGAGCAAATTGGTCGCAGTACAAGGTGATCCGGGGTGGAGTCTTTCGAGCTTGATGGATGAATATTTTGACGGGAAGAGCGATGTCTTCCCGGTGGATATTTCAAATGGCGCCGCCTTTACTCGTCTGGCTCAGGAACAGAAGGGAGTTTACGAATGGTTGAGTGCCGGTGGACTGCTTGTCTGGCCGATCATTCTGGTAGGTATCGTTGCAATGATTCTCGTTATTGAACGGTTCTATTCATTGAGTCGAATTCGTGGAAATTCTGATCGGAACATCGCTACGATTTTGGACATGGTGAATACGGGGCAGTGGCAGGAGTGCCGAAAGTTTTGTCAGGAACAATCTCATTATCCCACATGTAGAATTATTGGTCATACGCTTAAGTATCTTGGGAATACCCGTGAGATTATCGAAAATGCCTTTCAGGAAGGGTTGCTCAGGGAATTGCCCATGCTTGAACGGTTTTTGCCAACATTGAACGTACTTGCGGCGGTTGCGCCACTTCTGGGCCTGCTCGGTACGGTGACCGGTATGATCAATACTTTCCAGATTATTACTGTCTATGGCACAGGCGACCCTCGTATGATGTCGGGCGGCATTTCTGAAGCTCTTGTTACGACCCAACTCGGTCTTGCCGTGGCTGTACCCATCATGATCTTGCATCACATACTTGAGCGACGGGTGGACAGGATTATCGGTGATATGGAGGAGAAGGGAACCGGTTTTGCCGTGGCACTTATGAAGTTGGGCAAGATCAAAAAACGGGAGGAGTACGATGCAGCTGCATAATCTTACGGAACGAATGGCAGATTACTTTCAGGCCGGTGGGGATATTATGGTTCCCCTGTTTACGCTTTCTTTGATTATGTGGACTCTGGCTATCGTTAAAATTATTCGATTTGTGAGAGAGCAGCGTAAGGAAACCTCTCCCGAGCAGAGTTGTGACCTTTTTCAGGGGGAAAGCAGTGTATGCAAGGCTGGTATCGCTCAGTGGCAATGGGACATACTCTCCCAGTATATGGAGCAGAAATGCGATGATTCGGAGTTGAATCGGGAAATGCTGGAAGCCATGCGTATGCGTCAGGAAGTTAAGTCCATGCGCTATATTGGGACGATTTTGATTCTTGCGGCCGTGGCTCCACTTCTTGGCTTGCTGGGTACCGTTACTGGCATGATTACAACATTTGATGTCATTTCTCAGTTTGGAACGGGGAACGCACGCGCTTTGGCCTCCGGTATTTCCGAAGCTCTTGTCACTACGCAGAGCGGCTTGGTGGTCGCTGTTCCCGGACTTTTGCTGGGAGGGTTTCTCTTTCAGCGAGCTCAGAAATTCAAGGGCCGTATGGAATTGTTTTGTATAGGTTTGCAACATCAGACAGAAGTGTCCGCAAGGTAAGGAATACGTGATGAAAAGTATTCGTTATGCTCGTGGAGCCAGATCGCGCAAGAGTGAGATCAATATGACCCCACTCATTGATATGGTGTTCATTCTGCTTATCTTTTTTATCGTAACAACGAGTTTTGTGCGTGAATCCGGTGTAGATGTTCAACGCCCTTCGGCACAGTCTGCTGAAACCAAGGAAAAAGCCAATGTCTTGTTAGGCTTGACCAGTGATGGGCAGATTTTTGTTGAGGGTAGATCTCTCGATATTCGGTCGGTACGTGCATATATGGAACGTTTTCTCGCAGAAATGCCGGAAGGTTCCGTGGTTATTGTTGCCGATAAGGAAAGTATGACCGGAAATGCCGTGCAGGTGTTGGACCAATGCCGTTTGGCTGGGGTCAAAAACATTAGCATTGCGGCAAGGAAGCAATGATGATTGCGCGAAATAGAGGTGCCGGAGAGTTCGTAGCATCATGCTTGGGAGCGGTTCTCATGGCGGGGATGATCTATGTCTGTGTGTTGATGCTTAATGATGCTCCGGTTCCTAAGGGGATGACCGTTGTGGACGGAGCAATTCGTCTTGCTCAGCCGCAACAGGACAAGCTTGAACCAGAATTACAACGTAAGAAACTGGATGAAACCAAGCCACCCAAGCAGCTTCCCAAGTTGTTTTCGACGACGGCAAAGAATAAGCCCACAAAACCAGCCATGACAATGAAGACTCCCGCGTTTTCTACCGATATGTACCCCGGATTGGCTGGGGGGATTGCCCTTCCTTCCGGTGATTTTGGAGGTATCGGTTTTGCTATGGATGAAGTGGATGAAATTCCGCAGGTTTTGCGGAGCGTCCCTCCTGATTATCCCTATGTCGCCAAAAGAAACAGAGTCGAAGGAGAGGTTGTTGTTCGTATGCTCGTCACAGCGAAAGGCAAGCCGCAAAATCTTTCCATCAATTCTTCAACCCCGGCAGGCATTTTTGATGATGCCGCACTGAGGGCCGCCAAACGCTGGCGTTTTCAGCCGGGTAAGTACAAGGGGGAAGCCGTAGATACTTGGGTTCTTCTTCCCTTTGTCTTCGAGCTGACACAATGATTATGACCCGAATTTTTCCACTTCTTTTGCTCTTGATGTTTTTTGCAGGGGTAGCCAATGCTGCGGATCGAATCCCTCCACAGGCGCGTCAGGTTTTGCATAAGGCGCAGATGTGCATGGACGATTCTCAGTTGGCAGACGCTGTTACTGTTTTGCATGAGTACATGGCGCAAACGGACGAAGCGATTCCTTTGCAGGTTTATCTTATGCTCGGCGGAGTGCATCACAAAGATGGTGCCAAGGGAAAAGCCTTAAAGGCGTTTCGTGACGGATTAAAGGCGTACCCTGAGAGTGAATTGTTGGCTCGAAATAGTGCCGTGACCTGCTATGAACTTGAACGCTACGCAGAAGCGGGGCAACTTTTTGAAAAAGCTCATTCTCTTTTGTCGCCACCGAAGCCGGTTCTTCTGTTTCAGGCAGGGTCGGCCTATTATAGCGGTGAAGATTATACTGCTGCCGCCCGAGTCATGAGTCGGCTTCTTTCCATGGAACAGACCCCAAAAAAAGAGTGGGTACGGCTCGCCGTGCACTCTCATCTAGAGGCTGGTCAGTTTAAGAAGGCGGAATCGATGTTGCGCAAATACTTGTCAAAGAACCCGAATGAGGCTCCTTACTGGGAGTTACTCGCCAAGCTTCATCTTGACAGGGAAGAATATGAAAAGGCCGCCAGTGCATTGGAAATATGCTATCGTCTTCGCCCTTCGTCGCCAAAGGAGCTTGAGCGACTGGCGTCGTTGTATGCTTATTCAAATGCTCCATTGATGGCGTCGGCCACTTTGAAGCGAGCCTATCCCGGTGTGTCTGATACTGATAAATCCATGAAGATTGCGTTGTTGTCTGCCTCTGCCGGTCGATCCGAAGAAGCTATACGTCAACTTTCGCGATTGGGTAATTCAGCCTCTGTGGCTGAAAAGAAAGGCCATATTTTATATCAGGCCCGTCGGTTTACTGAGGCCGAAAAAATGTTTGAAAGGGTTGTCCAACGTGATGTAAAGTCTGGAGATAGTTTGTATTTTCTAGCCATGTGCGCGTGGGAAAAACGTGATTGGAATACTGCCAAATCGTTTTTGAAAAGATTATCGGGGAACAAGAAATTCAGTCGTCGTGTTATTCCTCCTCTCGCGGTAATTGATGATCTTGAGGTTGCCCGGAAAGAAGCGCTTAACTAAGCGGGCGGTATCTTCAATCAAAAAGCCCCGGCTCAATAGCGAGTCGGGGCTTTAACTGTTTTGTTGGCCTACAGAAGACCCTGTCGTCGTTTTTTTTACGATGACAAAAGTCGTTGGTTGAAGTGGAGCAGGCCTGCTCAAGGTATACGTCTTGGACGTCAGGCCCGTACACGTGCCGGGGTTATTGTGAAGTGTAGCATTTTGAATGCTTTGGCTATGTTGGGGATATAGGACATGAATTTGGACATGATATCCCATCGATGTTTTTCTTGGTCCATGTAGTATGAAACATCTTGCAGGCGCAGGTTGGAGGCCCACTTCTCAGGCAGTGAGTTGTCATTAAGGCCCCATTGAAAGCGTGCATTGGTATGTTTTACCGTGTCGTGACGAGACGACATTTTGCACCCTAATTCTGTGCAGGCATCAAAAACGAGTTCTCCAGGTGACAGGGAACGCGCAATTTCTTCCAAAACCGGACGCACTTCTTCTTCCTTGAAATACATGAGCACTCCCTCAGAGAGAACAAGAATATTCGCTTCAGGGTGTGTGTGTTGGATGTCCTGAATCCAGGATGTGTCAAACATCGACTTATGTATTGAGTTATTTTGCTCGTCAGGAGGTAGAAGTTTATCACGAAGTTCCATGACTTCAGGCAAATCTACATTGTAGTAGGTGGCTTTATCCATGCCGACTCTGTAGGAACGGCTGTCGAGTCCGCATCCAAGATTGACGACCACAGGATCAGCTTTTTTTTCGATGAATTTTCGGGTGATATCATCGAAGTGCCTGACTCGAATGCAGGTGCCGATTTGACTACGAACAGCCTTGTCGTACTTGGAAAAATCGTAATCAATGGATTCAACAATGCGGCATGCTTCCTGATCTTCGATAATCCCGTCCTGTCTTTGGGTTTCAAGGCAACGCATATAGAGGGTGATGAACAGTGTGTCTGCCACTGCATCTGAGATATTTCCGGTAATCACTTTTGACATTGATATTCCTTTGTTATGATTATTTGAGCTGTAGAGAAAGATAGCCGATCTTTATTTTGACAGGCGTGTTCATACAACCCGTGAAGAAAGCATTGATTCTGTTTCTTGAAAGTGCTGTATATTTTTCATTAATGAAAATGACATTCAACCTCAACTGTTGTCAATATTTATACGTAACGAAAGTTAATTGATTGAAATTCGGGGCTATGCTCAATTTCGTATGAAAATAATCGGCTATTGGGTGCACATGAATTGTTTCGCCAAGATCGTCTTGAAATAGATGAATCTGTAAAGTAGTTCTTTGGCAACAACGAGGAGTTGGAGTTAGAATGAAAATTGCTGTTCCAAGTACGCTTCCCAATCTGGATGGTCATATTGAATGCAAGTTGGGCACTGCTGCCTACCTGTTGGTGGTAGATACCGATGATATGTCTTTCGAAGTGATGGAAGGTCCTCCTCGTTCTTCCGGGGCAGGGGCAGGGCTCATGGTTTTGACGCAAGTGGTCAACATGGGGGTGCAGGTTGTCCTTGTGGAATATATTGCTCCAAATATTATCGGAGTTTTAAAGAAACAAGGTATTGAAGTCGTTTCTTCGGTCTCTGGACCTGTTGGTGAGGCAATTACAAACTATATGCAATCTCGATCATCCGTGGGTGAGAAAAAAAGAACAAAGGATGGTGATGACGCAGTCCCCAGACAGGCCGTATGGAGTGAAGCGTTGCGAAAGGGAGGACAACAGTTTTCCACGCTTTTGCCCCGTCTTGTGGGAGTGATTTTGCTTCTGGGGTTATTTCGTGGATTCGTTTCGGAGCAAACACTGCTTTCCCTGTTTTCAAACTCACCCTTGTATGACGCTGTGTGTGGGGCTTCCATTGGAAGTTTGTTAGCGGGGAATCCCGTGAATAGTTATATTATCGGGAAAAGCCTGCTGAGTGCCGGTGTGGGCGTCGCCGGTGCAGCTGCTTTGATGTTCGCTTGGGTCAATGTCGGAATTATTCAACTCCCGGCAGAAGTGGCGGCTCTTGGTATGCGTTTTGCCTTGGTACGTAATATTGCCGGTTTTATTCTGGCTATTCTCATGGCGTTACTTTTCCTTTTGTTGGCAGGGGGCGCAGTATGAGCCAGAAGCACGTTTCTTCTTCAATGTCCGTAATGAGACCGTGGTTATTTCCTCTGGGAGTCAGCTTGCTCTATGGCCTCGGTTTTCTTTTAGAGCCAGAAAACACGGAGCGTTCATTGCATATCTGTGTGGACATGTTTCAACAGTTGGCGTTGCCTATGCTTTTTGCCGTTGTCATGATGGTGGCCTTTAATCGGTTCCTGTCCCCAACTGTGGTTGTTCGTTTTTTGGGGCGGAGCGCTGGAGCCAAGGGGATCGTGCTGTCTTCTTTGGCTGGAATCCTATCAATGGGACCAGTCTATGCGTGGTATCCGCTTTTTAAAACGTTGCGGGATAAAGGTGCATCGGTTTTCCACGTTGCCAATTTTGTTGGTTGCCGTTCCATCAAACCGGCATTGCTTCCCATTGTGGTAAGTTCTTTTGGCTGGCGATTTACCATACTTTTTCTTCTCATGAGTCTGGTCATAGCTTTAGGTGTAGCTTGCATCGTGAGTCTGGTTTGCACTGACCATGAGAAAAAGGACTCTGTGAGATGAAGTGTTTTTAAAGGCGTATGAATCGAGGGAAAAAGAGTTTTCCTTATCTGCATAATTTTTAAATATACGCCGTAACAAAGCGTCATCTGGGAATAATTAAAGATAAAAAAGAAAAGGCACTTACGAAAGAAATCGTAAGTGCCTTGATTTATCTGGTCGGGATGAGAGGATTTGAACCTCCGATCTCTGCGTCCCGAACGCAGAATGGTCTGTCTTTAACGAAATCTATTCTTGTTTAATTTACCTTCATATACTTTGTAATAATAGGATAATTTGAGTTGTTTTTTGTGATTTGAGTTTAATCAAATTTTTCATAAATTGCCTAAAATTGATCTAGGTGTTAGCAATAGGTTAGCAAAAAATGGTTGTCGGTATCAAAAAAATCTTATCTTTATTATTTGAAGGAATGTTCTATGGTCTACAATATGGTGAATTTTATTCCTGCCCAGTGGGCCTCGGGCGGGCTGCCTGAGGGGGACTTGGTGCATACATTTATATCTGAAATTGAGAAATCAGTTGAACGTATGGCAAGTGATTTTGAAAATAGTGAGATGGATGAGACTCATGAAATTGAAGAACCGTATGATAATTGTGACTCTGTAAGTAGATGTTGGCTTACTAGAAGTCATAAGGGGATTTCTGATGGTTGCTATTGCTTGGATGAAATTTTTCTCGACTATTATCCGACCTTGCATCGATCTTCTGCATTATTAACGATTTATGGATTAATGGAAAAACAATTGCAGTATGTTGTGAATAAATTGGAGGAATATTCTGGAATTAAATATAAGCGTGATAGGCAACTTAGTATAGTTGGTAGCTGTATGAAGTATCTTGAGGATGAATTCAATTGTTCCCCAGAGAAAAAGGAATCATTAAATTATATTCGTTTGGTTAGAAATCTTCTTGCTCATAACGCTGGTCAACTGGAAGAGCAGGATGAGGGTAAGTCTTCAAAGTTGTTAGAATATATTGAGAATAAAGACGAGCTAGAGATTAAGTGGGATGAATTAATGATACGAAAAGGATATTTGAGTTTCGTTATGAGTGAATTCGATGAGTATTTTTGTTTAATTAGCTCTGCAATTAAAAAATTTGATCAGGATCGTGGTGTTTCTTTGTAAATCAGTTGGGTATCCCTAGGAGATTAGATGGTATCTAAGAATACTGGGCAAAGGTTGCTTGTCAATAGGAAGCGTTGGCCAGGTGTCTATTACTACGAGAGTAGGTCTAAACGTTATCGTGGTAAGCCGGACGTTTGTTACCATATCGCCTACCGTTTAGACGGCAAACTCAAATGGGAGAAGGTCGGGTGGATGTCCGAGAAATATACCCCTCAGATTGCCGCTGACCTTCGCTCTGACCGCTTGAAGAAGGCTCGGCATGGGGAGGAGGTTAAAACCCATAAAGAGCTTCGTGAGGAGAATCGTAAGGCCAATGTCTTTTTGAGTGAGATTGCCACCGAGTATTTCAAGATTCGTGGTGAAGCATCCCAAGGGGCGAAGATAGATAAGGGGCGATATGATAACCACGTTGCCCCTGTGCTTGGCTCTCGGCCTGTGAAGAAGCTCAGCCCTCTGGACATGGAGCGGATCAAAAAGAAGATGGAAGGCATGTCTGCCGCTTCTATCTGGGGCGGCTTGGAGATAACCCGCCGGATTATCAATTTTGGTGTCAAGAATGGTCTGTGTGAGCCTCTAGGGTTCATCATTCAGATGCCCAAGCGAGATAATGAAGTAGTTGAATACCTCACTCCTGCCCAACTCAAACGCTTTTTTAAGGTACTCAAGGAATGGCCCGCGCAGGATGTGTGCAGAATGCTTGAACTGGCTATGTTCACAGGTATGCGCCGGGGCGAGATATTCAAGCTTGAAAATCGTGATGTAGATTTTCAGCAAGCCCTTATTACCTTGCGTTCTCCCAAAGGCGGGAAGACCGTATCAATCCCCATGAATGGGAAAGCCAAAGAGGTCCTTACGACTCAAATTCAATGGCGTAATGAGCATTCCCCAGAGTCTCCTTACATCTTCCCCGGAAAGGGCGGGGTGCTTCGTACTGGATGCACGGCAGTGAAGCGAATCAAGACAGAGGCGAAGCTCCCCAAGGAGTTCAGAATATTCCATGGCCTCCGTCACCATTTTGCCGTGACCCTTGCCAATTCTGGCGAATTCTCACTGGATATGATCGGGGAGTTACTGACCCACAAGGATTCATCCATGACAAAGCGGTATGGTCAATTTTTGCCTGATACGAAGAAGCAAGCCAGTGATCGGGCCGCCGAGTTGCTGTGTGGAGGAAATACGTAATAGTTAGATTGTTGTCGGATTGTTTCGTTTTTGAAAGGAGGGGTCAAAATGCCTGAATTAGTATTCGAAATGGAGTTGCTTGATTTGCAAGATCCATTTGCTAGTCGAGCAGTTGCAATTGATTTGGCTGGTGCAATGCTGTTTCCAAGAAAAAAAGATTTGAAGAAGTTTTTGCATTATAAGGCTGTGTATCTGTTGGAATCAATTTCGTTCCTTGTTGACACGGTTGGTTATTCACCGGAAGCAGCAGGAGCATTTTTTATAAAGAAAGCTACAGATTCATTTAATGGTTGGAATAATTATATGGCTGCGGTGTTGGGCACTAGGATCCCGCAGCACGGTAAAGGGGCTCCAGAATCTATAGCAAGGCATGGGTATATTGCTGGTGCTCTTTTTAGAGAGATATATTTTAATGAAGTTTCATTAAAAGGGGCAATTAAGACCTTCACCAAAGACAAGACGTCGTCTGAGATTTGGACAAGTGAAAAAAATATAATGAATAATATATGGCCAGCATATAAACCTGTGGCTCATATATGGGCAGCAATGCTTTCGTTTGAGATGCCCGAACCAGATGGTCGATATTTCGCAATAGACAAGGCAACCGTTTGTGCAGAAGAAAAAGATATTGTGCCAGAGGGAATATCTGGAGTGCTTCAATTAGCAAAGATGTTTTACGATGGGGCAGCCGAAAAGGGTATTGTTTTTAAAAATACTCATCGACCTCTTGTAGATCCTGAAACGGCTTGGAAAATTGTTTTGAATGGTTTGTAGCTCGGGCTGCATGGAGGAGATTAAATGCGAATGGTTGGTCCCGTTGATACGCGTTCATGGGGCCGAATTGCACATCCAGCGCGCTTAGTTTTCCATTGTCATATGTTTCAACAGAGCCGCCTGTCCGGCCCGCGTAAAAACCATATCTTCCCACTGTAGGCCTCTTATATAAACAATTTGATTGTGATACTTGGCGGCGATATTGCCTATTGATTTAATTCGTTTAATATTTTTTGTTTGAATAAATGCAACGAGTTGTCTTCGGGGTTAAGGCTGATAGCTTCCTCTATGTCTTTTTTTGCATTTATGAGATTCCCACTATTTACATATGCTAAGCTTCTGTTGGCATAGTATTGCCACGACTGTTCAATTTGTATTGCTTTTGATAATGATTTTATCGCTTTTTCATATTTGCCAGTTTTTATATAAAGCAACCCAAGACCATTGTAACTTCTTGAATCATGGCGGTTGATATAAATAGCTTTGTTATAGTCTGTTTCTGCCTTTTTTAGAGAGCCCATCTTTCGATATAGGTCGCCTCTTAGTGAGTGTGAAGTTGAAAAAGTATCATTTAAGCGAATGGATGTGTTGAACGAATCTAACGCGAGCTGCCTTTCACCTTTTATTTCGTATAGTGTTCCGCGAATACAATGCGCGTTGTACATGAACGAGTTTATGGATAAGGCTTTATTTATGTCTTTTTCTGACTTTTGATAATCACCAATATCAAGATAAGAAACTCCTCGGCCATAAAGAGCGTCCAAATTGATAGGATCAATACTGAGTGCTTTTGAATAATAATTTATCGCATTGTTATATTCTTCAAGTTTAACATAGGCGTTTCCACAAAATGCATAAGGGGAAGCAAGTTGTGGATTGAGTGTTATTCCTTTTGAGAATATACTGGCAGCTTTTTCAAAATGTTTTTGTCTAAAGGCTATTTTTCCGCACAATAGATACGAATCGAGAAGAACGTTGGCATTTGTTTGTTTTGTAGGTCTATTTTGAAGTATTGCTTCGCAAATATTCGATGCATCTTCGTACTTATTTTCAGTGTACAATTCTCTAACTTTTTGAAGTACTGATTCATCAAGGTCGATAGAGTTTGCCTCGCATGATTGAGTGCATATTAACGACAAGAAAATGATTAATAACAAGAGTCGAAATGTAGGCTTTTGGTGAAAAATGAATATATTTTGCATAATTATGTCGCTATTTGTCGTTTTTTTGTTTGAATTGAGAGGCGGGAATGTCTGGCAGTCTATTTGATGTTCACAACCTTGTTTGTTGAGTTGTCCTTTTTTATTGGGCCTTATGTGCCTTAGGCTTCAAACTAAGGCCTACAAGTAGTTCCAGCTTAACTACGAAACCCTCGTCGCTGCCTGGTGTCCCGTTCGCAACTGACGGAACAACCGTGCCACAAAGGCGAATTCGCTGCCATGGGCTGGCAGTAAGCAATCTCCGTTTTTGAAATCACTGTGTTGACTAAGCCTCCCTAATTTGTGTTGGTGGCGGCAGTGTATATATAAACCGTTTTCTCCAAGAGAGGTGGTCCAGTTTTCTGGGGGCACCTCTGTCTTCCCCATTGAATTTAAATTTTTGGGGGTGAGTGTCCTCCCCCCTGTTTCTGCGTCAGGCACGGGAGTTTCCTATAACAACCTTAGCCTTGAGCCCCAGCTTTAGGTCGTCATGGTTAAATGCAGAACTCATGGTTTCAATGTCATTTTTGTCCGCTCCAAGTCGACCAGCTTCGTGGGCCCAATTTCTTGTTGCTTCTGCCACCTCTTTAGCGATTTTGCGTGCTTCATTCAAATTGAGGTCAAATTCGTCTGCCACACTGTAAGCAAGATCTAAAGAAGCTGTACCATTGTACATGTCTATATAAGTGTGCAACACTCTCGGCTTGTCGTGTGTCGGCGTTGGTTCGAGATCGTAGAGTGGCGAAAGCCGCCATCCTGCGGAACCGTCGTAGAGAAAACCGTGGTTTCGAAGATGATCATCAACATTCGAGATCATGATGTTGAACACCATCCTACGCCATAAGTCCTTTTGGTCCAATGTTGTTTCAGATCCATATCGGGCCAGAATCTCGGCTAATTCAATATAGCTACCGTGGGTTCCATCAGAATAACTCAGCATACTCATGGCAGACAGGAAGGGAATTCGAATTCCTTTTTCTCTGCGGTCAAAGCGCTTGAGAAGAAGTACATTTTTATCGTTAATCTTTTCCAATCGAGTGGCAGGCGTTGGAATGCCCGCACGCTCTGCCATTTTGAAAGAGAGATACTCCCATAGCTCAACATCCCAATCATCATTTCGGCTAGGAAATTTCGCAATAAGCAGGTCGCCATTTGTATCAATGACGGAGGCCTTTGGTCGTGCCCCGCCCAAGGAGGCACCCGGATCAACAAGGTCTTTGATGTCCTGATCCAGTTCCTGGCGAGCCTGAATTCTTTCAGACGCGTTTAGAAGTCGTCTAAGGTCAACGACTGGGGGAACGCTGTCGTTTGTGTTTGCAGCCATGAAAGGGCCGTTTTTCGTTTCGGCAAAGCGCAAAGCTCCTTGTCTGGAGAAGTCGTTGACCATTAGCAAGTAGTCAGAGTCATGAAGAAGTCGAGGATTACGCTTCTCAGCTTTTGCAGCATGAGCTTCACGGCGTTTCATGAGCACTCGCCCCCACCTGTCAGGCGCAGAGTCTCCAATAGAGCCGAACAAGGATTTGCCTGCATCTGTGTGAAAAGCCCCTTCACCAACTTCCAGTGCTGGCTCAAGAGAAAATTTAGACGGAGAGTTCCTCCACTCCGGTGCATATTCAAAAGACGCACTTTCCCCTGCATTGTTGGCATGTACCCACAATGTCCCTACGGGATGAGTCCCTTCTTGGAGATCAACATAAACATATATTTCTTTGGCCATGGTGAATTCCTATGCCTTAATATCTCTGGCGCGACGAGGAATGCGCTCTTCATCTAAGGCCTGTCCTACCTTATCTTCCGAGATCTCAGCCAAGCCCATCCACTCAACACCCAGGCCAAGAGCGAAAATGACGGCTGCATAATTTCCTATGCTCACACCTGAATCACCTTTTTGAATCTTGGCCAAAGTCTCACGACTGATCCCAGCTCGATCAGCGATGGTTACCATTTTTAATCGTCTCCGGAGTCTGGCTTTCTTTAAGGAGTCACCGAGTTTTTTTAATCCGCTACGGACAGATATTGGGAGTTTCCTTTTCATTATTATGCCTATTTTAATTGCCATAAAAATTAATTACACCAAGTATAATAGTCACAAATAAGGCATGAGTCAATGCGGAGTGATATGTAAGTGAATAGTGTCAGATCCAACTCTTGGCTGTTCACATAAGAAAATGTGTAAGGCGTATCTGTTTGTAATTATTAATTTTGTGCGACTCTACGTAATGTAGGTCGATTGCTGTCTTAAGAAAGGATGGAGGCGGGGGGGGGCAAAAACGTTAGGCAGGCAGTAGGTCTTTATACATCAAAGCGTTACTTTGGGGTGGCAAAAAGCGTTACTGTATGTCGATTTTGGCATACAGTAACGGGGGGAGTAGCCGGAGAAGGGCATTTTGACCGTTTTATACATTTGGGGGTCAAACGGTTTCATTTGGTCAGGGGCTGATTCGGCAATTTGCTGTGTACCCTTTTATTCGGCTCTTCGAAATAGATCGCTAGCCTGACAATCTAAAGCATCAGCTAGTACTTTGGTGTTTAGCGCGCTAATATTGCGTTCTCCGCGTTCAACCGAGCCTACATAAGTTCTGTGTAATCCAGTCAATTCTGCGAGTCTTTCTTGCGACAAGCCTTTCTTTGTCCGTAGTTCTTTGATGGCCTTTCCAAGCTTCTTCAAGAATGTTCTTTCCTGCTTCGTGTAATTTCCAGACATGCGCATATTCCTCCAAATATTCGCATGGAAGTTTGACTTCTATAAGCCTACAGACTATAAGTATCATAATGCGGGCAAATATTAGTATAACTATTGGAGAATGCGATGGATAATAGATTTACTTACCAAGCAACGGCAGAAGAAGGAGTATGTCCTTTTTGTGGAGAATTCGTGTCCAAGGGAGCTTCTGTCTGTGGTAATTGTCAGGCTGTGCATGGGCAGCAAGTGACAGCTGGAAGCTTCTCAACCATTATTATCCTGTCAATGACAATACTCTACTCCATCAGTGCGTGGCTGATGACCGACTACGTCATTGTTGGGATGATAGTCTTTGTTGTACTAATGTACCTTCATATGTTGTGGATTGGGAAATACCGTACGACTATCGGTTGGTTTCGGGATTGATTTTAAAGGTGGTTGCCGTTGTGGTGTGTGCCATGAGATGAAGAACTAACGTCCACCTTCCCGGCCTATTGTGTAAACGAGGCTTTCTGAAATCCCATATTCCTTGGCGAGTGATGGAGCTTTTTCGCCGTCAGCGAGCCGTCTGCGAATCTGTGAACGCTTTTCATCTGACACTTTCGTGGGGCGGCCTAAACGGACGCCTTTCTTTTTTGCCTTGATGAGTCCTTCTTTGCGTCGTTCAAGAGCAACAGCTTGTTCTGCTTTGTAAATGCCTTCAATCAGATTCAATTTTTCTTCAAAGTCTGGCAATTCAGGATCGAGCTTAATGCCTTCGCGTTCAAATTCAATGCTGACGTCTTTGTCGGCGATGCGTTTTATCAGCTCGACCAATTCTTTGGTGTTTCTAGCTAGTCGATCTATTGATGGAATATTAAGACGATCGCCTTGTCTGAGTTGATTGATGCATTTTTCGAGTTGGGGGCGATACTCTGTGGTTTTGCTTCCGGCTTGGTCTAGGAATGACACGTCCGAGATTAAATACCCCATGTCGTCTTCGAAGTTGGCTTTATTCTTTTCGGTTGGGCCGTAACGGGTATAGTCTATCAAGCGAGGCTTATCGCTGATATGTTTTTTGAAATCCAGGCCCAAGTCCAAGTCTGCTATGAGGTCGAGATCGTCCTTTTTGTTTTCCATTTTTTTTATGTAGCAATCAACGTTGCGCGCGGCAATGGCTGACTAGTTGAAACTCTTGAAGCCATCTTTACGAGCACATACCAGACAACGATTCTTTTTGCTTGGGCCTTTGAGTGGTCGTCCGCACCTGGAACATGTTGCATAGACTTGTCGGCGGGCCTGTAGCTCGATCCAGCGCAGGGAGCGGGGTTTGTGCAAGAGGTCATCGTACCGTTGTTTGTCGGGCGCTATGTATGCAAAAAAGAATTTACTGCCGTAACTGTGTGAGGGCTCAACGATAATCATGCTCTCAATTTTGAGGTTTGGGTGATATTGCCTGACTCGTTTAAAAAGTTCTACGACGATATTGATCCAACCTACAGGAACTCTGTAGTTTGCTTTTTCTGTTAATAAATTATGGCCAGCCTTGATCAGATAGCGGTTAAACATCTGTTCGCGTTGAAAGTAGTTATCTGCTTTTTTGTTCTTCATGTTCTTTCTCCAATAGTTCGCGTACGAAGTCGTCTATTTCATCCTCAACATCGAAATCTGAATTAATGTCGAGGTAGATGATGCCATAGTTGACTTCAATGATTCCGTTGACAGTAAACTTACCGCTGTAGTTTGTGTGCAGGGTTTTCAATGCGTCCATGACTTTACTATGGAGTCCTTCTCTGTATCTGATTTTTACTTCGTCCAAGTCCTCGAATAGGTCTTTGAAGGTTGTGGTCAGTTCTAAATAGTCAGGTCGTATTTTGATTGCCCGTGGTAGCTTGTGAAGTTGCAGTACGGTATCAATATTTCGCAGTAAATTGATGTGGGATTTGCAGACGTTTGTGGGAGGAGTAACCTCCTTAAGCTGAACTAATTGCGCCTGTATTCGTTTGAAAGCCTGGCTGCAATGCAACATTTTGACTGTTTGCTCGCGTTTCTTCAAATCGAAGCGAGAGACAAGTGCTTCGGCTGCTCCCAGTTGAGCGAGTGTTTTGTCCAAGCCGCAGAAGTGCCGGAAATAAGCATCGGCTGCCGGATCATCGTTTTGCAGGACGATCTTGGTAGAGCAATTCGCAACCAGAGCATTGACTTGATCTCGCTGGGAACTGTTTGCATACAGGCTTGAGAGTGCCTGTGAAGCCACCACGTTGATGCAGCCAAATTCACGTGCCTTAGAAAACCAAGAAAAGTCATCGAAAGTGTTGTCCGGTGAGACGTTGATGACGTCTTGGTATTCGTCGGCCATGAAAAAGCAATGTTTAGGGCGTTCGTAATCCTGGTCCAAAGTACGATAGATGTCCGCGTAGTATTTTTCTTTGAGCAGTCGTGCCAGCAGTTTGGCTGCATGTCCCTGCGTATGTTTAAAACGGAGCAGGACGATCTTATTGTTTTTCAGAAGTTCTCGGTAATCCAGAGTGAGCGAGCAATCCATGCCCGACAGGTTGGCGCACAGAGAATCATCTGAAGTGATGGCTCCTAGGACCAGTCGTGGTGTGTAAAGCTGGAAGGCGAGCTGTTCTTCATACTTGGACGATGTCGTTTGGTCTTGCGGAGTGAAGATATGGAAGGCTGAAGTTTGGACCCTCGTGACAAAAGCGCGTTGGCAGTAATCTTCGGCATCGTATGCACTGTCCAAGTACATTTTAAAAACAGTGCGTGCGAATTTATAATCATTAATGCATTTATCGAGTAATACGAAGTTGGGTACAAATAGTAAATTATTTTGTGACACGTAATGTAACAACATAGCGACATCGCTGAGTATCCGGATACCTTTATGGAGCCAGTCTATGTTTCGGCTGTTCTCCATGCCGCTGATGATAAGCGATTCAAACAGTTGGTGCATTTCATCCAAACTGAACCCTGCCAGAATATTTATGGGAGTGGCTGAAGTATGCGTGCCGATTTCAATGATGTCATCTTCACGTCCGGCAGCTTTGGCTAGCTTGCGTATTTGATTCGTCAAATTGTTTTTGATGTCGATGATGAGCCCAGGCAGACCGTTTTCAATCAGTGAAGATGCCATGGGCAACATAAATGACGCCGTCTTGCCTCTGCCAACTCCACCAATAACCAGTACGCCATGTGTCCCCTCGTCAAAGGAGAGTGTGTCGCCTTCGTCAAATTCATAGAGTCGAGGTTGAGTGGGGGGGCTTTGGGTTTTCGCAGACGAACCACCAGTCAGGACTTGAATCTTTCGCAGGTCCTTTTCTTTGAAAGCTTGAGTCGTTTTCATGATGTCTCCATTTGTATTGGTACTATAAAAATCTTTAAGAGGTTTTTGCTCTACATGTCAATACCCAAAAGCGTTACTGTATGCCCCCAAAAAACGTTACTGTATGTCTAGGTTAGACATACAGTAACGGGGGGAGTAGCGTGTTTAGGTTGAAGTTTGGGAGAGGTAGTGGATTTACGAAATGTAGAGTCTCCAGCGGTAAGAGCCGGGAACTTCTTCCTCAAGTTTTTCGTCGTCAAAAATAATGTGCTCGAGCCGGGAGATGGGATTGATTTTGTACTTGCTGGCAGTTCCGAAAGCTTCAATTTGCACTGAAAGCGCATCAAGCGCAACTCGGGCTTTGAACTTTGCTGAAAAACGTCTTCTCTAAAACATGGTTTGAAATCCTTCTCGTTGGTGAACATGACCTTAACAACTTGTCTAAAAACCGCACCCACCTCAAGTTCACCGAGCGGAAGTTTCTACTCGTAGGTGGAACAAAGAATGAAGGCTTTACAAGGTGTCACTGTTAAGAGCAAAAGCGATGTCTCATTTGTAGCTATATCCATCTTCTTTTTTTGAAGTATAGTAACATTGTTATTGCTACAGCCACCATGAGGGACAGGAGGACATAATAGCCATACTTATAATGCAACTCCGGAATAACGTCGAAATTCATTCCATATATTCCCGCGAGAAAGGTTAAGGGGATGAAGATAGTTGCAAAGATTGTTAGAAACTGCATTATTTCATTTAATCTGTTTCCCATGACCATGTTATATGTGGTGATATGGGAGGCGAGCATCTCTTTGTAAATTTCTGCGGAGTCGACAGACAGTTCTGTGATGTCGGATAAATCTTTCAAGAATGGTAAGATTTCTGTACTAATTATGTCAGATTCAAGTTTGTTGATTTTGGAAATGATTTCCTTTGTAGGGCGTACAGCCTTTCGCACATAGGCCATCTCTCGCCTATACAAGTTTATTTCTTCTAAAAGATCTGGCTCAGGGTTTCCAAAAACTTCATCTTCCATTTCCTCGATTCTTTCACCCATTTTTTCAATTACTTTCAAGTAATTTTCTAAAAAGCAGTCGATGAGAGTGTAGAGTAAATAATCCGGGCCGAGTTTTCTGAGTCTCCCTCCTTGTCTTTTGATTCTTTCCCGAACCGGTTCGAAAACATCACCCGGTTGTTCCTGAAAGGTGATTAAATAATTTTTTGCAAGGACTGCACTGAGTTGTTCGGCTCTCACTGTGGTTTCGTCTTCGTCGAGGAGAAGCATTTTCATGGAAATGAAAATATGGTTTGGGTATTCTTCGATTTTTGGTCTTTGTCCTGTATTCAGGATGTCTTCAAGTACCATCGATGGTATGTTGAAATTATCGCCCACACGTTTAATGATTTCTATTTCATGTAGGCCATCTATATTGATCCAGCTTGTCGTTGCGGTTGTTTTTGCACAGGTAGCATCATCAATGGTTTGAATGAATTCATCCCGTATTATTCCCATGTCGTAATCAATGATGCGTAGACGAGGTGTTTCGTTTTTTTGTCGTCCGATGAAGATGAGTGATCCCGGTGGCATACCTGACTTTTTGTCAAATTTCTTAAGAAAGCGTGCCATGCTATTTCTCCTTAATCATTCGTTGATTGAGTATGATCTTTTTGTCTGTGCGAGCAGGTATCCAATAATAATGCCTATACTCAATGCTGCGAAGAGTAAAAGGGCGCGTGGAGTCGATATGGTCCAAAAAAGGAAAGAGACTTCTACTTGTTGTATGTTTTGAAAAATGAACAGGAGAAATAAAGCCAGTAATGCTAACATGCTAAATGTTTTTGTTTTTCCCCATAAGTTTTGAGTCGTTTTTGGTGACTGCATTGGAACTCCTGAAGTTATAATACTTCTTTCGTACGAGCGTTCGCTATAAGTGATAATTATAATATTTTATTTAACATAAAAGGGGGCGACGTGGATACAATGAGTTTCTTAGTATGGGTTGCGAGGATCGGATTAGCAATTACCATTCTCGCAGGGGCAATTTGGGGATGGTCTTCAATTCGAAAAATGAAGGACTCCAATGTAGGTCTAAGGGACTCATTTGTTTGTTCCTTGAAGAAAAAAGGGCAGTTATTGATTCCTTTCGTCTGTGTTACGTTGATTGTTGTAGTGCTTGTGCCCATTGCTGGTATAGATGGAAAGATATCGGTAGCTGTCAATAAAATTTTAGATATTCTTCTGATATTATTGGCTGGTTGGGCGGGGACAATGATTGTTTCCCTGGTTTCCGAAATGGCCCAATGCCGATATGACATCAACGTGAAGGATAATTTAGCGGCTCGACAGGTCCATACAAAAGTCAAAGTTCTTCAAAGAATTGTTGTCGTTCTTATTTGGTTACTGACTATTGCTGGTATATTAATGCTTTTTGATCAATTCAGGATGCTTGGAAGCACACTGCTAGCCTCTGCCGGCGTTGTGAGTATTGTATTAGGCTTTTCCGCCCAGAAAACATTTGGAGCAATGGTCGCAGGGTTACAGATCGCCCTTTCACATCCAATAAATCTGGATGATGTGGTCATAGTGGAAGGCGAATGGGGTCGGATTGAGGAAATAACATTCACTTATGTGGTTGTAAAAACTTGGGATTTAAGAAGAATTGTTGTTCCAATGACATATTTTCTGGAGACACCGTTTCAGAACTGGACAAAAAAGAATGCCGACATAATAGGATCTATTTTTATCCATGTAGACTATACTTGTCCGTTGGGTCCTTTGCGTGAAGAATTGAACCGTCTTTGCATTAAGTCAAAGCCCCTTTGGGATGGCAAAACTTGTGTTCTACAGGTAACAGATGCCGGCCCTGAAACGCTTACACTGCGTGCGATTGTTAGTTCTCCTGACGCCTCCTCCGCATGGGATTTGCGCTGTCAACTCAGGGAAGCGCTTGTTGAATTCCTACGCATGCATTATCCTAAAAGTTTGCCGAAACATCGGGTGTCAGTGCAGTCTGGATTGGATGTTGTTACTGAGTAGCTTTGCAGTGATGAAGTCTGATAAGCTTAACAAATAACTTACTCCAGAGAAGATCGACATGGAGGGGCGTTGTTTTTGCCTGTTCCTTGTCTCTTTATGATAGAAGTTAACTACTTCGCATATAAGGATTTGTTCTGTTTTTTTCAGTCGTTATTAGGAAAAATTTGAGTCAGTTATTTCCTAGTTTTTTTGCCAAATGGTCTGCAAGTGCTGGTGCCGTTTTAAAATGGATATCCATTTGAGGGAATGCTATTTCGATTCCCTCTTTGCGGAAAGCTTCATCGATGGCAAAGCGAAGTTCGGATGTCGCACGAATCGTATGGTCTATGTCATCAATCCAGACTCTCAAGATAAAATCCAGGCTGCTTGAACCAAAGGCACTAAAGAGTACTTGGGCGCTAGGTGATTTTAGGACGTTGAGGTGTTCATCTGCGACCCGAGCGAGTGTCTGACTCACTTTTTCCGTGTCGGAGCCGTAAGCAACACCTACGAGAATATCACGTCTCAAAGACGGGTTGTTTTTTGTCCAGTTTGTTAACTGGGTTGAAACAAGGTCTGAGTTTGGGATCATGATGACTGCATTTTCAAAAGTTTCGACCACAGTCGTACGAATGTTGATTTTTTTCACGGTACACCAGAGACCATTCATCTCAATGATATCTCCTTGCTGGATTGATCTACCAAAAAGAAGAATAAGCCCACTAATGAAATTGTTGACGACATTTTGCATTCCGAAGCCGATTCCGACGCTGAGTCCACCTGCAATTACCGTGATACTGGTTAAACTGACGCCAATGATACGCATTGCCAACATCGTAAATAGAGACCAGACGGCATAGGTTGCCAATGTTTGAATCGAAGGGACGGCTCCTCTTTTAGCTTTTTGCCAACGGCTACCGACAAATTCGATGGAGACATTGAAAGCGGAGAGACTATGTTTGGTAAGAAAGAACAGTATGAAGAGTGTAAGAATACTTTTAAGGAAAATTGTATAATCGCCAAGGGCAATTTGAGAATTCAATATGGTGCTGACAGTATTCTCTCCGAAGAAATCTACAAACCATAAGTAAGGTAGTGTGAAGGCCCCAGCCCACCCTAATGGGACTAATAGCCCTTTGGAGAGGCCCTTTTGAATTTTTGTGCTTTTTTCTGTCCCTTGAAAAATAATTTGTGACCAAAGTGTTCCTAACGCCACCACAAAAATGCCCAGACACCATATAATAGTGAACAGACATGCAAGTCTTCCGTAACCCAAAACGGCTAGCGCAAAGAGGGGGGTTAAGGCTCCGCCACGCATAGCAGTTACTGTAACGGGCTGCTTCTTTTTTTTCCAAGTAAGTATGGAGTCTTTGCTCCATAGAATGGTAATTACGACCAGAAATACAAGTGTTATACTGCGACTTGGCAAACCTTGGGTTAGGAGTTGGGTGCTGACAATAAAAAGCGACGCGAATCGTGAATAGCCATATGAACTCAAGTGTTTATCAGTATTCATATGTTTAGAGAGCTTGAGGATACTGAGCAGGAAAACACCAGCCCCCAGTGCTGCCAAGGACTCCATACTGGTTGGAAAGGTAATGCGAGTTACCAGAAACAGGGATAGGCCGGTTGTTGCCAGTACGAAATAGAATTGAGAGCGTATGGCAGAGCTCTCTTTGTCTACCTTTACGTGTATATATTTTTTAAAGAATCTTTTTGTCGTTATGCCCATGGTCACAAGGATCATGAATAAAAAAAGGAATCTGGCGGCATTGTTTATGATGGCTGCTGTCGCATCTTTGAGTCCTGAGGCCTTAAGCGTTAGCCAACTCCCGCTGGGGAAAACTTCATTCCAATACTCTAAACTGAAAATAGGCGTTTTTCCGGTTAGGAAATACTGTTTCCACAGTTCATAGAGGGATTTTTTACCTTTTTGAATTTTGTCAATCCGCCCAAGTAATTGATTTGATTTGCGGAGTAGGGATTCTAATTGGGCTAACTGCTTACCTGACTCAGTCTGAATGTGATGTGCTCTTTTCCATACATCGTCAAACTGTCTGAACAACGATGGTGTTGCCTTTTTGGTGTCTGATGTCAGTTGTTCATATGCCTGGAAGAGGTCTACCCTTATTGATACAGCGTCAGTCTCATTTGTAAGATCCTCAACCAGATTGGAATTCTTATTACTAAGATAAGTTAGGGTTGTTTCAAAGTGTTTGCGCTCCAAAGGGGATCCGCTTGAGGTGTTTCTGGAAATGAATAGTTGTTGGTAATTGTCGAAAAGATTGTTCAGCTTGAGTTTTGCATTGTCGATCTGGGCTGCTGTGCGTTTAATTGCCGCTTGTTCTTCTGCTATCATGACAGAGAATTTTTCTATACGGTGGCGAAGATCCTCATGATTTTGTTGCTCTACACTGAGTGCAACTCCTCCCAATGTAAATGTTATTAGACAGAATAGTATGGTGGTGATGAATAGATTCTTTATGAAATGATTCATTGGCAGATTCCCGATTTTTATGGCTACATTAAAATATGAATTTATTCTGTGAAGTTGTTTGTATAAAACATTTTTTATTATTCTAAGGATAACGTTTTATTCCTGTGCTAGCCTAATTTTTTTACGGTTTCTTTGTTGATGGGCGTCGCTAGGTTATAAGAATTGAATAGGCAACAGAAAAGAGAGTGTTGCCCACATAATGATTACAAGGGGGATGCCAACTTTGAGGAAGTCCGTAAATGAATATTCGCCAGCATTCATGACGAGCAGGTTCGTTTTGTAAGCCATGGGAGTCGCAAAGCTCATGTTAGCACCAAAAAGGACCGCAAGGACAAAAGGCTCCGCTGATTGCCCCATTTGGTTTGCAATAGATATGGCTATGGGGGTTCCGATGACTGCTGTGGCATTGTTGGAGATGATATTCGTGAAGATTGCCATAAGCAACATCAGGCCGCTAATAACCAAAGGTGGTGAGGCATGTCCTGCCATAACCACAAAAACTGAACCGAGATATTCTGCGCCGCCCGTCGTAAGCATTGCAGTTCCAAGAGCTAGGCTCGTTACGACAATCAGGATGACTTGTGCACTGAGTGCCCGAGTTGCATCCCGCCAGTCGAGACAACCAGTCGTAATCATTAACAATGCTCCGCAGGGGGCACTAATGGCAATGGGGAGTACTCCAAGGGCTGCGGTCATAATTATGGCGAGCATGAGGCCCATAGCTATAGGTGCTTTTTTTGAATATGGAAGGTCTACGGTTGAATCGAGAACAAGAACATCATTACTTTTCTTGAGATTTGTAATGTTACTGCGTGGTCCTTGGATGAGAAGAATATCACCAACGCGTAATCTGATTTCGCCAATTTTATCCTCTATTCGTTTGAAGCGTTTTCCAGATCGGTGCAGGGCAAGAGGCATCAAGCCATATCGGTCGAAAAATCTGAAATTGTTCAATGTGGTGGAGTTAAGTTGTGATCCTTGAAAAATGGCGACCTCTGCAATTTGTTGGTCACTATCATGCAAGGGATTGTTTTCATCGACAGGTGAATCTTCTGACCCTACGGGATACAATGTACCATGAAGAATTGTTTCAAATTCTTTAAGATTTTCCGGCGTGTCATTAATAACTAAATGATCACCGGGCATGAGAAGTACATCGGGAAGCTGCATAATACTATTCCCTTCACCTCGTTCCAGCCCCATGATTTTCATTTTCCCATCGGTCAGCTCAAGGGCCTTGATCAGTGCTTTCCCATTGATTGGGCTTTCTTCCGTAACCGCAAGATGTGCAGTGAAAATTCGGGCTGACGAGTCACTAATAGCGATTTTGCGTTTGGACAAAAGACGAGGCGCAATAAGCCAAAGATAAAGGATGCCTATGCTGCCAGCCAGAACTGCGGGGACAGCGAAGTCAAACATACTAAATTTCTTTAGTCCCATTTCCGTTGCTACAGCTACTACGAGCAGATTGGTTGACGTTCCAATAGTTGTGCTGGTCCCTCCAAGTAAGGTCGAAAACCCCATTGGCATTAGGATCGGTGTTGCTGATTCTCCGGTTTTTAAAGAGACGCTTATCAACACAGGAAGCAATAATACGACAACAGGAACATTGTTGATGAAAGCACTGATGAATGCGCCGAGCAACAATGTTAGCAGCAACGATAACGTCGGACTGAGCCGCCAAAGTTTAGCAAGTATTCGTCCGATTGGGTCAAGGGCACCTGTGCGTAATATCCCTTGTCCCGCGATCATCAGAGAGCACACCGCGATCAATGCTTCATTACCAAAACCCATGAAGAAATCCACGGCATGAAAGGTCTTTTCATCAGTCTGATATGGGAAGATTTCAAACCCAACAGCAAGAGAAATAAGGATAAATAGGCTTGAGGACTCAAGTGATATCTTCTCACGGCTAAAAAGAATGAGAGCAATTGCTGTCAAAATAAGAACAGCCAAGGCATGTGAGTTTGGCGGGGGTGGGAAAATCATGATATGGATTCCTTATGGAAAGGGCTGTTTTTATTGTGGAGTCTATCCGTCTATCTGTTTTATATCATTTATTACAGGAATTTTCCTTGAAGAAAAATGGTTTAAAGGTTTTTTTTAGTCTTTAATTCATCTTTTGCTGCTCGTTATTCGTTATCCATATATTATTTATAGGTATGCTAGTTTAATTTAGCTTTGAAAAACAGTCAGTAGAATTAACAAGGCGTTAAAGTCAGCCGTTGACAGGATCTTGTACAGGAAAAGGATGCACTTCTTTTTAGAGGTACATCCCTTTTTTAAGGTGTGAAGGAGGGAATCGAGTGGTCTATGATGCTTATCGTTAGATGGTACAAATGAACATGAATATGAGCCGATTAGTTTGTCTTCAGTTTGACCCAATAATCATTATACATCTTCAGAGCTTCCCCTAAATAGTCTTGGAATTCACCGTGTTGGATTTCTGCTTCGGTCGGGTACACGATGGGATTGGTGCGTATTTCTTCGGGAATAAGGTCCATGGCTTTAGCGTTGGGTGTGGAGTAACCCATTTCCGTGCTGAGAGCGGCGGCCACGTCTGGGCGGAGTAAATAGTTCAAGAAGGCATGAGCTTCGTCAAGGTTCTTGGCACCCTTGGGAATGCACAAGGAATCCATCCAAAGACTGAATCCTTCGGGGGGATATATGTATTGGATATTTGGGTTTTCGGTATTGGCGATATACGCTTCTCCGTTCCATACAACGCCAACGGAAACTTCGTCAGATAAAAGTGCTTGTTTGGGAGAGTCCGAATCAAACGCGCGAACTCGGGGGAAGAGGCTCTTTAATTTTTGATATGCTTCTTCAAGGTGTGCCGGGTCGGTTTCATTGACAGAGTATCCGAGTAGTTTCAAGGCGACAGAAAAAACATCCCGCATATCATTGGGAAGGATGAGTCTTCCATCCATTTCCGGTTTCCAAAGGTCGGCAATACTTTCGATAGCTGCGGAACCGAGTGTGCCGGTGTTTACAATGATGGATGTGGACCCCCACATATACGGTACGGAAAAGGTGTTGTCAGGGTCGAATGGCTGATCCACGAACGCAGAGGAAAGGTTTGTGAAATTGGATAGTTTTGACTTGTCGAGTGGGAGCAGGAGGTTTTCTCTGCGCATCAGGCCTACATAGTCCGAAGACGGAACGATCAAATCATAGCCTTGGCCTGCCAGTTTGATCTTTGTGAGCATCGCTTCATTGCTGTCGTAGTTTGATATGTGAACTTTAATACCGGTTTCTTGGGTGAAATTTTCCACAATTTCATCCGGGAGGTATTCGGACCAAATATAAAGGAAAAGTTCTTCATTTTCTGCATAGGATGGAGCGGAACAAAGGACAATAAAAACGAGTGCAAATAAGAATTTTTTCATCTTTTCTCCTTGAGCAGTCGCCGAGACAGGAAGACTGCGACTACGGTTATGACAATCATCACCACGCTGAGCGCGTTGACGTCGGGTTTGATCCCCAGACGAACCATGGAGTAGATTCGTAAAGGCAGGACTTCATAAGTTGGGCCGGTTGTGAAAAAGCTAATGATAACATCATCTAGCGACAGGGTGAAACTGAGCAGCCATCCGGCAACAAAGCCCGGTATGGCCATGGGGAGAATTATACGGCTAAAAACTTGATACTCATTGGCCCCGAGATCTTTGGCCGCTTCGATAACAGAGATATCAAAGCCTTCGAAGCGAGAGTACACGGTCGCTGCGACAAATGGGACGCAGAGAGTTACATGCCCCATCAGAAGCGTCCAGAAGCCAAGAGTAAAACCTGCAGCGAGGAAGAGGACAAGCAGGGATATGCCGATGACGATGTCGGGCGACATCATCATTACGAAAAGGCTACCAAATATCGCTTTACGCCCTCGAAAGCGATATTGATGTAGCATGAAGGCTGTCAGTGTACCGATTATACAGGCAATGGTCGCCGAGAGTATGGCAATGGTCAGGGAACGAAGTGCGGCATCGAACAGGTTAGTGTTGGTCAGTAGTTTTCCGTACCATTTGAGCGTGAAGCCTTTCCACGTTAGAGAGTACTTCGACGCATTGAACGAATAGAATGCCATGACTGCCAGCGGAAGATAGAGGAAGAGATAGATGAGCCACGCATATACGGATTTGAGGAATTGCATCATGGCCGTATTGTCCTTCCCGAATTTTTGAGGCTTCTATAGTACGTTAACAGCATGAGGCCCATAATAAGAGTTAGGGCAACGCTTGCGGCAGCGCCCATTGGAATATCTTGTGAGGTAAGGAATTGATCTCGAATGTAATTGCCAAGAAGCATGGTTCGTGCGCCTCCCAGAATGTCCGGAATATAGAACATGCCGAGGGCGGGTAGGAAGACCAGCATACACCCGGAAATAATGCCTGGCATGGTCAGGGGGATGGTGACCTTTCGAAATGATTTCCAGCGATTTGCGCCGAGGTCCCTTGATGCTTCAAGTAATCTGAAATCAAGTTTCTCAATGGCTGCATATAGTGGGAGAATCATGAATGGGAGTAGAGTATAGATGAGTCCTATGAAAACGGCGGTCTGAGTATACATGATTTTCAGGGGGGTATCGATCAGCCCCAGAAACATGAGAGTCTTGTTCAGGACTCCATCAGCCTTGAGAACTGCCACCAGAGCGTAGGTGCGGATGAGCGTATTGGTCCAGAAAGGGATCATGACGAGCAAAAGCATCCTTCGACTGTGCCGTTTTTCAGCTCGGGCAATAATGTAGGCAAAAGGATACCCAATAAGAAGGCAAAGAAGCATTGCCGTGGCTGCCATGAAGAGCGATTTGATAACCATTGTGCCTATAGTGGGATCGGCCAAACGGATATAACTGCTCAAGTTGAAGCTTGGTTTGATCAGGTTAGACGTATGACTCTTGAGGAAGCTGACACCCGTGAGCATGAGGGTAGGAATAGCTCCAAAAATGGCTATCCATCCAATCGTTCCCCATATGACAAGGTTCTTGAAAAAATGGTTATCCTTCATGGGGCAATACTACCTCCCAGCCTTCAAACCAACCCACTGCAACACGGTCTCCCTGATTGAAATAGAGAGACTCGCTGTCTTCATCGAAAAACTCCGTTACAAGAATTCGTTTTCCGTCATTCAGGATGATGTCGACGTCGTAGGTCGCACCTTTGTAATAGGTGGATTCCACTGTCCCCTTAAGAAGAGCCTTGGCGAATTTCTTTGCTAGCGTTGACGATTCTTCAAGATCGTGCATGACTTCGATCCGAAAATCCTCAGGCCGAAGCAGCACATGTACGGGGTCGCCTATGGCGAAATCCCGTTTCGATTTGACGATCACGGATACATTCTCAACATCAGCTACATAGTGGCTTTCGCCGCGACCTGTAATGATACCATCCAGCACGTTTATTTCGCCGACGAAGCTGGCTATGTAGAGATTGGCAGGTTCTTCATAAATGGCGCGTGGTGAGTCGACTTGTACAATTTGACCATGATCCATGACAACCACGCGGTCAGACATGGTGAAGGCTTCTTCCTGGTCATGAGTCACAAGGATGAAGGTGATACCAAGAGTTTGCTGGAGTTCCTTCAATTCTTTTTGCATTTGTTTACGCAAGCGGTAGTCCAAAGCTGAAAGAGGTTCGTCCAGCAAGAGAACCCGAGGCTTATTGACGATTGCACGGGCAATGGCAACCCGTTGCTGTTGGCCGCCAGACAGCTCAGCGGGCATCTTGTGTCGAGTGTTTTCAAGACGAACCAGCTTGAGAGCATCAAGTACAGCTTTGGATATTTCAGAATTTGTTTTTCCCGCTATACGAAGCCCAAAGGCGATATTGTCGAATACGGTCATGTGGGGGAATAGGGCGTAACTTTGGAACACCGTGTTCACGGCACGATTTTCGGGCGGAACTCCTGTGGCAGACTGTCCGTCGATGTGTATTTCACCGCTGTCACACGTTTCAAAGCCGCCAACGATGCGTAGGAGAGTGGTCTTGCCACATCCTGATGGACCGAGCAGGGTCAGAAATTCTCCATCTCGAACGGAAAGGGTGAAGTCTTTGAGAGCGATATCTCCATCAAAGGATTTGTTAATACCAGATATAGTCACAACATTTTTTTTCATGATCAGCCTCGTCTTCCGGCCTTGTGGCCTACCCTTTGCCTCGGGTTTTGTTGCCGCCTGATTTGGCATTCTTCTCGATAAATTCGATGATCTTGGCCGCAAGGTTTTTCCCTGTGACAGTCTCAATACCTTCAAGTCCAGGAGATGAGTTGACCTCCATAACCACCGGACCGTGGTTTGTTCTGAGCAGGTCGACGCCACATACATTAAGCCCCATTATTTTGGCTGCTCTAACGGCTGTTGAACGTTCTTCTGGAGTGATCTTGACTGTGGATGCTGATCCGCCTCTATGGAGGTTGGAGCGAAATTCTCCGGCCGGAGCTTTTCGTTGCATGGATGCGACAATTTTGCCTCCAATGACGATGCAGCGGATGTCTTTCCCTTTTGATTCCTTGATGTATTCCTGAACCAAAATATTGGCCTTCACACCCTGAAAAGCTTCAATAACGCTTTTGGCTGCTTGATTGTTTTCTGCCAGGACAACGCCGATACCCTGTGTGCCTTCAAGTAGTTTGACAACAAGTGGAGCACCTCCGACCATCTTGATGAGGTCGTCAGTGAATTTTGTAGAGTTTGCAAAGCCGGTCACGGGGAGGCCGATGCCTTTGCGTGATAGGAGTTGCATGCTGCGTAATTTGTCTCTGGATCGGGTAATGGCCACCGATTCGTTTAGGTTATATACGCCCATCATCTCAAATTGCCGCGCTACGGCTGTGCCGTAAAATGTAATGGATGCACCAATGCGAGGGATGATCGCATCAATATCAGACAGGTCTTCTCCTTTGTAATGAATAGTCGGGTTGTGGGAGGCAATATTCATGTAGCAGCGCAATGGGTTGATGACGTGCATGTCGTGCCCGTTGGCAACACCTGCTTCCACTAGAGCATTCGTGGAGTACAGGTTTTTTTTTCTCGAAAGGATTGCTATTTTCATTCTGTCTTTAGTCTTTATAGATTTTTTCTGTGTTGACTATTCCGGTCTGATGAGATTGTTGTGGGTCGACAATGAGAACCCCTTTCATGGCTGAACGGCCAAGGAGCATTCGGAATTTCATCTCATCCCGGTTGGTCAGGGTGAGTTCGATTTCCCATTGCCGCCCCGCAATCTCAACGGTGGTGCCTATGACATATCTTTTTTGGCCTATTCCGCCAGAGTTGGTCACTTTTCGTTTGTCGATTACTCTTGCTTCACAAGGAATGGACACGTCGTCGCGCCCTTGAAGAGGGTGAATATAAAAGCGAACATATTTCTCTCCCGATCTTTCAAACGGTTCGATTTGAAAAGCATGGATCGCCGAGGTTTTGGCCCCGGTATCAATTTTGGCCTTGATGGCCGGAATAAAAAAATTGGGCAGCGAGATCCACTCCCGCCACCCGATGATCATCTTCGGTTGTTTTGGAGTTTTAGCCATTGTATCCTTGATTGGTATGCGGTGTACTGTCCGTCAAAATCTTCGACGTGTTAGTCCTGTTTTGGTGATATTTCAATGCAAGTACTGACGTGTAAGGGTCTTCACCACAAAGGTACGCTCTGAGCAGTGCTTTGGTTTTTGAATCCATGTATTTCATAAGTGGTTGGGGTACTGAGGTAACTTTTTCCAAGGCGGAAAGAATTTGTTCATCCCAAAGCGTGTGGAAATTATCAACATCATCAGGGCGAAGTAATTTGCGACACCCAATGCAGCCGCATGCTATTGGGGTGACTTCTTCAAGGTTAAACAGCCCATATTCATCGCAGATTTCTTCATCTTTCCATATGTTGCGTACCGCTATCTCGAAACCGTAGCCTGTGCTCATGGTATTGCAGTCACATCTGTGGTTGACAAATTTGGCGTGATCCCAGCTCAGGATACGGACACCGTGTTCGTCTATGTATGAATATTTTTCGGCTATGATCTTGTGTTGCTCGTCCAGTTCATTAAATGCCGTGTCGGACAACTCAATTTCCAGTCGGTCTTTGACGTACACAATGGTTCCACGAGGGATATCTACTGTTGCAAAAACGCCATATCCAATAGTCGGATTGACGAAGCGCACTTCAGTATTGGGATGTATCATTTCTGTATTCTCACAGGATGCTTTGATTGGTCTGTACATGATGAGACAAGCTTTTATGGTTGCCTGCGGAAATAGGATCTACCATTTGTCATCATTGTCATAATCAAGTTCGTCATCCACTTTGAAATTGCGGATTCGGATGCGATATTCATCATCAGTTTCTTCAACAATGCCCTGAGCTGTCACCCATTTGTCTATGTGATCTGTAAGCCTTTCGCCGTTATCATCATTCTCGATGATGAACTCTTCCTCTCCATCCACAAGGAGGATGAGGCCTGTCACGGCATCATTATTCCAGTCCACAGGAAGGATTTGACCATAAATAGTGTCTTCATAGATGTCTGAAGCCATGCTTTTGTCCTCTATTGGAAATTATCGCTGTTCTCGACGGATTCAAGTAAGCGGCAATAAACAACACCATCGTCTTTGGGGATGAATTGTTTGAAAAAATGTTGTTCCATAACATAACCGTTTGCTTCATAAAAAAGCCGGAGTTCTTCAAAGTCACGGCTGTCGCCAGTCTCAAGGAGAATGCGTTTCCCATTGGCAGCCAACGTGATGCGTTCCATTTCCACGATGAGGGCTGAACCAATTCCAAGCCGTTGATATTCAGGAGTTACGGCGATTCCGAACAGTTCAAAATTGTGTGCCCAATGAGAAATTTCGGCAAAGCATAGAAACCCTATAGGTTTATCACCATCGGGTGTGTTGATCTTGGCCTGTAGAAAACAGCATGAAGTGTTATCCCCTTGATAAGCGCAGCCCCATGCCATGTCTTCGGCTGCGAGCAATTCGTTGGGAGTGAACAAACCACTGGTTCTCGCCATATCGAGAAGACTTTCAACGTCTTTTGGAGAAACTCCGGAGGTAATGTTGACTTCGCAAACATCGCCCTCAAAAACTTCATTTTTAATCATGGGTGTTTCCATGGTTATGTCGCCCTTCCTGCGGTTGTCATGAACAGAACGATGTGCCGACTATCGGCACATCGTTCTTTCCCTGTTCGAAGGTCCTATTTGCGCAATACCAGCATGCCAGTCCGCAGGGAGTCAATTGGCGTGCATGTCCAGAATGGTATTGCACAGTCCGAGTCAAGAATTGCCTGTTGTAATCAATGCCTATGTTGTCATCGTGAAGGAATTCGTCTGAGGACAGATGAACTTCAAATACATCGATGACTGGCATTTCTGTGTTGTAAATTAGATCACCAAAGATGATACAGGTGCGTCCTTCTATGCCGATATCGTCAACGCCGAGGAGAAGATATTCCTGCGTTCCGTCGTTGATGGTTAGGCCTTTTTCGGAGTTGACCACCAGCCCTTTGATTTCAATGGGGTTGTGCGGCTGATCTTCGGCATAGACTCGTGCTGTAAATGTTCCAATCATTAAGGCCGATATGAGCATTGCCGTAAAAAATATCTGCATACTTTAGCTCAGTGTTGTCTTTTCAATAACATCAATATGTTCAACAATAATGGATTCGTCCCCGTCATCTTTTAGGATGGTGCCAGTTATTCTTGCCTCTTTTTGAGAAAGTGAGAATAGGATCGGAAATTTGTCCAGATTTTCAACGCGAATCTCACGTTCATCCTTGCAGGCAATGAGGAGCTCCGTTACTTGGAAGCTATTGTCCCATTCTTTAGGAACAACGACCCCCCTAACGGTTTCCTTTTGATGCGCAGATGTTTTTTGTCGTTTCATACTTTCTCGTCCTTACTTTGGACGAAGGAAAGTTAGCAGAGAACGTGCCAAGGCTTTAAGTGGTTGTAATTTAACACAAAGAGATCTTTTGTGAGGTCACAGAAGGGAACTCATAGTTCCTTTCTGTAGGAAAGAAGGAGTTTCTGCAGGATAATTTGAGAAAAGTTGAGTCGTTTTGAGCGTGGTTTAGTCAAGTATAATCTATTATATTAGCGGCATAGATAGAGATAAGAACTTTTAGTTCTTGTGTTTCTCGTATGGGAACCAGGAGTTCCTATTTTGACAGCCTGAAGTCCTTTCGTTCCAAGCCGTGTCTTTTTATGAGTTTGTTCAACTGTCGAGTGCTGATGCCTGCTTTTTCTGCGGAGTCCTTGATAATACCATTGCATTGCTCAAGCAGGCTGGATAAATATTGTTTTTCGAATTTGTCGATGGTTATCTGTCGAGCCTCTTTGATTGGAAGGCTGGTCCTTATGGGGGAGGTCATTATCTCTCTCTGAGTGTCGAGAAGGTCAGGAGGGAAGCTCTCTGGTTGTAAGACTTCAGTCGCTTCCAAAATACAGGCACGTTCAATGATATTTTCGAGTTCCCGAACATTGCCGGGCCAGTCGTATTCTTGAAATGCGTCGAGAACTTCGGGGTGGATGCCTTTGATTTCAGTATTTAAAAGGCCGTTGAATTGTTGGATGAAACTTTCTGATATTCGAGCAATGTCCTCAATCCTGTTGCGTAACGGTGGTATGCATATGGGAAAAACATTGAGTCTGTAAAATAGATCGCGTCTGAATCGACCTTCGTCGCAAAGCTGTCCCATATCCTCATTGGTGGCAGCAATGATGCGAACATCAACATGGATGTCTTTTTCTCCGCCTACGCGTTGAATAATTCGTTCTTGAATGACGTTAAGAAGTTTGACCTGCACAGACTGACTTACCGTGCCGATTTCATCGAGAAAGATAGTCCCTCCATGAGCGAGTTCGAACTTGCCGAGTTTACGTCGGACAGCGCCGGTGAATGATCCCTTTTCATGACCAAACAGTTCACTTTCCACCAGGGAATCCGGGATAGCTCCACAATGTAAACTGATGAAGGGCATATCCTTACGGTTACTGTGACTGTGAAGGAGTTTGGCGATGAGACTTTTCCCGGTTCCGGTTTCTCCTGTGAGGAGGACGGTAGTTCGAGTCCCGGCGACTTGTCTGATCTTGACGAAAACATCCCGCATGGCTTGGCTTCGTGTGTCTACATAATCAAGAGAATCTTCATTCCAGAATTGGCCACGCAAATAATCAAGTTCAGATTGTAACACATCAGACTCATGGACTTTGTCCATAACGAGACCGAGTTCTTCTTTGCCAATAGGGTGGGTGAGATAGTCGAAGGCTCCAGCTTTAACCGCGTCAACTGCAGCCTTGGTCTGTTCTTCTTCGGCCATGACCACGATTGCGGCTGAAGGGTAGTGCTCCCAAAGTCCTTGAAGTGCTTTATTAATAGATTCGTTATTCCCAACCAATGATTCTACATCAACGAAAAGTGTGTCCACTTCTCGATCATCATTTGGATCTGACGATTCCAACGTTGTTTCCGTCAGGATATCGTCGTTTCGATTTAATAAATTCCCAACATCCTCGGAGCGGCTTCCGTCGCGTGTGATAACTAGCATTTTTCTCATGGTTTGACCTCAAAATCAGAATTACTGACATTCCAACTGAAGGACAACTGTAAAATGACCATTCTACACGGAGAAGGCCTAAAGTGGGCTTGGTTGTAAGAAATGTGGTCACTTTGTCGGACCACTGAGTTGTGATTTAAGGTAATGGGATGAACCTGTTTCTTACATTTAGCTTGTACTTCATGAACAAGTTTGTTGGCAGCCTCGGCTGACTTTGATGAAAAGTCAAAGAGCTTATTAAAGGGGCGGGGCCATTATATTACTTCTTTTCCCAAGTGCCTCGACTCCCTTGTCCGTAAGGGAGCCGAGGCATGCTATGGGGAAGGTGTTACACAAAAAAAATGTGAAATGTTTTCGTGCGAAGATGTTTTAATAATTGTTCCCACCCTTGCTCGCGACACGCTGTTTATCCTAAGCGCACAAGGTGTCAGAATGGAATATGAAACCGATGTCATTGCTCAAACCATTACGGCACTGGAATTGACACAGCCCGGAATTCTTATATCTGAACTCCCCATACCTGAAAACCTGCTTCCATTTTCTTTCTGCCAAGCAGATCAATTCAGTATTGTTTTAAGCCACGCACATGGTCAATTTAGCAGTGCCCTCTGTTTTGCCTCCCCAACGGAACATGAATCCCGTTTACAAGAAGCGGAAATGGCGAGATTAATTCTTTCGCACGTCATGGACAGTATTTTACGCGCCATAGCTCAAGAAGAGGAACTTCGTCGGTTGCGCGTCAGTCCTGGAGGTGAGGTACATTTTTGCGGCATTGTAGGCAGCCACCCTTCGATGCAACGAATATATTCGCTCATAGAAAATGCTGGTCCGTCAGACGCTACAGTACTCATTCAGGGCGAAAGCGGAACCGGAAAAGAGTTAGTGGCTCACGCACTGCATGAAAAAAGTTTACGGGCGTCCAAGCCATTTGTCGTCATTAACTGTGCCGCATATCCTGAAACGCTTATTGAAAGTGAATTGTTTGGATACGAAAAGGGCTCGTTTACCGGCGCAATCAAAACCAAAAAAGGACGATTTGAACAAGCCGAAGGCGGAACGGTGTTCCTTGATGAAATCGGAGAAATTCCCCACTCCACCCAGGTCAAACTCCTCAGAGTCTTACAAGATCACCAGTTCGAAAGGTTGGGAAGTGACCATACTATAAAAGGAGATATCCGCATTATTGCGGCGACTAACAGGAATCTCGAAAAAGAAGCCAAGACTGGAAATTTCAGAGAAGATCTTTTTATCGTCTGAACGTCATTCCCGTTGAATTGCCCGCCTTACGAGAACGCCAAAGCGACATAATCCTGCTGGCAAGACACTTTCTAAAAAAATATGCAAAACAACAAGAACGGGAATCCATAGAAATTCATCCTCGAGTATTTTCAATACTACAAGAATACCCATGGCCTGGAAATGTACGAGAACTGGAAAATGTTATGGAGCAAGCTGTGGTCCTTGTCCAGAATGACCTCATTACTCCCTCTGACATTTCTTCCCGATTGGGCACTACAGTCCCGCAATCCCCCCAACAAAGTACACTCGTTACCATGGAACAGCAGGCCATTGTCGATGCATTGGATAAATGTAATTGGAACAAGAGCAGGGCCGCTAAATTGTTGGGGATAGGGCGGACATCTTTGTATTCGAAACTGAAGAAATATAAAATATCAATGAGATAGTTTGGGTTTAACAAAATGTTTGCGGATTTCATGTGTTTGTTCAGTTTTCTACACGATGCTCAAGTAGCGACATTCTACACCTTTTGTACGCGCTGTTGTATAGTGCCCGAAGTCGCTATACGATGAATAAGTAGACTAATTACAGGTGTGTTGGTAGGTGCACCCAAGGAATATATTTAGAGACGTGGGTTCGTCCCCCCATCCGTTCTACCAAAAGTCGATTTTATGTCACCTATGTGTCCTAAATGTTTTTTTGTTTTCTTAGTGTGCGGCTGACTTGTCCTGCACCGGATTATGCCGCAATGTCTCAAGGTTGGTGTATACGCTCAGTCATGCGTGGATCCTTGTGTCTGATTATGGCCGCCGTATGTTTGGTCGGGTCGCCTGTCAGCACGATGTTCGTGCCGTAAATTTGGCAGTTGCCATGGAAGTTGAGCTTCCGCATGTATTGCCGATGGTGTGCCAGGCTTTGTTGAAGTTGGTAAACAGAGTGCCATTAAGTCATCCGATGACATATCCTTCTTTTGCTTTGATCCCACATTTTTTCGAGATGAGCCTTTCGCTTGAGCTGGGCTTCTCTTGTTCTCAGCATGATTGAGTAGAGCCTTTCTTGCGTATTCTTGGTGCGGAAGAAGTTGATAAATCCAGAGTTCTGAAACTTCAGACCAATGTGTGACCATTTGAGGTCAAGTACTTCTTGGCGCGCGCATCCAGTTTTATTGATACATATGAGTATCCTGGTTGATTTGGTTTTCCAGTGGCAAGTAATCTATAAAGGGATGTCTCGTGTCCTTTTTGTGTCCCAATCCACAGCTACAACATGCGTAATCCATTGAAATCAGGCGCCTCCTACACGACGTGCACACGATGCTCAAATCAGAATATTCGGGCGAAAGCTCTTTGTTTTTAGTTGGTTAATCCATTGTCGCACCCACAGGCAATCTTGAATGGCATTCAAGAGGTCGTGGGTTCGATTCCCTCCAGCTCCACCACAAGAAAGATAAGGCTTAGAAGGAAAACCTTCTAAGCCTTTTTTCGTGGGCTATACAAAAGAATATACAGTGATATCTGGGGTGGATGTTTTTTGTTCTGGGAGTGGCAATGGGTTTTGGGGGGGGCTATATAAGTCCGTTCGAAACCAAGCCCTTACAAGGCTCTGTAAGGGCTTGGTTTTTAGTTGTGGAGTCAATGTGATTCGATAAGAAGTTTGGATGATATAGTACACACATAACCTTAGTATGATGAGGAAGATAGTCCGGACTTATAAAGTGTCTTGGGGAACAGTCCATAATCGTCCGTCTACTGGATATTTTCCTTTGCAGCCTTCATGAAGGTTTGGTCGACCATTGAAGGCATGGGAGGGGCTGTTTTGATGACGTTGTTCATGAGACAGAAGTCCGTAACCGCCTTGTAGCCTTCGGTGGAGAACTGGCCGTCGTGAGAGATGCAACGACGCAAGACGCTGATGAGTTGTGCGTCAATGTTTCTGCCTGGGAACATGGGGGCGATCTTTGCTGCTACTTCTTCGTCAGAGTGAGCATCCTGCCACAGCATGGCCCTGTATACGGCGTTACTAAAAGCCTGAACCTGTTCAGGATGTTCTTTGATATAGTCATCACGCACTTGAACGACCATGGCTTGATAGAGTTCTGAGCCGTAGATATCTTTGTGTTGTTTAGGTTCGGTTGCGTCCACCAGAACATTGCCGTGTATAGTTTCTACCTGAGGGAGGCGCGTGGCCCTGATGTAAGCGCCATCTATGTCGCTTTTGCTCATGGCTACGATTTCTGCACCGTATTCCATGCTGGCGAAAGTCACATCCTTGTCTGGATTCATTCCGGCATTTCTGAATACCGTCTTCACAAAAAAATAGGGGGCAGAACCCGGCATGCCTGCAAAGACGACTCCGCCCTTGAAGTCTTCAAGTTTTTTTACATCAGGGCGGCTGCAAAAGGTGTAGGGCTGACTATCGAGAGTGGTCATGATGACTTTGCTGGATTGTCCTTTTTCAAAGGCCATCAGCACGGGTTCAAAACCGATAATGCAGAATTCTGCGTCGCCGTTGAGCAGTCCCATCAAAGCCAGCGGACCATCTTTGTATGTGATGAATTCCGGGTCCAGACCTTCGTGCGCAAAGTACCCAAGCTCATTGGCCAGATAAATGGGTAGCCAGCCTTCGCCTCGGACAGCTTCGGCAAAGACAACTTTTGTCAGCGGGGCGTCAGCAGCCGATGACGGTGCACCGGTCATGGTCAGCAGTGTCAGCAAGATGAGACAAGCGTATGCGATTTTTGTTTTGATCATTGGTTTTTCTCCTCGTGAGTAATGGGTGTATGTCATGTCGGCTACACACTTTATCCGTTGTTTGGATGCCAGCGGAGTAGACGTTTTTCTATCAATTTCAAACCATTGTTAAAGGCTAATCCAATCAGAAGTAATGTCAGGATGCAGGACATGACTCTGTCTACCTGATAGGTTGTGGTGGCGTATTGGACCATCCAGCCAAGGCCGGCGCTCGCTCCCATGTATTCGCCTACGATGGCGCCTAACAGGGATGCGCCGATGCCGCCTCGGACACCTGTGAGTATCCAAGGAATACTTGATGGTAACGTGACCTTGAAAAAAATCTGTCGGCGATTCGCTCCCATGAGTTTGACGGTCGCAATAATGTCTGGATTGATGTTTCGGATGCCGGAGTATGTACTGAAGAAGACGAGATAAAAGACCAGCAGTGCGGAGAGGAATATTTTCGACTCAATGCCCAGCCCGAACCAGAGGATAAAGATGGGAGCCAGAGCCAGCTTGGGGATGCCATACAAAGCGGTAATGATTGGTTCGAACAAGTCGGCTAGTCGTTTGGTTTTGCCCAGACTTACCCCGCATATTATGCCTGCGATGGTCCCGAAGAACAGACCGAAAACCGCCTCCTGTAACGTGGTGAGCAGGTGGGGCAGAATCTCCCCACTCCCCACGAAGTGAATGAAGTCCGAGGCAATAGCCGTCGGCTGGCTTGCGTAGAAGGTGTTGATGATCTTTTGTTGCGCCGCGATTTCCCATGAGAGGAGCAACACTGAAACTATGCTCAGAATGGATAGCCGGTTGCGAAGTCCTTCATTGATGCGAAATTTACGCATGGTCCCTCCGTTTGGACACATTGAGAACCTCGGCGCTGAGATCCCGCCAGATGCGTTTGTGAATAGCGACGAACTCATCGGTAAACTTACTTTCGACCACCGACCTGGGTCTTGGCAGGGGGATGGTATATTCAGCTTTGATTTTGGCAGGCCTGCCAGAGAAAAGTATGACCCGATCGGATAGAGTGATGGCTTCTCCCAAATCGTGGGTGACCATGACGATAGTTTTCTTGTGCTTCTGCCATAGATTGAGGATGTCTTCTTCCAAAGCGTCTCGGGTCTGGACGTC
Organism: uncultured Pseudodesulfovibrio sp.; assembly: GCF_963677845.1. Classification (NCBI taxonomy): domain Bacteria; kingdom Pseudomonadati; phylum Thermodesulfobacteriota; class Desulfovibrionia; order Desulfovibrionales; family Desulfovibrionaceae; genus Pseudodesulfovibrio; species uncultured Pseudodesulfovibrio sp. The sequence goes on from NZ_OY782498.1 coordinate 1,041,912, forward strand.
CAGTCCGACAAACGGTTCGTCCATGAAGATGATATCCGGATCGTAGGCCAGAGCTCGTATGACTGAGGCTCGTTGTTTCATGCCACCGGACAATTCAAATGGGTAGCTTTGCGCGAAGTCGAGCAATCCGACTTGGTCCATAAGTCTGTCGGCAGTTTTACGGCGTTCCTTTGAAGGTATGTTGCGTATTTCCATGCCTAACTCCACGTTCTTGCGGACCGTGCGCCAGGGCAGGAGAGTATCTGCTTGTGAAATGAATCCGAGATCGAGTCCCTTTGTTGCGTTGCAGTCGGGCAGCGAGATGCTTCCGGAGTCAGGAGCATACCGTCCGGCCATGAGATTGAGTAGTGTACTTTTACCGCAACCGCTTGGGCCGACAAGAGTCAGGAATTCTTGTTGTCTGACATTCAGTGAGATGTCGTCCAGCACTTTGATCGCAGAACCGCTCTGCAACGTGTGGCTTTTGGAGATCGCATGCACTTTGATGGAATAGTGATCTGATGACGGTGTTTTCGCGGTAGCGGGAGGTGTTTTCGCTTTTGGAGGTGGCGCGCTGGGCGTGGATGAAGATTGATAGTATGCGGTCCCTTTGAGTATATTCAGACCAATGTCCATTCTTTTGGCCCGGGCAAGAATGATGTCTTTCTGACTGTCGGATTCGGTTGCGTTTAGTGTTTCTAATACGCCGTCGACTGTCTGCAGGAACGATTTGAAAGGTATTCCTACACCCAGTTCATGATCTTTCCAGGCACAGGTGTAACGAGTGTTGGAGCAGAGAAGAGAGACATTTGGTTTGTTCGTGAGATACGGGCGTACCGTCAGTTCCGAGCAGAGCCCTTGCATGCCCATACATCGCATGGTTTCAATAGGCCCATTGTGATGTATGTATCCTTGGGTGATCCGCATAGCTTGGTTCGCATCGCAGATGGCTATGACCACATGCGGTGTGTGGTCATGGTCTGACAGAGGTTGCACAGACACACCGTATACGGCTCTGTCCATTATGCTCACCGTGGTGGATGTCTCTTTAGCGCAATTTATGTCTTGGTATAGGCCGAGATCAAGATACCGTTTCCCAGACAGAAAGTCTTCGTTAGCAGGCTCCATGCCTAACGATCGCCTTGCACCGGGACAGGATATCTCTTGCAGTCCGGCCTTTCTCGCTCGCCCACCGCTGGCCATTCTGACCAGCGAACAATACGAAAGTGGTTTGCGAGCCAGTTTGGCTTCACATTGTTCAAACGCATCCTGAGTGGATAGAAAAGTTACACCCACAAGCTGTCTCTCAAGCCCGAGGGCGCAGTCCAGCATTCTGGCGAGCATGTCCAGACCGTCAGTATCCGGAGTGTTTTGCATGGAAATACCTACTCATGGCGTACAGCAACCCATGTTCTTTGTTAACGTATGTCACAGTTTGTTCATTGTACGTGGTTCGTACGAAAGTTGTGCAACTGGTTGTTTGTAACATGTTTGAAATGTTCTCTTTTTATATAAAGAGAACTCATGGTAGGTCCAATTTAAAATATTCATCACGTAAATAGAAAAGATAGACACCGTCTATCTGAATAGCGAAGGAAGACTTGTCGACTGTTATTTAGTGGCACAACAACGAGGACCACTTCTTTCCAACCATAAAAAGCATGGCATACGTCATTGATAACCACGAATCTCAATGTCTGTGAGATCAGGCGATTCGCTATTAAAATATAGTGGTTACATTGAGCAACTGGTTGTCCACATAGCTTGCGCCAGTTGAGGGAGGTATGGTTCCGAAAAGAACAAGTGGTTCTTCTTGGGGATATTTACCGAAGGTGAGTCCGGATTTGTACTGATGTTAACGGTTTGTTCGCAAAATGTGACGACCATGGGGATAACTTCCTGCTCAGTGTCACTACAGTAGCTTTCCCGGAATTCTGGTGTGAAGCTGGTTGTCTTGCCGTCAGAGCGGATGGTCTTGATTCGACTGAGGGTTGTAGTCGTTTGAATCACATTGCCCATGGTGTCCAGTACAAGTGAATTCTTGTCGCCGTTCACACCGACTGCGTCGGGATCATAGGCTGTGATTTTTCCGGCCATGGTTTTGACCGGGAATGGTCTTGCTGGCTCCAATGATTGTACATTGCCATTCGGGAAGAAACTAATACCTATACGGGTTTCATAATGGTTCGTGCGTGTTGCGATGGATACAGTCTCGTCTGGACAAAGGGTTATGCTGCGAAGTGTTTCGTTTTCATAAAAGCTGATGCTGATGATTCGGGTCGCAATGGAGCCTGCCGGGGTGCGCAGGACAATCGGGCGTGCGAGTCCCATTTCGTCGACTTCGCTCCAGTAGCCGGAAAGCCTTCCATTCAGAGGAAATATTCGATTGATATTGCCGTTCTCATGGAATGTGACAAGTTCAGCCGGAATGTCGCCAACAGGGGTAATAATGGTTGTCTGGTGCTCCAGCGGGAGTGACTTTGGCGTCCCGTTGTCATGAAAAATGGTTGGAATGATGTCCTTTTTGCGTAAATCATCAGTCGTATGCTGTGGGATCAGTTCCCCGTAGTTCGTCATAATTGCCTGCATGGTAACTCCTTGTGTGTTTTGAAGTGGGAATAGAGTCCAACCATTGTTGTGGTATTGTTTTCTGGTTGCTTCGCGGATTCTAATTGGTTTTAGAGAGCTCTGAGAGTTCCTGTTTCGTCAGAGGACGTTCTAGTTCCCACGAGAGGCGTTTCACCTCCGCAACAAGAGTGGCGATTTCATTCTTCGGTATCTCAATGTTGTTTTTGCCAAGCGCGTGGGCAATGGCTGCACGACCGCTTTTGCCACCCACCGCGAGAACGCGATTTGCGTTGATACGGGCGGGATCATACGGTTCAAAGAGGTTAGGCGATTTTCCCATGGCGTGGACATGGATGCCTGACTCACAGGCGAATATGTCCTGACCCGCGACGGCTTTAGTCCTTGGGATTTGCACCCCGGCAGCGACAGACACGAAATGGCAAAGTTCACGAATCCTCTCCGTTTGATACGCAGGATTTGTTTCCTTCATGGTGAGGTAGGTTGCCAGTTCTTCAGTGGCTGAAATGCCGGACCGCTCGCCGATACCAAGTATGCTGCCGTCGGCGTAGTCTGCACCGCATTGAAGAGCGGTGATAGCGTTGCCTGTGCCCATGCCGAAGTCATCATGACAATGCACAGCGACGTCGATGTCGATTTGGTTTCTGAAGATGTGAACCAATTCCTTCATTTTCATGGGGGTAAGCACACCCACCGAGTCTGCGAGGCGAATACGGGATGCCCCCATGCTTTCGGCAAGCTGTCCAGCGACCAGGGCGAATTGTTCATCGGCTCGTGAGACGTCTTCCAGTCCAACAGAGATATATTCGATACCAAGGAGTCCGGCCGTGAGAACGGTGTGGGCGAGGCGTTCGAGTAGCCCCTCACGGCCGATTCCAAGGCGTTTTTCGACGTGCAGGTCGGACACGGGGACGCCGATGTTTACGCGGTCAACGTTGAGTGCCGCGGCCTTGCTGATGTCTTCTCCTCGACAGGGTGACCAGACGCTCAAGGCTGTGTTTTTGGCTAGAGGGCGGATCCGATCGACAAGTTCCTCCAAACCTTCCTGCCCCACCCAGCCCATTTCTATTTCATCCACGCCGAGGCTTAAAAGACCGAATATGATTTTCAGCTTCGTTTCCTTATTGAAATAGGCTCCGAACATCTGTGCGCCTTCTCTGAGTGTAGTATCGATCAGCATTGTTTCACTCCTTGCAATCATTCAGTGATGCTTTCCCTTGAGCATGATCGATGCCAAAAGCAATGCCATCTTTATCTGCTTGAAATTTAATACCAATTTGAGAATTGGTTTCTCGTGATGTCTGGCTACATTTTTGTAGTTTCTTACACTTTTGTCTTCATTGGTGGTGCTCTCCTACACTTTTCGTAGGTGATCGTTTTGTACTCTGGTTTTATCAAAATCCTATTATTCCAGATGGATAAAGACCTGATTCGTCAATGGCACGGCCCTTGCCTTAGGGAGAGTCATCTACGCGAACAAAACCATGGAGGAGAAATCATGAGAAAAGTAGCGATTTACGGAAAAGGCGGCATCGGCAAATCCACCACCACCCAGAACACTGTAGCTGGTCTGGCAATGATGGGACGCAAGGTCATGGTTGTTGGTTGTGATCCTAAGGCGGATTCAACCCGTCTGCTGCTGGGTGGTCTTGCCCAGAAGTCGGTTCTCGATTCCCTTCGTGAAGAAGGTGAGGATGTGGAGCTCGATGATATCCGCAAGCCGGGGTACGGCGATACCTGGTGTGTCGAGTCTGGTGGCCCTGAACCGGGAGTCGGTTGTGCTGGGCGTGGCATCATCACTTCTATCAACATGTTGGAAAATCTTGGTGCTTACGAAGAGTCCGAAGGCTTGGACTACGCTTTTTACGATGTCCTCGGAGACGTTGTTTGTGGTGGATTCGCTATGCCCATTCGTGATGGCAAAGCTGAAGAAATTTACATCGTTTGCTCTGGCGAGATGATGGCCATGTACGCAGCCAACAACATTTGTAAAGGCATCATGAAGTACGCTCAGTCTGGAAGTGTCCGTCTCGGTGGACTGATTTGCAACTCTCGTGCAGTCGACAACGAAAAAGAGATGATTGAGGAGCTGGCCAAAAAACTTGGTACCCAGATGATTTATTTCATTCCTCGCGACAATGACGTTCAGCGTGCAGAAATTAATCGTAAAACCGTTATCGAATGGGACCCTGAAGTTCCGCAGGCCGATGCGTATCGAGGTCTCGCCACAGCCATCGACGAGAATGAAACGTTTGTCATTCCGACCCCGCTTGAAATCGAAGAACTTGAGCAACTTTTGTTGGATTTCGGTCTGCTGGAAGCTGCTTAATTCAATCAATCAATTATTAATCCAAACAATGAGGAAGGGATAGAAATGATGATTATGGTAAGAGCGATTGTACGCCCCGAGAAAGCTGATGATGTCTTGGCTGCTCTGATGGACAACGGTTTTCCTGCCGTCACCAAGTACTCAGTTGCCGGTCGCGGTAAGCAGCGTGGCATTAAGATCGGCGAAGTTACCTACGACGAAATTCCGAAGACCATGCTCATGAGCGTGGTCAAAGCGGAAGACAAGGAATTTGTCATCAACACGATTATGGATGCAGCCCGTTCCGGTGTGAAGGGCGCATTCGGTGATGGCAAGATTTTTGTGGCTGAAGTGGACGATGTTTACACCATTTCTTCTGGCGTGTGCGATACCGCCGCAGCCGTGGAGGCCGCGTGATGAAGGAAGTTATCGCAGTAGTTCGCATGAACATGATGAACCGCAGCAAGGCCGCGCTGAGTGAGGCTGGCATCGATGCGTTCTTTGCTCATGAAGCGCAAGGTCGGGGCAAAGGGTTCGTGAATGTTGAAGTCCTGGAAGGTGCGGAGAGCGGATATGAAGAAGCCGCCGCCGTTCTTGGAGAGAAGGGCAAACTCTATCCCAAGCGCATGTTGACTGTAGTGGTCGCTGATGACGTGGTTCCTGAAGTGGTGGAAGTCCTCACCAAAGTCAATCAGACCGGTAAACCCGGTGATGGCAAGATTTTTGTTTTGCCGCTGGGAGACGCCGTTCGCGTCAGAACATCTGAGTCCGGCGAAAAGGCAATAGCCTAAGGCCATTAAGGAGATATGATTCATGGCTAAGACGAAAAAGCTGGTGCAGCTCAATCCCACCGATATCAAGGATGCGCTTCTTGCGAAGTACCCTCCCAAGGTGGCTCGCAAGCGTGCCAAGCAGATAATGATCAACGAAGCTCAGGAGTCCGAGACCCCTTCTGAAATTGTGGCGAACGTCCGTACCATCCCTGGTATCATCACCATGCGTGGCTGTACTTATGCAGGCTGTAAGGGCGTTATCATGGGGCCTACCCGCGACATCGTGAATATCACCCATGGTCCCATCGGCTGCGGATTTTATTCCTGGCTCACTCGCCGAAATCAGACTGATCCCGGCCCGGACGGCGAAAATTATATGCCGTACTGCTTCTCCACTGATATGCAGGATCAGGACATCATTTTTGGTGGTGAAAAGAAGCTCGCTGCCGCCATTCAGGAAGCTTACGACCTGTTCCATCCCAAAGGCATCGCGATCTTCGCTACCTGCCCGGTTGGTCTGATCGGTGATGACATCCATGCTGTTGCCCGTCAGATGAAGGAAAAGCTTGGCGATTGCAACGTCTTTGCCTTCTCATGTGAAGGCTACAAGGGCGTATCGCAGTCTGCGGGTCACCATATTGCCAACAACCAGGTGTTCACCCACCTTGTGGGCGAGAATGAAACGCCCACCGAAGGCGAGTACAAGATCAATCTGCTTGGTGAATACAACATCGGTGGTGATGGATTCGAAATCGACCGTATCTTCAAGAAATGCGGTATTACCAATGTGGCAACATTCTCCGGCAACTCTTCATATGAACAGTTCGCTTCGGCTCAGCATGCCGACCTGAACACGGTCATGTGCCACCGATCCATCAACTACGTGGCCGACATGCTTGAGACCAAGTATGGCATTCCGTGGATCAAGGTGAACTTTATCGGCGCTGAAGCGACAGCCAAATCTTTGCGGAAGATTGCCAAGTATTTTGGTGACAAGAAGCTTATCGACAAGGTCGAAGCTGTTATCGCAGAAGAAATGCCCGCAGTCGAAGCGATTATCTCCGATGTGAAACCTCGCACCGAGGGCAAGACCGCCATGATGTTTGTCGGCGGTTCCCGAGCTCATCATTACAACGAATTGTTTAACGAAATGGGTATGACAACCATTTCCGCTGGCTACGAGTTTGGTCATCGTGATGACTACGAAGGTCGTCAGGTTATTCCTGATCTCAAGGTCGATGCCGATTCCCGTAATATCGAGGAGTTGGAGATTGAGCCGGATGAAAATCTCTACAATCCGCGGAAGACCCCGGAAGAAATGAAGGCACTGCAAGAGGCCGGTTTCAAATTCAAACATTATGACGGTCTGAATCCGGACATGGATAAAGGCACTATCATCGTAGATGACCTCAACCAGTATGAGGCCGAGAAGCTGGTGGAAATCATGAAGCCGGACATCTTCTGTGCTGGCGTCAAGGAAAAGTATTCCATTCAGAAGCTGGGCGTGCCCATGAAGCAGCTCCACAGCTACGATTCCGGTGGGCCCTATGCCGGGTTCAAGGGCGCTGTTAATTTCTACAAGGAAATCGATCGTCTCGTGAACAGCAGGGTCTGGAGCTATATGAAAGCCCCCTGGCAGGAAAACCCCGAGTTAACAGCCACTTTCGTGTGGGAATAAGTAGGGAGATTACAAAAAATGTTACTTAGACACACACCAGAAGAAGTTGCTGACCGTAAGGCCCTGATGATTAATCCGGCCAAGACGTGTCAGCCCATCGGCGCCATGTATGCGGCCCTTGGCATCAAGGGATGCCTTCCACACAGCCACGGGTCCCAGGGGTGTTGCGCCTACCATCGCTCCACTCTGACCCGGCACTACAAGGAGCCCATTTCCGCTGCAACCAGTTCCTTCACTGAAGGTGCATCCGTGTTCGGCGGTCAGGCCAACCTCGTGCAGGCCCTTAACAATATCTTCACGGTTTACGATCCGGATGTTGTTGCCGTGCATACCACCTGTTTGTCCGAGACTATCGGTGATGATTTGAATCAGATTCGAGACAAGGCGATCAAGGATGGCAAGGTTCCAGAAGGCAAGACCATTATTGGCGCACCGACTCCGAGCTACGTTGGCTCGCACGTTACTGGTTTCTCCAACATGGTGAAAGCCATGGCGCAGTTGGCCGAACCGTCCGGTACCAAGTCCGGCAAGGTCAACGTTATCCCCGGCTGGGTCGAACCCGCCGACATGGCCGAGATCAGACGTCTGGCTGAGCTGGTCGGTGTGGAGATCACTCTGTTCCCGGATACCTCAGGCGTGCTGGATGCGCCTTTGACCGGCGAATACTCCATGTTTCCCGATGGTGGTGTGACTATTCCCGAGCTTAAGGCGGCTGGTGATGCCATCGGAACCCTCGCTCTTGGCGAATGGTGTTCCGCTGACGCTGCCCGTTGGCTGGACGCCAAGAGCAAGGTGCCGTGCACCGTGCTGGACATGCCGTTCGGCCTGGCTGCCACTGACCGCTTTATCGATGTGTTGCGTACCGTCGCCGGTGTCTCTGTTCCCGACTCCGTGGCTGTCGAGCGCGGACAGCTCGTGGACCTGATTTCGGATATGCACCAGTACTTCTACGGCAAGCGTGTGGCCATTTGGGGTGACCCTGATCAGCTTATTTCCATGACTGAATTCTTGGTGTCACTCGATATGCAGCCTGTCTATGTCGTCACAGGTACTCCGGGCAAGAAATTCGAGAAGCGTATTCAGGAAATATGCGAAGGGCAGCCCTTCGAGGTCAAGGTCAAGGCAAAGGGCGACATGTTCCTGCTTCATCAGTGGATCAAGAATGAATCAGTCGATCTGCTCATCGGCAATACATACGGCAAGTACATCGCTCGTGATGAAGACATCCCATTCATGCGGTGGGGCTTCCCCATCCTTGATCGTCAGGGACATCAGTACTTCCCGACAGTCGGTTACAAGGGCGGACTCCGTCTGCTTGAAAAGATGTTGAACCTTTTTCTTGATCGTAAAGACCGTGACGATCCGGAACAAACCTTTGAACTCGTCTTGTAGTTCGTCATTCCAAGCTCCGGACGGAGGTCCTTTCCCTCCGTCCGGGCTGTTTACAAGGGGATGATCAAAGGCGTTCGTTTTTTTGTGAACCGTTCGGAATTGTAAAAACCATTCAACGCAAAGGCCAGCCATGGAAACGACTTTATCGTATGCAAATCATCCTTGTTTTGGATTCTCCGCCCGGAAAAAAGTCGGTCGGATTCATCTTCCCGTTGCTCCTCGGGCCAATGCTCGTATCAAGTTTGCGAGCATGAAAAAGGCTGCTTCGGCGATTATGCCTGCCGACGCGTTGAATATGTTGACCCGGACAATTGAGGCCGGGAATCCGGTTGGAGTCGTTGGGATTACCGGTCCGGGCGATCCTTTGGCCGTGCCGGAATATACGTTGGAAACATTGCGTCTGGTCCGTGAAAAGTACCCGGATATGCCTTTGTGCATGACCTCGATCGGTATAGGCGGGGCCGAACATGCTGAGGAATTGGCTGAAATTGGCCTTTTACATGTGACTATACTTGTCGATGCCGTGGACCCGAAAGTGGCGGAACAACTGTATGCATGGGTTCGTCCTTCAACACGAACAATGCCAATTTCTGAGGCCGTGGAAATTCTTTTGAATGAACAGGCCAAGACGATTGTTGCGCTGAAAAATGCAGGCCTCACCGTCAAAATTAACACCACTGTTTTTCCTGGATACAACGCTGGTCACGTGGAGGATGTTGCTGCTGCCGTGGCCTCATTGGACGCGGATATCATGGCCATTGTCCCGTGTGATTTTGAGGTGGAGTCCGACGATGCCCTGGTCAAGCCGGACATGGCGTTGATGGCGACGGCGTGTGATCGAGCAGCCCGGCATATGAACCTCGTGCCCTTTTGGAATTATTGCGGTGAGAAGATTGTCGGTCTCAGAGGGCCGGGAGAGATGGGGCAGCCTTCAGAAATTATGCCTATGCCGACTTCGGAGCGGCCCAACGTGGCTGTTGTCAGTTCCAATGGGATGGAGGTGGATATGCATTTGGGCCATGCCGCTACATTACTTATTTATGGTCCACGCGAGGATGGTCTGGCCTGCCTGTTGGAAACGCGTCAGGCCCCGGCCCCCGGAACAGGTTCCTCTCGTTGGGTAAAAATGGCGGCATTGCTTGATGATTGCTTTGCGCTGATGACTTCGAATGCGGGAGAGCGTCCAAGGGAAATTTTAAGTGGCCTCGGCTTACCAGTTCTTATCACTGACGGCGAGGTAGAAGGGACCGTGGATGTCTTGTTTGGTGGTGGTAAGAAAAAAGGCAAGTGTCTTAAATAGTGTCTTTAAAATAAAGGAGAGAGAAGATGGCTGTACCCGAGAGAATGATAATTTGTTGTCAGAGTTTCCGTGCTGCAGGTGATCCCAAAGGCATTTGCCACAAGCAGACCGACGGGTTCCTTCAGTACATAGAGGAAGAGATTCTGGATCGAGGTCTTGATGCGTTGGTTGTTGCTTCTTCCTGTCTTAAGCAATGTGAATCCGGCCCAATCATGGTCGTTCAGCCTGAGAACTGGTGGTTCAAGGGTGTTGATTCCGAAGAGGCCATTGATGAAATCCTTGATGCCCTCGAAGACGGGGAAGCCTGTGCTGAATACTTGGCTGCTTAACGAGGACAGACCAATGCCCGAAGTCGTAATCGTTCGTCCTGCATGCACAGAAGATCTTGATGGTTTGGTTTGTCTGCTCGAAATGTTGTTTTCCATTGAGGAAGATTTTGTCATCGATTCTGACAAACACCGGCGCGGTTTGGATGTGATGTTGAACAACCGTCGGGGTTGCATCATGGCAGCAGAGGCGGCCAACGGGATTGTTGTTGGCATGTGTTCTGGACAGTTAACGGTTTCCACGGCTGAAGGCGGTCCTGCTGTGCTGATTGAGGATGTCATAGTCCACAAGGAGTGGCGTGGTCGGGGCATCGGCGCTTTATTGTTGGATTCCATTATGGCCTGGGGGTGGGAAAATGAAGCCTCTCGGCTTCAACTTCTGGCTGACAGAAAGAATGTCCCGGCCTTGGCTTTTTACAAACACCTTGGTTGGGAAACCACACAACTCACTTGTTTGAGAAAACAGCTGTAATGATTGAAGTATAATTCACAGGGGAAGATATGAGTACAACGATATTGGAAGAAAGAAAGGACCAGATCCATAGAACCGGAGAGGGCGACATTGATATCGCCTGCAACCGTGAATCGTTGGCGGGTGCGGTCAGTCAGCGGGCCTGCGTTTTCTGCGGTTCCCGCGTGGTGCTTTATCCCATCGCTGACGCTCTGCATTTGGTGCACGGTCCCATCGGGTGTGCTGTTTATACTTGGGATATTCGGGGCGCTTTGAGCAGCGGACCGGAAATACACCGGCTTTCTTTTTCCACAGACCTTCAGGAGACCGACGTCATTTTTGGTGGCGAGAAAAAATTGGAGGCTGCCTTGGATGAGCTTATTGATCGGCACAGCCCCAAAGCAGCGTTTGTTTACTCCACTTGTATCGTGGGGTTGATTGGTGATGATTTGGAAGCGGTTTGTCGTAAAATGTCTGAAAAAAAAGGCATCCCGGTGCTGCCGGTGCAGTCCGAAGGATTTAAGGGGAGCAAACGGGCTGGATATCTTGCCGCGTGCAAGTCCATGTTCAAACTTGTGGGCACCCAATCTGCAGATGATATTTCGCCTGTCTCCATCAATATTCTTGGCGATTTTAATCTGGCTGGCGAAATCTGGATCATCCGTCAATATTTCGAGGAAATGGGTGTAGAAGTGGTGGCCAATATCACTGGTGACGGCCGAGTCAGGGATGTTGGTCGATGCCACGGGGCAGCTTTGAATTTGGTTCAGTGCTCAGGAGCGACTCTCGATCTCGCCAAGATGATGGAGGAAAAATATGGCATCCCGTACGAACGTGTTTCCTATCTCGGTATCGAAGATATGGCTGATTCTCTCTATAAGGTCGCCGACTTTTTCAAGGACAAAGACTCCGGCATTGTCGAGCGTACTCAAAAGCTTGTGAAGAAAGAGCTGGAAGTACTCATGCCGGAACTGGCTCGCTACCGCAGAGATTTGGAGGGCAAGAAGGTTGCCATGTACGTGGGTGGTTCGTTCAAGGCCTTTTCGCTGGTCAAGGCGTTTCGGCACCTTGGCATGGAGGTGGTCATGGTCGGCTCCCAGACTGGAACCAAGGAAGACTATGCCGAGTTGGCCCAGATTACCGATCCCGGAACGGTCATTATTGACGACGCCAATCCATTGGAAATTTCGTATTTCATCAAGGAAAAAGATGTGGACGTGTTTGTGGGAGGGGTCAAGGAACGGCCTATCGCCTTCAAGCTCGGCGTAGGATTTTGTGACCACAATCATGAGCGCAAGGAAGCATTGGAAGGTTTTGTGGGTATGCTCAACTTTGCCCGGGAAATCCACCATTCCGCCATGTCTCCGGTGTGGCAGTTTGCTCCGCGTCGAGCCAATCGCATCACCTCAGCCCGTAAGGAGGCCGTCAATGAGTAATGAATTAAAAATGACTCCCAAGCCGAATTATGTGTCGACCACCAACGCGTGCAAGTTGTGCACACCGCTGGGTGCGTCCCTTGCCTTTCGGGGCGTCGAAGGCGCGATACCGTTTTTGCATGGTTCCCAGGGATGCGCCACCTATATGCGTCGGTACATTATCTCCCATTTTCGTGAACCTGTGGATATTGCGTCATCAGCCTTGGGTGAAAAGAACGCCATCTACGGCGGTGGCCCGAATCTTAAGAAGGGCATTCTCAATGTCATTAAGAAGTATGAGCCGTCACTGGTGGGTGTGGCTACGACCTGTCTGACCGAAACCATCGGTGACGATGTACCTATGATTCTCAATGAATTCCGGGACGAGTTCGGTGACCTTGATTTGCCCGAACTGGTGAACGTGTCCACACCTAGCTATAACGGCACCCACATTGATGGCTGGCATGGTGCAGTTCGTTCCTTGGCGGAACAGCTCTGCATGACTAAAGCCGAAGAAACCAATCAGGTGAATATTCTGCCCAACATGGTTTCTTGTGAGGATGTCCGCCACCTCAAGGAGATTTGTCGAGATTTCTTTGTCGGTGCCACTATTCTGCCCGATATTTCGGAAACATTGGATGGTCCGATTTTGGAGGACTATGTCAAAATCCCGTCCGGAGGCACCCCGCTCGACAGGATAAAGACCATGTCAGGCTCTTTGGCAACTATCGAGTTCGGCCGCTGCCTGCCAAAGGAAACCGGTGGTACCAGTCTGGAAAAACGATTTGGTGTCATCAATCATCGCATAGGCCTACCTATGGGCCTGCGTGAATCCGATGTTTTTTTCGAAACGTTGGAGACCATTTCCGGTACTCCCATGCCACGTCATTACGAACTTGAGCGGGGGCGTCTCATCGATGCTTATGTAGACGGCCACAAGTACGTGTTTGGCAAACGGGCAGTGGTTTATGGCGAGGAAGACTTCGTTGTGGGGCTGACTGCCTTTTTGGCAGAGATCGGCCTTGATGTCGTTTTGGCCGGAACCGGCTCTCGTAAAAAGGGATTATCCGAGGCCATTGCCCGAGTTACTGACGGTGTGGCTCGTGTGACTCCCCAAGTGCGTGAAGGCGTTGATTTTCACGACATCGCTGAAGAGGCAGAAGACCTTGCTCCAGACCTGCTCATGGGACATTCCAAAGGGTACAAATACGCCAAGGCATGGGGGATTCCCCTTATTCGTGTGGGTTTCCCTATCCATGACCGTTTTGGAGGCCAACGTATCCAACATCTTGGGTACAAGGGCGCGCAAAATCTCTTCGACCGCGTGGTTAACACAGTTATAGAGAGGAAGCAGTCTGACAGTTCTATAGGCTACGGATATATTTAGAAATTCACTCCATTATGAAAAGGAGCATCGATATGAGCGTCAAGGACATCTCCAAGCACCCCTGTTTCAACAAGGAGACTGCCGGAAGTTGCGGTCGTGTACATTTGCCTGTGGCTCCCAAGTGCAATATTCAATGTAACTATTGCAATCGTAAATATGATTGTGTGAATGAGTCCCGTCCTGGTGTGACCAGTGGAGTCCTCAAACCGTATCAGGCCGCTGAGTATATGGAGAAGGTGCTTGAAAAGGAACCGCGCATTACCGTGGCTGGTATAGCCGGTCCCGGCGACCCGTTTGCCAATCCGATAGAAACCATAGAGACCATGCGTCTGTTGAATGAAAAATATCCGCACCTGCTGTTTTGTCTATCGAGCAACGGTATGGGCATACTGCCGTATCTGGATGATATTGCCGAATTGGGGGTGTCTCATGTCACCATCACCATTTCTGCCGTTGATCCGAAAATCGGCGCAAAGATTTATGCATGGGTCAAGGACGGCAACGTTGTCTACCACGGGGAGAAGGGGGCGGAAATTCTTCTTCATCGTCAGATTGCAGCGATTAAGGGGCTCAAGGAGCGTGGCATTGTGGTCAAGGTCAACTCCATCATTATTCCCGGTGTCAATGATGAGCATGTTGTTGAAGTTGCCAAGGTTGTCTCAGCGTTGGGTGCTGACATCCAGAATATGATTCCCATTAAGCCTACGGCAGACACGCCATTTGCCGGAGTAATTGAACCGGGACGTGAGACCGTTGGCCCTTTGCGCAAGGACGCAGGCGAGTTCATTGAACAGATGACACATTGTAAACGTTGTCGTGCCGATGCTGTTGGATTGCTCGGTGATGACAAATCCGCTTCATTGTGCGGGACGCTCAAGGCGTGCTCCAAGCTCAAACCGCTTGAAGTCAAAATGGCGCGTCCATACGTGGCGGTTGCTACTCGTGAGGGGATGCTTGTTAATCAGCATCTCGGCGAAGCAAAAGCCTTTCAGATTTGGGCAGAGTCCGACGCAGGTGGTTTTCGCATGGTCGAAGAACGTCAGGCTCCCAACGTCGGATGTGGTCCCCAACGGTGGGCAGATTTGGCCGAATTGCTCCGTGATTGTCGGGCTGTCTTGGCGGTTGCCATCGGTGAGACTTCACAAATGCTTTTGGAAGAGCATGGTATCAAAACGCATGTGGTAGATGGTTTTATAGAGGACGCATTGCGATTTGTTTTTGAAGGTGGGGATCTCAATGCCCTGAAGGTTCGGCGAAGTGGCATAGGCAGCGCATGTGCCGGTGGAGGCGTTGGGTGCGGATAAGAAGATGAATACGTCAATAAAAAACGGCAGGCTCCAGCAATCATTGCTGGAGCCTGCCTGTTTGTGGGGATGGAGGTATGGCAGAAATATTATTGAGCGGCTTCCTTCATGCGTCTGAGTTGTGCGCGTCCTTCTGCAATCATGCTTTCCAGACCGTACTTTTTAACTCGATATCCCATTTGCCGCGCCGATAGACCAAGGGCCTCGGCAGCTTTGTATTGGAGCCAGCCGGTCCTTTCCAGGGCGGCCAGGATTTCGTTGCGTTCTACTTCTTTGAGGGAGGTGTAATGCGTGGGCACCTCAGAAGTGTGATAGATTTTTTGGACAGCATCTGTTTGACCTGGCGAGAGGTAGGATTTGAGGAATTCCAGACTGATTCGTTCAGAGTCGGACATGATAACCAATCGTTCAATAAGATTCTGCATTTCTCGGACATTGCCAGGCCAGTCGTAGCGGATCAGTGCGTCGAGTGCTGCCGCTGTGAAATGGATTGAACGGCCATAGTCGTCCGCCATTTTGTAGAGAAAATGGTTGAGCAGGCCGGTGATATCTTCTTTGCGCTCTCTGAGAGCCGGGACGTGAAGAGGAAATACGTTGAGGCGATAGTAAAGATCAAGACGGAACTCTCCGTGTTCCACAAGCTCGCCAAGGTCACGGTTGGTCGCGGCCAGTATACGTACATCAATGGTTCGGGTGCGGTTGCTACCGAGTCGCTCCAGTTCCTTATCTTGCAAAACACGCAAGAGTTTTGCCTGCAGAGCAATAGGTAATTCCCCAATCTCATCAAGAAAAATGGTACCACTGTCTGCTTCTTCGAATCGCCCTGGCCGGGAGCCGGTCGCGCCGGTAAAGGCTCCTTTTTCGTGACCGAACAGCTCCGATTCCAGTAAGTTCTCTGGAATAGAAGCGCAGTTAATTTTGATAAAAGGATATCCCTTGCGTTCGGATAGTTCGTGGACGATCTGGGCAATAAGTGTTTTGCCAACGCCAGATTCACCGAGCAACAGAACGGTCGCTCGGGTAGGGGAGACTTTTTCCATCTGTCGTTGCACTTCGACCATGGGAGCACTTTCACCGACGATGTATGGGCCTTTGGTGTTTTTTGAAATTTGATATTTAAGTGATGTGTTCTCACGTTTGAGGACTGCTTCACGTTTCATGATTTTTTCGTTCAAACTAATGAATTGGCCGATGAGGGTGGCGACAACCTTAAGGAAATCTATGTCCTCGTCAAAAGAGATGTCGTCCTCGAATAACCGGTCGACATTGAGTACGCCGATGGGATCGCCATGCAGAATGATAGGAACGCCAATGAATGAGATCATGCCTCGCTGGATTTTACGCGCCCCGGTTTTGTCGAGGAACAGCGGTTCCTTGCTGATATCTGGTACATAAAATGGTTCACCTGTCTGGAAAATGCGCCCGGTCACACCTTCATCCAGTCGATAAACACCGCGTTCTTTTTCCCCTGCTGTCAGACCGTAGGATGCGTTAATGGACAATTGCCCGGTCTCCGGATCGTACAGCGTCACGGTCGCGCGTTGCATGCTTAACTGTTCGGACATGATACGTAGTACGCCATCCAGTGCCGACTCCAGGTTTAGAGCCGTGTCTATGGCTTGGCAGATGGCAAGTAACGCCGAATTTTTCAATCCGTATACTGTTGGAAGCATACTTCGACAAAGCAAGCATGGTGCCAATAGTTGATTTGATGATAAGTATGTTATTTCAATATGTTACTCCTTTTAGGCGAATGGAAGGTATGACAATATTGTCAATGCGTAAAAGGAGAGTAGACAAAGATGGGATTAGGACAGTTTTTTATTACTATTCCTAGAGCCGTGTCCGCTATATGTCCGTTCAGCTTTTGACGCCATGCAGAATGAGTTACAAACCGCGCCTCATGCACACTATACTTCTGTCTCAGTGAAAACGCTTGGCGACGAGTAAGCCTTTAGTTTTAGATGGTTATATTTATTCTTGTGCTGAATGCCCTCAAGAATGGCATTCAAGACGGCGTGGGCTCGATTTATTTCAAGTTCCACTATCATATTCCTTAAGTAAAAGGTCCGTTTAGCTGAAAAGCTAGGTGGTCCTTTTTTTGTAGGTCTCTTGCCATGGAGTGCTTTTGATTAAAGTCGCATATGATAATGATCAAAGGCGGTTCTGTGTGGCTGTTGAGCGTGGAGGATTAGCCGGAGCCGTTTGAATTGTTCATTTCTGGTCTTTTTTGCGGCTACGGACCATTGGGGGGATTTCCAGATTAGCTATGCTTAACTTCTATATTTTCAAAACATAGTAGACGTTTCTTTTTTGTTATTTATTGTTTTGTTGAATTAATCAGCAGGAGGATCATAGATGTCAAGATTATTAAATACGATTAAGGCTGCAAAATATTTAGGGCTGTGTCCCGGGACTCTTGAGGTTTGGCGCTGCCATGGTCGTGGGCCGAGGTATTCCAAATTGGGGAGGCGGGTGATGTACGAACAGACAGATTTGGATCAGTTTGTTCTTTGGGGAAAGGTTCACACTACAGATTCTATCGGTATGAAGGATACCTCTTTGTAAGAATAAGTAGAAATTTATGTTGATGAGAGATGAAAGTGCGTTGGGGAATGTATTGTGTAAAAAAATATTTAATTTAGTAATTTAGTATTTAAATAGTTGTTTGTTCTTTAATATATATAATTATGTAATTCAATAAATAATAAATTTGGTAATATGATGACAAGAATTATTTCAATAATTAATCAAAAAGGTGGAGTAGGTAAAACGACTATCGCGCTTAACATGGCGCATGGTTTTGTGCGTGAAGGTAAAAAAGTTCTTGCAGTCGACAATGATCCACAGGGTAATTTAACAAATTCATTGTTGATCAATGAAGAGATTAGATGTTTTTCGGCAAGTTTGTATAATGGTAAAGTGAATAAATTACAATCGGTCAATGGCCATATGGGGATTATGGCCGGGGACTCTAAATTAGAGATAGTTCAATATAACGAACAAAGTCCTTTGAGATTTTCATCTGTATTAACAAAGATTAAACAGAAGCATATATTCGATTATATTTTGATAGATAGTAGCCCTCAAATAACAAATTTGACCTTTGCGAGTATTATGGCTGCAGACAATTTGCTTTTCCCGTTGCAGCCATCAAAGTTCGGCTTAGATGGTCTTAAAAAAGTGCTTATGGCGGTTGCCAAAATGAAATCTACCGGGGCGACAAAAGCGGCTGTTCTGGGGGTTGTAATGAATTTAGTGAATCGGACAAAGTTGCATAGACAGACAATCTTGGCACTGAAGAAGCGATATCCTCGCGACGTAATGGATTGCGTCATACACAGGCGAACAGCGTACGAAGAGTCGCCAATTAAGGGCCAAAGTATTTGGGAATATGGGAAAGATGAACGAGCTCAGATTGAGATGAGTGCGTTTATGCGTGAAATTTTGAAGAGGTTGGAGGATTAGTTGTGACAAATGATGGGAAAGATTTTATTGATGATATTAATCTGGATTTGGATTTGGATAGGGTAGAGAGTGTGGCTGATTGTGGTTGTCTTATCATTGCGAAGTCTATGCCTAGAGATTTAAAGGAGCAGCATAGAGCTGCGAAAAAGGTTGAGCGTGGTCCTTTAAAAAATCAGACATACACGATTCCTGAAATGGTTATTGAAGAATTGAGACAATATGTACTGGCAAAAAAGATGGCTGGCGATAAAATTAATGCAAGTAGGGTGGTCGTCGAAGGAATAAAGCTATATTTGCAGAAATATACCTAAGTGAGTTTTTTTGCCTATACGCTGGGAGTATTGAGTTGTTTTTTTAGCTTGTTAGGATGAAATTGTCAGACGAATAAAATGGACCAATGGTGCCGAGTGGTTGAATAAAGTTGACGTGGATTATTAGGTCAATGACAGTGGGGAAGGTAAGAGTAAAGATGGGCACATGCGGCGTCGTTTCATGACAAAAAAGTCGATGGGGTGCTTTCTTCTCGTTTTTGATTTGCTGCAGAGTTGTGTAAGTTGTTAGCAATAGGTTAGAAAAAACGAAAAAGGGTTTAGCGAATTTTTCGCCAAACCCTAGATTTATCTGGTCGGGATGAGAGGATTTGAACCTCCGATCTTTGCGTCCAGAGGGCAGAGGGAGGTTTTTTGTGTTTTGAAATTATTGGATTAGTTCTGCAGTGGTTCCCCTAAAAAAATCGATAATGATCTTCTAAAGGGAACCGTGAGGGGGGACCGTCTCTTATTAATTTAGGAGTAAAAGAAGATGGGATTATAGAGGGGTACTCGGCTGGGAACTTTTTTTCAGAGAAGGGGATAACTCTTCATGCTTACTGTTTTATACCAATTGTGTTGAAAATATATTTAACGGCGTGCCACATCAAAAAAGTGTGTGTCGCAGAAAAAAGAAAGCGGTTAACCTGCGGGCAACGTAATTGTCATGTGGAAGCCGGTTTCATTGCTGGCAGCCTGCATGGTTCCTTTGTGTTCTTCGACGATTTTTCGAGCAAAGGCCAGGCCGAGACCGGTGCCTTCCACCGTATCATATCCAAGTCTTTTGAATGGGATGAAAATCGTTTCAAGTTCATTTTTCGAGAGTTGCGGATACGGGTTAGAAATCTTTACGTTAACCGTTTTTTCGTCAGATGTGCAATTGATGGTGATGTCACTATGAGCAGGGCTGTATTTTATAGCGTTGGCAAGGACATTGCCCACGACCATGGTGATATTTTCCTGGTTGCATAGAAGGGGCGTGATTTCAGTTTTGTTGGAAATAATTGAAAGACCTTTTTCATTGATTTGTGGCTGTAGCATTTCCACAATCTGCTTGACCATGTTGGGGATATTAACCGTATCGATACGTGGTGATGTCTTTTGTAAATCAAGTTTGGAAAGTTTGAGAATCTTGTCGATAAGTCCATCCATGTGGTCGATTTCCTGCTCCATCTTGTGAACGTGTTTTTTGATACCGTCTGTTCGTCCCGAAGCCATGCGTTCTTCAATGATCTGTTGGGATATACGAATACGGGCCAGTGGGCTACGTAGTTCGTGAGACAGGTTGGCGGTCAGTTCGCGGCTACCTCTGACTATTTTATCGAGACTGTTGGCCATATGGTTGAACGCCTTGGCCAGTGTGCCTACTTCATCTTTTCGATTGTCGTCCACACGGGGCGAAAAATCACCTTGGGCGATGAGTTCGGCGGATGCTGTCAATTTGTTAATGGGTAGGGTTATCATTCGGGAGACCGGAATGAGCAGGAGTGCGGCAATACCAGACATGAGCAGCAGGCCATGCATGAGCCATACTTCTTCTTTGCGTTTTTTCCATTCATGGAGAATGTGAATAGATAAAGGCTGCATGGCTGATTCGATTGTGCCTACCATATATAGCAATTTTTCGTCTTCGTTTCCCATGAGGTAAAGAGAGTTTCCATTGGAAGTGGTTGTTTCAAATTCTGTCTCTTCTGTTGCGATGAGGGTCACTTTTTTAGGGGAAGGAGCATTGATGACGGTGCCTTGTGCATCCGTCAGCCATGCCTGACCGTTGAAAGAGCCGGCAAAGATATCCAGTACCGAAGCAAGTCGTTGTTGTAATTGTGGCGTCATGCTTTTTGTATCACCTATTTCAAGTAGGATGAGCCTTTTGAAGGCCTCAGTGCGTTCGTCGGCATGTCGAGCGAAGGGTGGGCGGATTTTTCCCAGATGCATCAATATGGCGATGGTCAGGATGGCTGTGCCGAGAACCGCGATAAACGCGAAGAATATTTTGAGATAGAGTCGACTGATCTTCATATTTCTCCCATGAACATATATCCGGTGCCCCAGACTGTCTTGATCCGTTTGGCGTGGGTCTCATATTGTTTGAGCAGGGCGCGTAGTTTGCTGATGTGAACGTCTATGCTGCGGTCATACGCCGTGAAGTCTTTGTCCCAAACCATGTCCATGAGTTGGTCGCGGGTCAGGGCTGTGTCCACTTTACTCATAAGAGCCTTGAGCAGTCGAAACTCTGTAGGGGCCAATTCCAGTTCGTCGGCTTCCACCATGAGTGTTTGGCGAGAGATATTCAGGATAAGCCCTCCTGCGGAAATCGTGGAAGGGGTGGTCTTGGCATTGGTGATCGCACTTGCGTCGTAGCGGCGGAGTACGGCCTTGATGCGGGCCAATAATTCACGGGGGTTGAATGGCTTTGCAATGTAGTCGTCAGCGCCTAGCTCCAGGCCAACAATGCGGTCTGTATCTTCTCCCTTGGCGGTGAGCATGATGACGGGCGTGTCGGATGTCATCCGAAGTTCTCGTAAAACTTCCAGGCCATTTTTCCCAGGCATCATGACATCCAGAATGATCACGCACGGGGAGAGCGTTTTCACAGTCTCTACAGCTTTTACGCCGGAGGGAAGGGTGTGCACAGTGAAATCGTATTCTTCGAGATATTCCACGACGAGCTCGCGAAGTCTTTCATCGTCATCGATAATCAGAACTGGTCCTTTTGCGTCCATGCTTTTTTCTAGTCCGTAAGTTGTACGTTTGGAAAGGGGCCGTGAAGAAGTTTTACATCCTTTAACATCTTTTATCATAAGCTTTATACTTTCTCCATTTTTGTGCCGTAAGCAGTGGGTAACGAAAATAATTTTGGAGAAATGCCTTGAAAGAAATTCGATCAATATCAAAAACGGCAATTGCGGTGCTTTTGACTGCAATTGTGGCCTTTATGGTGGGATGTTCCCCATTTCGACCAGGTCCGCGAGTTGAGCCGATGGCTCCATTGCCGGAATCTTTTGCTTTGTATTCCGATTCTGAACAGTTGAGCGGTAAGTGGTGGGAGTCCTTTGGCTGCGAAGAATTGAATGGCATGGTGGAAGACGCTCTGGTTGCTAATTTTGATGTTTTAATTGCCTGGGCACGACTCAAGCAGGCAGGGGCCACGGCTATTCAGTCTCAAGCTGACAAGTATCCGACTTTGAATGTGACGGGAGATTATTCTCATTCGAGTTCGTATACCAAAAAGGCGACGGACAAGGAAACCACCTCTGATACGCATAGTGTCGGTTTGCAGGCAGGATATGAATTGGACCTTTGGGGTCGGATCGAAGCCGAATCTCAGTCTGGCAATCTCGATTATCTGGCGAGTCGTGAAGATTTGAGCACCGCGGCCATGACCGTGGCTGGAGAAGTGGTCTCGCGCTGGGTTGAGATTCAAACTGAGCGGCAAAAGAAAAGAATACTGACAGAACAGGTCAAGACCAACGAGACATATCTTGAGCTTATCGAATTGCGTTTTCGAAATTCTCTTGCCACCGCTCTGGACATCTATCAACAACGGCAAACTTTAGCGAAAGTGACTGCCCAGATTCCGCCGGTAGAGTCTCAGGAGCAACTGTTGCTTCATGAATTGGCACTGCTCATGGGCAAGCCTGCCGGGGCTGTCACCGTAGCTGATGCCGATTTACCCGAGATGGCCGATTTGCCAGGCCTTGGATTACCTGCCGATCTTTTGGCCAATCGTCCTGATGTCAGGTCCGCAGGTTTTGCGCTTCAGTCGGCTGACTGGTCGGTGACGGCAGCAAAGGCCAATCGTCTGCCTTCCCTGAGCCTGACGGGTACCGCCGAATATACCGGCGCGCAGTTGGGTACTCTTTTTGACAATTGGATGCTTTCCTTGGCCACTTCAGTGGTGGGGCCGATCTTTGATGGTGGTTCCCGGAAAGCTGAAGTGGAAAAACAGCAGGGTATTGTTGACGAGCGTTTGGCCTCGTATCGGGAGACCGTCTACACGGCGTTCAAGGAAGTCGAAGATGCTCTGGTGCAGGAAAAGTGGCAAAAACAGTATATTACGGCTCGTTTGGCTCAGTTGGAAGCTGCCAAAACGAGTTTGAGCGAAGCCGTTTCCAGGTATGCACAGGGGTTGGACGATTATCTGCCGGTCCTGAGCGCCTTGTTGTCCGTGCAGGAACTGGAAGTTTCCATTGCGGACGAACGGACAGATCTTGTCCTTTACCGCGTAGCCTTGCACCGGGCTCTTGGCGGTAGCTGGACTGACTCCTTGGCTACGCCTGACGAAAAGAACAAAAAGACAAACGACATCAATGTCAGCAACGAGGGATAATTATGCGTACTTTACTCATCAAGGCACGGGCCATTTTCGGCCTCAAGGTTATTATTCCGGTCTGTGTTGTTATACTTGCTGCAGCCGGTGCGTATGCCACGGTGGCGACGGCTCCCAAAGCAAAAAAAAGACCTCCTGTCGCTATTGCCCCTGCTGTAGAGACCAAGGAGGTTTCCAGTGGGACGCACCGGGTTTGGCTTCCGGTCATGGGGACGGTGACCGCTGCCCGGTCCATCACGCTTGAGGCGCGAGTTTCTGGTGAGGTTGAATCAATCAGTTCAACTTTTACACCCGGCGGTTACTTTGAAAAGGGAGAGCAGATTCTTACCATCAGCCCAGAGGATTATCAGCTTGCGCTTCGTGAAGTGCAGGCTGAAGTCACTACTGCCGAATATGACCTGAAAGTTGAACAAGGATATCAGACCGTGTCTGCCCGGGAGTGGAAATTACTCAGTGGCTCCACAAAAGGAACTGAAGCCGAATCCGAACTCGCCTTGAGAAAACCGCATTTGGCTAAAGCTCAGGCTGAATTGCAAGCGGCCCAAGCCAAGCTTCGTCAGGCGATGCTTGATTTGGAACGTACCAAAATTTCTGCGCCGTTTTCCGCCATGGTTCAAGAAAAGAGTGTTGACATCGGAGCTATGATTTCTCCTCAGGAATCCCTTGCTACACTTGTTGGGACCGATGAATTCTGGATTGAGGCCTCTGTGCCGGTGGATCGTTTGCATTGGATTAATATTCCGTCCGCCGGAACCGTGGATGGCTCCAAGGCTCGAATCTCCTCGGGCAGCGGCGTCGGTCTGTCGGTTCGTGAAGGGCAGGTGGTTCGTTTATTGCCTTCTCTGGAGAGCGAAGGGCGAATGGCCCGCCTCTTGATATCGGTTAAGGACCCGTTGAATATTGCGGGGCGACCAAACGTCAAGCCGCTTCTTTTGGGGAGTTATGTTTCTGTTGAAATCGATGGTGGTGTGTTGGAAAACGTGATGACTATTCCGCGTTCAGCCTATCATGACAATGATAAGGTTTGGATTATGACCGAAGCCAATACTCTTGAGATCCGGTCGCTGAAATCCGTATGGCGAGATGAGGGAACCATTGTTGTTGCCGAAGGGCTCGTACCAGGTGAAGTCGTTGTAACTTCAGCGCTTTCGACTCCGTTGCAGGGGATGAGACTGCGGAGTATCTCGGCGGCAGTGGATACCAATGTCGTTGAAAAGCCAAACCGTGTCGGTGTTGATGCCGGCAAGGGCAAAGGCCCGGACAAGGGACAAGGCGGAGGAATGAACAATGGTTAACAATGTTCAGAAACATAAGGGTCCTATCGGTTGGATGGCGGGGAATTCGGTTGCCGCCAATCTGCTTATGGTGGTGCTTCTTGTCGGTGGTCTTGTGTTCGGTTTGCAGATCAAGCAGGAAGTCTTCCCCGAGTTCTCCTTGGATACGGTTTCGGTGAGTGTCTCGTACCCTGGAGCAAGTCCTGAAGAGGTAGAGCAGGGAGTCATACTGGCTGTGGAAGAAGCCGTGCAGGGGCTGGAAGGCGTGAAGGAAGTGACGTCAACGGCATCTGAAGGTGCTGGCAATGTTGTTGTCGAGGCACTTGATGGAACAAACTTGCAAACGCTCGCTCAGGATATCAAGACTGAAGTGGATAGAATCTCTTCTTTTCCTGAAGAAGCCGAGGACCCAGTGATTGCCGAAGCCTCTATGAAACGGCAAGTTCTCACTGTGATGGTTTATGGCGATCAGGACGATACCGTTCTGCGAAGCCTGGCAGAAGAGTTGCGGACGACATTAATCACTGACCCCGGAGTGACTCAGGTTGATCTGAATGAGGTTAGCGATCTTCAGATTTCTATCGAAGTGTCGCAGGAAAAATTGCGCGCTCACAACTTGACGCTCACCGAAGTGGCCAGCCGTCTGCGTGAAGCCTCAGTGGATATGCCGGGAGGAGGCATCAAAGCCGGTTCTGGGGAAATTCTTGTGCGCATGAAAGAGCGGCGTGATTATGGACAGGATTTTGCTCGGACGCCCATTGTCACAGGGAGCGATGGTACACAGGTTTTATTGGAGGACATTGGTACGGTTGTCGATGGATTTGCCGATAATGATATTATCACGACATATAATGGTCAGCCTGCCGTTCGCCTGGATGTCTATCGGGTGGGAGATCAAACTCCTATTTCCGTCTCCGAGGCCGTATACAATGGCGTAGAGGCGTTTTCGACTCGGCTACCCGGTAATGTTTCCTTGAAAATTCTCGATGATAGTTCGGAAGTATTCAGTCAGCGTATGGATTTGCTTTTGAAGAATGGATACATGGGGCTGGGTTTGGTCTTTGTTTTTCTTGCTTTGTTTCTTGAAAGGCGACTCGCTTTTTGGGTCGCTATGGGTATTCCCATTTCCTTTTTCGGATGTTTTTTGATTCTGCCGTTTTTTGACATCAGTATTAATATGATCACCATGTTCGCTTTTCTTATTTCACTTGGAATTGTGGTCGATGACGCTATCGTGGTCGGTGAGAATGTATTTACCATGCGGCAGCAGGGGATGCCACCGCTTAAAGCCGCCATTGAGGGGGCCCGTCGCATAGCCATGCCGGTGACTTTTAGCGTATTGACGAACATTGTAGCTTTCATGCCTTTATTGTTTTTACCCGGGATTATGGGCAAGATATATTGGTCTATCCCCATTGTAGTCATTAGTGTTTTTGTTGTTTCCTTGGTTGAAAGTCTGTTTGTCTTG
The DNA here is from genome assembly GCF_963677845.1 of uncultured Pseudodesulfovibrio sp. NCBI lineage: Bacteria > Pseudomonadati > Thermodesulfobacteriota > Desulfovibrionia > Desulfovibrionales > Desulfovibrionaceae > Pseudodesulfovibrio > uncultured Pseudodesulfovibrio sp. The sequence goes on from NZ_OY782498.1 coordinate 1,067,659, forward strand.
CCCGCGCATCTTGGTCATTTGAGAGATGGGCATCGCAGTCGTATCATGCGGTGGATTGATAGGTATCAGCAGCGAATTGCAGATGGGCTCCTTCGATTTATTAATAGGATATATAGGCCCATTCTCGACGTTTGTGTGCAGTGGCGCTATTTGACCATGGCTGTGGGCGTTGGTTTGCTCGTTTTGACGGGTGCATATGTCGCCAGTGGCAGGCTTGGGTTTACACTTATGCCCAAAGTGGAATCCGATTATGCTTTCGTGACTGCTGAGTTGCCGTATGGATCTTCGGCAGCCAAGTCAGAGGTTGTTCGAGACCGCCTCATTGCCGCCGCTCGTGTGGTGGCGGACAATAACGGTGGTGGTAGCTTGGTCGAGGGCATGGATTCCAAAATTGGTGGTGCCGGGCGTGATATTTCAGGCAGTCATGTTGTTAAGCTGAAAGTCTATTTAACCGCTGCGGACGTGCGTCCCATTTCTACGGATGAATTCGTGGAGCAATGGCGCAAGGAAACCGGAGAAATAGTCGGTTTGGAGGCCATTTCTTTTGAATCTGATCGTGGCGGGCCTGGGTCGGGGAGCTCGTTGGAATTTGAATTGAGTCATTCGGATGTCACCGTGCTTGAGTCTGCCGCCGCAGAACTCGCGGCGGGATTGTCCTATTACCCGCGGGTCAAGGATGTTGATGACGGCTTTTCGCCGGGCAAGGAACAACTCGACTTTACACTCACTCCCACAGGAAAAAGCCTTGGCTTGACCGCTCAGGGGGTGGCTGATCAGGTGCGCGCTGCCTATTATGGTGTGGAAGTTTTGCGCCAGCAACGTGGTCGCAACGAAATTAAGGTTGTTGTTCGTCGCCCTGAAAGCGAACGTATTTCCGAGTTTGATTTTGAAGAGCTGATGATTATGGCGTCCTCAGGCAGTGAAATTCTGTTGCGGGAAGCGGTGAATATTGAACGAGGTCGAGCGTATACGGTTATTAAACGCCGTGATGGCCGCCGGGTTTTGTCGGTATCTGCGGACGTGAGTCCTCGTAATCAGTCTACGCAGGTTATGAATAGCGTATTTAAAGAAATCATTCCTGACCTCAAGGCTAAATATCCGGGCTTGTCCTGTGTAATGGATGGCAAACAAGCAGATATGACCGAGTCCACTGAGAGTTTGATGGTGGGGCTGCTTATTGCCATGCTGTGCATCTATGCTCTGCTGGCGATCCCCTTCAAGAGTTATGTACAGCCATTAATAATAATGATTTGTATTCCCTTCGGGGCGGTCGGTGCCGTTTTTGGTCATGTGATCATGGGGTATTCCATCAGTCTGATGAGCCTGCTCGGTATCGTGGCTTTGTCTGGTGTGGTAGTTAATGATTCGTTGGTTTTTATTGACTATGCCAACCGTATGCGTAGTGACGGACAGTGTGCCCATGATGCTGTGATGTCAGCCGGAACAGCTCGTTTTAGAGCTATTCTGTTGACTACATTGACCACTTTTGGCGGTTTGGCCCCCATGATTCTTGAAACGTCAAGACAGGCTCGGTTCCTTATTCCCATGGCATTGTCGTTGGGTTTTGGTATTTTGTTTGCCACAGGGATTACTCTGATTCTTGTTCCGTCCATGTACATGATTCTGGAAGACTTCAAGCAGAAGCTTTCCCGATTTTTCTCCCGGCGGGAGGCAGAACGTCTGGATTCTGTAGAAGATGGTATCTGATGGCGTTTGATGTGTTGAAAGATTGATTCCATAAAAAAAGGGATTCCAAATGGATATTTGGAATCCTTTTTTTGTGCCTGGGAAGCGATTTCGAGATGATGTCCGCCATGAGGAATGTTTTGTGTTTAATAATGTTTTTGTCATGGTTGTGTGTGATACCTGTCATGTTCAACACGGCAGGCGGCGCGGCGGGATTCTCACGGATAGAGAAATTGGCCATGGCTAGATATTTTTGCCCTTCGGCCACCAGCATGGACGATCAGGCAGTGGGCGTGGTTCGCGAGACTGCGTCCACGCTCGCCATGGGCACCTCAAAGTGGCAGCCGTGGAAATGCACGGCGTAATGGCCGCGGAAAACACCCGATAGCCAAAGCAAGAGGCAACAGCGACTTGGTCAAGGCAAAGGCACCGCTATTGAGTGTACCTGTCCGCCTTGTTGGTGTCAGTTATCTGCTGACTGATTTTCTTGAGCGGTGCCGTGATTATGGCGATGGACATAGATGCCATGACGCTGAGAATTTCCATGGAGTCAGAATAGCCCTATGAAAATTTTAGTTCAGGAATTTGTGGGAGGGATAACGTCTTTGAGCTGAACTAATTGCGCCTGTATTTGTTTGAAGGCCTGGCTGCATGTCCCCGTGTATGCTTGAAGCGGAGCAGGGCGCTCTTATTGTTTTTTAGAAGTTTTCGGTAATCCAGAGTGAGCGAGCAATCCATCCCTGACAGGTTGGCGCACAGAGAATCATCAGAAGTGAAGGTCCCTAGGACCATCCGTGGCGTGTAAAGCTGGAAGGCGAGCTGTTCTTCATATTTGGACGATGTCGTTTGGTCTTTAGGGTGCAAATTTCACCTTAAAGTGTGGCCAGTTTTTAACCCCACTTCTCTATGCCATCTGGGAAGCTGGGATCTGACGTGTTTAGCTGTTTTGCGAGTGTTATTAGGGTTGTTGTCTTTCCGATTCCTGGATCTACAACTAAGGTAATGGGATGGACCCGCCCCTTTGATAAGCTCTTTGGCTTTTCATCGGGGTCAGCCTAGGCTGCCACCAAGCTTGTACATGACGTAGCAAGCTCAAACGTAAGGAAACGGGTCCAATGAAAGACATTACCACCATCGGCATTGATCTGGCAAAAAACGTTTTTCAACTTCATGGCGTAGATTCTGCCGGTAAAGTCGTATTGAAAAAGCGACTTACTCGAAACAAGTTCTTGTTATTCTTTGTTAACTTAAAGCCTTGCTTAATCGGCATTGAGGCCTGCTGTGGATCTCATTTTTGGGCTCGAGAATTAGAACAGTTGGGGCATGAGGTTCGTCAGATGCCGCCTCAATATGTCAAGCCTTACGTCAAGACCAATAAGAACGATGCAAATGACGCTGAAGCTGTTTGTGAAGCTGTGACTCGGCCCAATATGCGCTTTGTTCCAATAAAAAGTGAAGAGCAACTCAATCTCCAAGCTCTGCACCGGATCAGAGAACGGCTGGTTCGCGGCAGAACTAGCGTGGTCAATCAGGTCCGAGGCTTACTTCTTGAGTCAGGTATATCCATACCACAAGGTGTTCGTTCAATTAGAAAGATGTTGCCTGAAATTGTTGAAGATTTGGACAACCGTCTGACATTGCTAGAAAGAGATTTCTTTTCAGATCTTTATACTGACCTTTGTGATTTGGATGAAAAAATTGAAAAGTATGAAAGTCGCCTACAGCAGCTTTGTAAACAGTCCAACGAATGCCAAAAGTTGCTCACTATCCCCGGAATTGGTTTGTTGACGGCTACAGCTCTTGTTTCAATAATTGGTGATCCGAGTGTTTTCAAAAATGGTCGGCAGTTTGCGTCCTGGCTTGGCCTAACTCCACGGCAACACTCTTCTGGCGGGAAAGATCGATTGATGGGTATTAGTAAGCGAGGAAATTGTTACGCAAGAAAATTACTTGTTCATGGAGCTCGTAGTGTTGTGTATCGATGTCAGGGGAAAACCGATAGCAGAAATCGTTGGGTTGCCGAAATTGTAGTTCGGCGAGGAACAATGAAAGCCGTGGTAGCCCAAGCCAATAAGACAGCACGAATAGTTTGGGCAGTGTTGACTAAAGACGAAGAATTTTACCAAGCAGCATAACCAAGAAAAGTCATTTCCATAAAAGATGCCCAAGAGATAGCTGACGGCAAACAGGTCAGACCGGCTTTCGAAAAACCTGGTATGTCCACAGACTGGAAAAGTCGATAAGGTGATAAGGATCGAAAGCGCGGATTCCCATCAAGGCCAGAGCAACAAAACGCTCATAAACAGGCCGGATATATGACTGCATCTGATTCAGTTTTGCCTAAAAATATCTCTTGCCATCAGGGCGGGTCCATATATGGGAATAGACTTGACTCCTCCCATCTATTAATAGTTTCAGCAGTTGCAGCTTTTGCAGCAACTATAAGCTCGTCGACATCAATTTCTTGATGTTCAAGCTCTAATGCATCGAGTCGAGAGTCGTGTTTGCTTAATTTTGTTCCAAAATTTTGTAGTTGGGCTTGCAGGATTTTGATTTGATCTCTGTGGATGAACTTAATCAGGTCGTCCACTTTTAAAAGCTCGTTGATGGAAAATTTAAAAAGGTCCGTGGCAACACGGGGTGAATATTTTTCATCTCGTGTTATTTCAAACAATCTATTTTGAATCCTAAAAGGGTTTGGTGCTATCTCAGATGAGAAAATTTTAAATAATTCAGCATGGTATATCTCTTGAAAAACAACATCTAGGAAGCATTTCTCGAGAATCGGGTGCTTCTCGGTTGATTGGTTAATCGCATTTTTAAGTTTGAGTCTGATTCGCTTGCGAGATTTTTTCCAAACAAATCTAATTTCTGCGTCGAGAATCTTGCCGGTGACATAATCGCCCATTTTGGCGTCGGCTATTGCGAGAAAGCTTCCAATAGTAGCCAAGTCTAGCGGTATCTCATTACTCATTTGTTTGAATTCAGTATGATGTTGTCTCTATATTCTATTGGTTGGGGTTGTTGCAGGTAAGTTATATTGAGAATGCGGTTGTTTTTTTGGCCTTTGGTGCGGTTTAATCTGATTTGGCTGTTAGCAATAGGTTAGCAAAAAGAAAAAAGGGTTTATGACTTGTTGTCATAAACCCTTGATTTATCTGGTCGGGATGAGAGGATTTGAACCTCCGATCTCTGCGTCCCGAACGCAGCGCTCTACCAGACTGAGCCACATCCCGCTGTCGAGAGAGGGATTTAGCCCGTCGCTGATAAAAAGGCAAGGTAAAATTTACATGTTTTTTCAAGGTTGTGGACAAAGGCTATAAAGCTGCCTAAGATTGGAGATTGAATGACAAATTAATTCCCGTGCGTCGGGAGTTGGCGGGTGGCAGGAATTACTGTCGAATGGATGTCGGCAGGGAAGACGCTAAGGAGTGGTATACGTGATCAAAGTTCTCGTCGTGGATGACTCTGCCTTCATGCGAAAGGCCATCAGCACGATGCTCGACAAGGACCCGGGTATCACCGTGGTCGGTGTGGCGCGCAATGGTCAGGAAGGCCTGGACATGGTGCGTGAGCTGAATCCCGATGTGGTCACCATGGATATTGAAATGCCGAAGATGGACGGGTTGACCGCCCTTCGTCATATAATGATGGAATCGCCCCGACCTGTGCTTATGGTCAGTTCGCTGACGACCGAGGGAGCTGAGGCTACTTTGAAGGCCATGGAGCTCGGTGCGGTCGACTTTATTCCCAAACAACTTTCCAAGGTTTCTCTGGATATCATTAAGATTGAAAAAGATCTTATTGAGCGGGTTAAGACTGTGGCCATGCGTAAAATGCGTCACGTGGCTCGTCCGTCTGCTCGGAAGAAATCGGCGGCTAAGGTCAGGCCTCGTGCTCATGGACGTCCTGTTCGTGATGTAGTGGCTATTGGTGTCTCCACGGGCGGGCCGCCAGTCGTGCAGAAAATTTTGTCTTCGTTTCCGGCTGATTTTCCGGCGGGTATCGTTATTGCCCAGCATATGCCTGCCGCTTTTACTGGTCCTTTTGCCGAGCGCCTGAACGGTGTTAGCGCGATTACTGTGAAAGAAGCTGAAACTGGTGACGTTTTTCGACCGGGACATGCGTATGTGGCACCTGGAGGTCGCCATATCGTATTGGATCAGAAGGTCAGCCGCATTGATGTGGTTGTTACAGACGACCCTAGTGACGCTTTGTATAAACCCTCTGCTAACGTTCTTATCAGTTCTGTTGCTCAAGCCGTCGGTAAGCGTGGGCTTGGCGTTATTTTGACAGGGATGGGGAATGACGGGCGCGAAGGGATACGAGATCTCAAAGGTCGGGGAGGGCGTGCTTTGGCACAGAGTGATTCTACCTGTGTGGTTTATGGCATGCCTAAGTCCATTGTAGACGAAAATCTGGCGGATGAGGTCGTTGATTTGGACGATATGGCCGAATCCATCATGGCGAATTTGTATAAATAGTTTTTGTTGAGTGAGTCTCAAAATTTGTATGGGGGACTGGTATCATGGTGGAGTGTTCTGAATATCTTGTACTTTTGGGCAGTGACAACAAAGAGGTTGTCCGAGAAAGTGCTTTCAAGGCAGGCGAGAATAATTGCGTTGAGGCCGTGCCCAAGCTGGCTGAATTACTTCAGACGAATCATCTGGGTATTCAGGAGGCCGTGGATAGCTCCTTGCGAAAAATTGGTGGCAAGGAAGTCGTGCAGGCTGTGATCCCGCTTTTGCGCTCCGATGATGCTCCCGTTCGTAATCTGGCCATGGATATCCTGCGTGAAGTTGGCAATCAGGATATTTCGTCCTTGATTGCATTGGTTTTGGATGAAGATGCTGATATCAGGATTTTTGTTTCAGATATTCTTGGCTCTACCAAAAGTCTTTTGGCCGTTGATCCCCTTTGTAATGCTTTGCTGAAAGACCCTGAGGTGAATGTCCGGTATCAAGCGGCGGTCAGTCTCGGAGAGCTTGGTATGACTGAAGCTATTCCCAGCCTCAATCAGGCTATCGGCGACGAAGAGTGGGTGCAGTATTCCGTGATTGAAGCGTTGACAAAGATTGGTCATGCCAGCTCGGTAGACGCTTTGGTCAAGGCTTTGGATTCTGCCTCAGATCTCGTTGCCTCCATGATTATCGATGCGCTTGGTGAGCTTGGTAATGTCAAAGCTGTGACCATGTTGCTCAAACGAATGAGTGATTCCCCGACAGCATTGCGGAATAAGATAGTCAAGGCCGTGGTAAAGATTCTCGGCGGGAAGTCCTTGACTCTGTTGAGTGATGATGAGCGCGAGCGGTTCAGGCAATACCTGTTGGTGGCTCTTAAGGACGAAGACGTGGAAATCCAGGATGCCGCTATTCAGGGGTTGGCCTATGTGGGAGGCGAAGAAGCTTCCAGAGGGATTTTACGGATTGCCGGGGGGTTGGATCAGGATTTAGAGCAGGATCGCTTGCAGGTCATTATCACCTTTCTGGCCGAGATTGGTTTGACTGAAGCTCTCAAGGTCGGTTTGCTCGGAGAAAATCCTGGTGAGGCAAAGGTGGCAGTTCAAGTCCTGTCGCAGATCGCGCCTGACGAGTGTATAGAGCAGAATGATATTTGTCAGGTCCTTATGGATGCGTTTTGGCAGGTTGGGTTGCCTTTGCAGCGGCAGATCGTGAGTGTTGTCGCCAACAGAGGGCGGTCGCAGTCCAAGGACTTCTTTATCAAGGTTTTGAATGAGCATACAGACGGTACTGTCTTGAAGAGTGCCGTGTATTTGCTTGGTGAAAAGCTTCAGTTGATTGAAGTCGTCGATAATATTTTCCCATTGTTGAATCATCAATACGATGATGTGAAAGAAGCTGCTTTGGACGCGTGTATCGCCATTGGAACTCCTGGTGTGCAGGAGCGTTTCAGGGAAATGTTCACCAGTGAAAATCCGGTCCATCGCCTCATGGCTGTGTATGCTTTGGGGAAATTCAGTTCATCGGATAACCTGTCGATTCTTCAACAGGCTGTTGAAGATGAGGAGTCGGATATAAGGCGGGTGGCAGTTGAAGCCCTAGCTTCATTTCCAGACAACAAGGATACATGGTTGCCGCTGGTGCTGCAAAGGCTCAACGATGAGAGCAAGGATGTTCGTCTGACAGTTGTTGAGATTTTGGGCCAGCACTATGGCGAAGATACGATGCCGCATCTTATCGATGCTTTGAACGACGAAGATGATTGGGTTAAAGTTCGGGCCATGGATGCGTTGGGTGAACATTCCACGCAGGAGGCCGCTCCTTTGATGGTTGATATGCTGGATGATGCAAATCGGTTTGTGGTTATGAAGGCCATAGAAGCCTTGGGTAATATCGGTGGTTCAAAGGCGTTTGCCGCTTTGTTGCAAGTGACCAATAGTGACGAGTATGAATTGGTGAGTGCGGCAGAGGAGGCCATAGCCAGAATACAGGAAGCGCAGGAGTAGGGGAACCTCATGTCGTCACTGTTTTCCAAAACAATCTCTCTTGGGAAGGCTCTTTCGATCACGGACCAAGAGTTCATAAATCTGCGTGACTACATTTATGCCGAATGTGGTATATATGTGGCCGACAATCGAAAGTATTTGATTGAAAACAGATTGGGAAACAGGCTCAAGAAATTGAACCTTAAAAATTTTGATGAATATTACAACTTGCTTCGATTTGATGCGTGCAGGGCGGCAGAGATCAAGAGACTTTATGAAGTAATAACGACCAATGAGACAAGCTTTTATCGTAATCCTCCGCAAATAAAAGTGTTTCAGCAGGAAATACTGAGCGAAGTTATTGCCGGATGTCGTCGAAATGGAAAAAAACTTCGCATTTGGTCGGCAGGGTGCTCCACGGGTGAAGAGCCATATACTATTTCTATGATCGCTCATGAGATTCTGAGGAGTGAAATTGGAGCGTGGGATATCCGAATTACGGCAAATGATCTTTCGGAGCGGGTGTTGGAGTCGGCTCGCAGGGGTGTTTATAATGATTATACACTGAGAACCACTCCGCAAGAAATTGTGTCCAGATATTTTGATTCGGACGAAGGGCAGAACAAAATCAGTCCTGAAGTGAAGCGTTTGGTCAGTTTTGGACAAATTAACCTTAAAGATCGTATGCAGCTTAAGCGGGTTGAACGGTCACAGATCGTTTTTTGTCGAAACGTGATTATTTATTTTGATGATGCAATGAAAAAGCATGTTATTAATGCTTTTTATGATAATTTGCTTCCTGGCGGTTATTTGATTATCGGGCATTCAGAGTCGTTGCATAATATTTCGCGCGCATTCAAGCCTATTCATTATCCTGGAGCAATTATCTACAAGAAGGAAGAGTAGAATGAATCAGTCTGTATATGGAATTGGTAATTGGGGAGTGCCCATGATATTTAGGGGGAGTAATGTCTAAACATATTCTGATAGTGGACGATTCTAAGACTGTACGGAATCTTGTCGCTTTTATTATGAAGAAAGAAGGCTTTAAGGTGACCACGGCGGAAGATGGATTAGATGGCCTGGAAAAATTGTATAGTTTGACCGAGGTTGATCTTATCGTTTCGGATGTCAACATGCCCCGGATGGACGGTTTGACGTTTATTAAGACTGTCAGGGAGCAGGCGGCGTATCGGGATATCCCCATCGTTGTCCTTTCCACAGAAGGCCAGGACAGAGATGTTCAGACTGGCTTGACCGTGGGGGCAAATCTGTACATGGTCAAACCGGCGCAGCCTGAAAAGCTTGTCAGAAATGTCAAGATGTTGCTGGGCTAGGACTTTTTGCAAATGGCGATGTGACGCAAACACAACCAAGGCGGCATAAACCTTTTCACCAGTACGAGTGACATGGGAGCTTGCTGTTAGAGGTATTTCGATGAGCCAGGACTTTCTTGATCCGGAGATCTTGACCGACTTTTTTGTTGAAGCGAAAGAGCACTTGGAAACCATTGAGCCTAATTTGTTGGAGCTAGAAAAAAGCCCTGACAATCTTGGTTTGCTGAATGAGATTTTTAGACCCATGCATTCTCTTAAGGGGGCATCGGGTTTTCTTGGTTTAAACAAGATCAACGGGTTGGCACACAAGGCCGAAAATATACTCGATGAGCTTCGTCAAGGCTCCATGAAGGTTACCAGTGGGATCATGGATTTGATTCTTTCTGCGACTGACGCCTTGAGAACCATGGTGGATAATCTGGAGACTAGCGGTGTAGAAGGAGAGGTTGACACAACTCCTATCATTGCCCGGATTGAAGCCGCTTTGGTTGGTGATATGGATGCGGCTACTGTTGTGTCGGAGACAGAACCAGAATGTGCACCTGTTATTGAAGCTGAAGTTGTGATTGAACCCGAAACCGTGGCGGAGGAATCTGTTGAAATGGTGGCAGAAATAATATTTGATCCCCAGCCGGACCCTGACTTTGATGCCACTCCTTACGGTCTGACAACTGTTGGCGAAGGTCATTTAGCTGATTTTCTTGAAGAAGCTCATGAAATTGTTGAGAACCTCAATCGATGTTTGCTTTCTTTAGAAGGTGAACCCGATGGTAGTGAGGAGCTTATCAATGACACATTTAGATATTTTCATAATTTGAAAGGGAACAGTGGAATCATCGGATTCAAGGAATTGAATTCTTTAACTCATGAAGCTGAAACGCTGTTGAACAAGGTCCGTAAGGGGGAGATTGCTTCCAGCCAAGGGTTAATGGATCTTTTGTTGGCAAGCGTGGATCTTATTGAAGCTTTGGTCGGTAAAGTGGATGTTGAAACCAATAAGGTTGAACCTCTTGATACCAGTGTGATGGCACAAGTGCTGCAAAAAGTGACCGAAGACGGCGATGTCTTCGCCGTGCAAGGACTTTTTCCCGGTTCCAAATCTGCTCCGGCTCCGGTTGAGGAAGCGCTTGCTCCGGTCTCTGAAGAGGTCGTTGCCCCTGCAGCAGCGGAAGTCTCTGCAGATGAAGACGCTTCTGTTTCAGCAGGAGATTATGACCCTGAAGACGTGGCCCTGTTTGTTCAGACTATTAATCAGCAGTTGGAATCGGCTGCAGTTGCTCTTGGGCTACTTCGTAAGGATGCCGGTCAGACGGACATTGTTGATGGGCTGTTCAGGACGTTTCAGACCATCCAAAATTCAACCGGTTACATGGGGCTGGATGAGATCAAAGAGTATTCTTCCCGTACTGTCGGGTTGATCGATCAGGGGCGAAAGACTGATATGGATTTCACCTTGATGCTGGATATTCTTGATCAGGAATTTGCTATTCTCAAGGATATGATTTTGAAAGCTTTGGAAATGTTGACCGGAGGTCCTGTTGAGGACCCCACGGTGAACCTGGGCAAATCTGCTTCTGTCAAAGCCAAGAAGCCTGCTCCGAAAGTCGAACCTGAACCCGCTGTGGTCGTGGCTTCTGAACCGATTGCTTCTCCGCCCTCTGAACCGTCTGTGCAGAAGGCGGCCCCTGCATCGAAGCCGGTTTCTGTTGCCAAGCCTGCTCCAATACCAGCACCTGCAGCCAAAGCTCCGGCTCCAGCTGGCAGAAAAAGTGGTTCTGTCAATCCTCCTCCGGTGCGGCCTAAGGCTTCAAGTACAATTCGTGTTGATCACCATAAATTAGATCATTTAATGAATGTCATTGGCGAGTTGATTATTAACAGGAACAGATATGCCATGCTTGCCCGGGCTTTGGAAGACGGGCAGGAAGAAGTGCATGTGGTCGCTCAGCAGTTGACCGAGACAACCTATGCAATGGCTCGAATTTCAGACGATCTTCAGGACACCATCATGAAAGTCCGGATGGTGCCGGTACAGACTGTTTTTTCCCGTTTCCCACGTCTCGTGCGTGACCTCAGTCGCAAGTCCGGCAAGCAGGTCGAGCTGATCATGGAAGGCGAAGAGACTGAATTTGACAAGTCCGTTGTGGAGGAAATCGGTGATCCTTTGGTTCACCTTGTTCGTAACGCTGTCGACCACGGTCTTGAAGATGAAGAAGAGCGTATCCGCTTGGGGAAAAAGCCCAAAGGGCATGTCTGGTTGCGTGCATATCACAAGGGCAATTCCGTTGCCATTGAGGTCGAAGACGATGGGCGTGGCATGGACCCGGAAAAGTTGAAGGCTGTCGCTATTCGCAAGGGGGTTATCACTCCTGAAGAAGCTAATGTCATGGATGATCGGGAAGCATTGGATCTTATCTTTGCTCCAGGATTCTCCTCTGCCGAGAAGGTGACGGATATTTCCGGCCGAGGCGTGGGCATGGATGTGGTCAAGACGAACATCAAGAATCTCAAGGGAAGTGTGCATACACAGTCTGAAGTGGGCAAAGGCACGAAGTTGACCCTGACTCTGCCACTGACTTTAGCGATTATCGATGCGCTTATGGTTCAGGTAGCAGGCGATACGTTTGCGATTCCGTTGGACGCTGTCTCCGAAACTACCAAAATCGAAGTGGAAAAGTTGTCCGATGTCAACAATCGGAAGGCTGTTACGCTGCGTGGTGAAGTTTTGGGACTGGTTGAATTGGCTGAATTGCTCGATTTGCCGCAGTCCATGGATGACCGGGATGTTTTGCCCATGGTCGTTATTCAGGACAACGACAGGCGGCTTGGATTGGTCGTGGATCGTCTTTTGGAACGACAGGAAATCGTTATCAAGCCGTTGGGACAGTATCTCAACAACTTTAACCTGAAGGGACTTTCCGGTGCTACCATTATGGGCGACGGGTCTGTGGTTTTGATTCTGGATCCGCATGAGATATACAGCATCTCTACTCAGCTTGGACGTAAGCAGGAGCCGTTGACCGTATCCGGGGCTTTGACCAATTCCAAATAGCGCGTCTATTTAATAAGCATTGAAAAGGCCGGGAAGCATTCGCTTCCCGGCCTTTATTCGTCAAATAGAATGTGTTGTCTAGAGCATGGTCAGTAGATTGATGGCTACTGTGACATTTAAAGTGTGCATTAACCAGAATAGGAGCACGGCCAGAAAGGCCAACCCTTTGAGCCTGAGTGGTGATTCGTTTCGGGCAATGAGAATCCAGACAAGGGCACAGATGGCTCCGAGCGCAATGGAACCGCTCCAGACAAAGGCCAGTGGCGTTCCCATGACCAGTGTCTTGTACGAAGCTGGCAGGTTCGCGAAAAGCCATCCCTGACAACCAAGGAATCCAAGCATTGGCAGGGTGGCCCATCGGGCGGCCAGTTTTAGTGAAAAATTGTAATAGTCACGGCCGAAGTCGTCCTTGTTGCGGCGAAGTACCAGATAGGCGGCGCTTAAGGCTGCGGCTGCGGACATGGTTAGCAGGGCGTACATGACGGACATGGGGAGGATCATGGCCGTGGCTGCGATAATGGTTTCCTCTGTGGGGGTACCATGGGAGAGCGTCCAGGCGATTTTGGCCGGAATTGCCAGAGCCACACTGGTCAGTGCTGCCAATGAAGCAACCATGCCCAGAGACATGTGGAGTCCCTTGGCGTTGCGCATCATTTTCCAGGTTGTAAAATAAATGAGGCTGAAAAGAGCGAAAACAGCGAATGCCGCAAATGTGTTCAACAGAGGGGATTCCATGGTGAACAGGGCGTGGATGTATTGAGGGAATTTTGTCAGAGCCACACCGTATGCGGCCCCATCGACAATAAGGAGAAGGATGAGCAGGATAAGCCCCATTGCTCCTATTTGTTGGCCGTACTTATCGAAAAAGACACGTTTTTTTGTTTTCGCTGACATCTCACCGAGAACGGCGATAGCCGGACTGCCAATGGCGCCCATGCCGAGGAGGCTAAAAAAGGCTGGGGCCAGCAGGAATGCGATCATGGTCAGGGTTTCTTGTGTACTCATGATTGATTGGAACTCCGATTTTCTGTGCATTGCCCACCATATGTGTGCGCGCTTTTTCTGCCTGAAAAACGTATGGCATGCAAGGCTTGGATTTTGTGGGTGACTTCCGTGCGGGATTCATCGATTCCTTGCAAAAACTCCTTGTATCGCCTATTTCCTATTGGAACGTTCAATTGTGAGAATGCGGAGAATCCATTGATGAAAACATTGAAGCTCGTTTTGCTTGTTCTGCTTTGCCTGATCCTTGTTGGTTGCGCGACCACCAAGAAAGATGCGGCGACTGTCTCGGCAAGTACAGAATGGCGTATCAAAAGTCTTGAAGAGAGCTTTTTAAATCTTCGTGAACAACAGCGACGTATGGCCGATGAAAATGCTTTGGCTCAAGATAAAATAGATCAACGGTTGGCCTCACTTGAGACAGAAATCGCGGGGCTGAAAGCCGGTGGTGTTATGGATTCTCCTGCTGAAAACATACAGGATTCACCTGCGGACAGCGGGTGGGTGACAGATTTGAAGCCTGAGGATCAAGGCTGGGTTGACGGACAGAAGCCTTCTGCGACACCCAAGGCTCAGAGCAATGAGGACAAGCCGTGGGCTGAAGTCCCCAAACCTCCGGCAGTTATCCCGGAACCAGAAGTCGTTCAGCGATCTGTAGCTAAGACTCCTGTTTCGTCCAAGCCTGTGAAGAGTTCGTCGGGAGCCAAAGGGCTGTATGACACGGGATTGTCCCAATATAATGCCGAACAGTTTGATGCTTCCCGAGCAACGTTTGATCAGTTCCTCAAAAAGTATCCGAGTAATGATTTGGCTGCCAATGCCCTGTATTGGAAGGGGGAAACATATTATTCTCAAAAGAATTATGCTCAGGCCATCCTGACGTTCAAGGAAGTGACTGGACGTTTTCCGAAGCATCACAAGTCTGCGTCGGCTTTGCTTAAAATTGGTATGTCTTATGATAAGGTCGGAGATTCGGATAACGCTATTTTTTATCTTCGTGCTTTGGTGGAGGACTTCCCGAAATCTCCTGCAGCCACGCTTGGTCGCAAGGAACTTTCCCGTCTGGGAGGGTAACCATTGGATCTAACATGTGGTTGGCTGATTGAATCGGATTTAGTTGTCGTACCAAGGGACCTGTCTCCATGGACCTGCGCAAGGAACATTTCGCCTGTTTGGCATTGAAGCACACGCCCCGCCTTGGCCCCAAGGTGTGGCGTGAGTTGTTTGCTCATTATAAGAGTGCTTTTGATGCTGTACAGGATGCCGCTTCGTGGCCCGCCTATTCTCTTGCCAATAAGGGTATTGCTCAAAAGTGTGTTAATGAAGTCTGGCGGGAAAAAGCCGAGGATGAATATCGAGCGACGCAACAGGCGGGCATGGATGTCGTAACCTGGTTTGATCCACGGTTCCCCAAAAGATTGAAGAATATCCCAAATCCTCCGGCCATGCTTTATGTGTCTGGAGATACCACACTTTTCAATAATCCAAGTATCGGTGTGGTCGGGGCCAGAGAATGTACGAGGCTTGGGCTGGAAACCGCTGGGCGTATCAGTGCGCAGCTGTCGAAAATTGGTATCACCGTTGTTTCCGGGCTTGCGCTTGGCATTGACCGACAGGCCCATCTTGGCGGTCTCAAAGGCATTGGGAGTACCATTGCCGTGCTTGGTTGTGGATTGGACATCGATTATCCCATGGATAATATAGATGTCAGGCGTGAACTCGATAAAAGTGGTTTGGTTGTGACGGAGTTCGGACCAGGAGTCGGGCCAAAGGGAGGTCATTTTCCTGTGCGCAACCGGATTATTAGCGGATTGTCTCTTGGCGTACTTGTCGCCGAAGCAGCCCATAACAGCGGGAGTCTGATTACGGCTCGTTTGGCGGGGGAGCAGGGCAAGGATGTTTTTGCCGTGCCTGGTCCTATTGGGCAGCCGACTTTTACGGGATGTCATCGGCTCATTAAGCAGGGGGCCGCTCTTGTGGAATCGGCATCTGATATCGTTGAAATTCTAAGATATGATTTTGCTCGAGAGTTGGAATTAGTCCCTGACCCAGCTCCTGCAGAAAGCGAAGACGGTGTTGAGGCTCACCAAGTTAAAATCAGGAAGAAGCGTGCACCAAAGAAAACCAAGGGAGACACGGATGCGACTGTTCCTTCATCGCGCAAGCGGCCATCGCAGGCTGACAGAGAGGCCATGAAATTGACTGATGAAGAAAGGAAGGTGTTGGCTCTACTTGATGCGACCGATAAGGTGCATATAGACAGACTTGGCCGGGAATTGTGTTTTGATTCGGCGACGATCAGTAAAATTTTACTTATTTTGGAAATGCGTGGAGCTGTTCAGCAATTGCCGGGAATGTGGTATGTCGTACGTGAATCATGACCTATAGTATCAAGAAGATGGCTACAGTGTTTTTTGTGGTCATGGGGTACCTTATTTCCTTTGACAAAATATGACAGATAAGGCTTGAATATCACTATTCGACTTGATTCTTTTGTGTAAATTTTGTTTCTGAACCGGGAAAATAATGCAGAAAATACCGATTAATCTTGCCGCCCCCGGCATGAAGCTGGCCAAGCCTGTCCTTAAGGAAGGCGGTATGACGATAATGGCCGAGGGGATGGAATTGACGGACAGTCTTATTGCCCGATTGGGAAATATGAAGATTGATCGTATTACTGTGCAGGGACATCCCGTGGACATGGGGGGTGCTGGTGCCGGCACCAAGTGGGCAGAGCGTTTGGAACGTTTGGACGTTTTGTTCAGAAAACATACCGGTGACAAGTGGATGACTCGCGTCAAGGTTCGCATGGGGCAATATTTTCAGATCAAGGCCGCGGCTCAGGAAGCGAAAATGCAAGCCCTGAAGAATATAGAATCCTCTGATGAAGATGACACAGAGAACGGCGAGAGCGAGGCTTAGAGCATGGATGAAGATCTGAAAACCAGTATTCGTGGTGAAATCCTTCAAGTGAAGGACTTGCCGACTTTGCCGCACGTTTTGAACAAGGTTACGACGCTCGTGGAGGACCCGGATGCCTCCAGCGAGGCCATTGCCAAGGTTATTTCTACGGATCAAGTCTTATCTGCCAAAGTTTTGAAGATGGTCAATTCTCCCATTTATGGTTTTCCCGGTCGCATTAGCTCTATTCAGCATGCGTTGGTGCTGCTTGGATTCAACGTGGTACGTGGTATTATTATTTCCACATCGGTTTTTGATATGATGGTTCAGGCCATGAAGGGGCTGTGGGAACATAGTCTTGGATGTGCAACGGCCTGTAATATTATAGCTCGACGTGCCGGGTTTGAAGATCCTGAAGAGTACGCAGTGGCTGGACTTCTGCATGATCTTGGAAAGGTCGTGACCGCTGTGCAGCTTCCTGACCTGCATGCTTCCATTCTCGATACGGTGCAGACCAAGGAAATGACTTATTTTCAAGCGGAAAAGGATGTTCTCGGATTTGGTCATGATCGCATTAACGCATGGCTTGCCCGTCATTGGGGCTTGCCGCCGAATATCCGTGAAGCCATGAGTCGTCACCATGCGCCCCAATTAGCCGAATTTTATAAGCCCATGTCCTGCGTGGTACATTTGGGTGATTTTTTGGTTAGGTTGTTCGAGTTTGGAAATTCTGGCGATGATCAAACAGCCTATCTGCGTCCTGAGGCGCTCATTGAACTCAAGTTCAAGATGTCAGATCTTGATAAGGTTATGGATGAGATGTCCGATCAACTTCTTGAAGTTTCTGATCTCACTTTATAATTTTGTGAAGCTCTGCTAGGCTCCCTTTATGAGTCAAACTCTTGAAAAATCTCTTTTTCAGCGTAAACAGACAGGCTTCTTGCTGACACCCGATGCAGCCCTTGCCGAAATGTTGCAAAAACTGTGGTCGCCGGATGTGCTTGAATTTACGGTTTTCGATCAAGGTGGCAAGGCTATTGAGCATCTGTTCAACGAACCACCGGATCTTTTGGTCGTGGATAATCGTCTTTCGGACATATCTGGTCGAGAGATCGCGAATCTTGTCAAAAGTGAGAATGTGTATCGACAGTTGCCGGTGGTTATGTGCGTGGACCCCATCGACGTTGAAGAGCCGTGGAATTGGAATACCATTGAGGTTGATGATTTTCTTGTCAGGCCGTTTAATCCGTCCGAGGTGCGTGATCGTATAAATCTCACCCTGTGTCGGGCCATGCGCGCACTTGATGCAAACCCGCTTTCCAAGCTGCCGGGAAATACTTCGATTATTCAGCGAATTCAGCAGTTAATCGATAGCGGTGAAGACTTTGCTCTGGCTTACTGTGACCTCGATTATTTCAAATCTTACAACGACAAATATGGCTTTTCACGGGGCGATGAAGTCCTGATGATGTCGGCTCGACTTATCGTGAATACAATTCGTAGCTATCAGGGCGTACAGAGTTTTGTCGGGCATGTTGGTGGTGATGACTTCGTGTTTATCCTGCCGCCAGACAAGGTAGAGGGTGCGTGTAAACGCATCATCGCGGCCTTTGACGATATTGTTCCGCATTTTTATGATCCTGAAGATCGGCAGCGGGGAAATATTACCTCCGTGGATCGAGAAGGGAATACCAAGGTTTTTCCATTGATGGCCATTTCTTTGGCTGTGGTTGTTAACATGAACGGACGGATAGAGCATTACGGCGAAGTCTCGTCCATCGCCATGGATTTGAAGAAAAAGGCCAAGGAAGACCCCAAGAGCAGTTATGTCATCGACCAACGAAAAGCGTAATCAACAAGGCGAAATCGTTCAGGGGTTTCTCGCCTTTCTCGCCGTGGAGAAGGGATATTCCAGTGCCACGATCCGATCATATGGGACCGATCTTGAACAATTTCAAACTCATCTCAAGTTGAAAAAGCGTACGTTAGAGAAGCCGGAGCGGGTGACTCGCGATCATGTGCGTGGTTTTTTGGCGGAGCTACATAGGCGTCAACTTTCCAAGGCGTCCATGGGGCGGAAATTATCCAGTCTGCGTGCTTATTTTAAATATCTTTTACGGCACAAACAAATTGTCAAGGACCCCATGGCGGGCATCCGTAATCCTAAGCAGGAGAAACGGCACCCGCAATTACTCAATGTGGATCAGGCCGTATCCATGATGGAAGCAGCTGTTGAGCCTGATCCGGAAGGCTTGCGGGATATCGCTTTGGCGGAAGTGCTTTACGGTTCTGGTTTGCGTATCAGTGAGGCTATTGGTCTGGATATGAATGACGTGGATTCGGATGTTATTCGAGTGGTGGGTAAGGGCAATAAGGAACGGATTGTTCCATTGTCTGATGCCGCGATCAAACGTATTCGGCGATACATGGAACAGCGGCATGCCTTTATCAAGGATGATTATTCCGAACAAGCACTGTTTTTGAGTGTGCGCGCCGGAAAACGGTTGGATCGGCGGCAGGCTAACCGCGTTATTGCCAAGCTCGGCAAGCTGGCAGGCCTGCCTAAGGATGTCCACCCGCATATGCTGCGACATAGTTTCGCTACGCATATGCTTGAAGCCGGAGCTGATCTTCGCAGTGTGCAGGAGCTTTTGGGGCATGAAAATTTGACCACGACTCAGCGGTACACGCATCTGGACATGCAGCACATCATGCAGGTATACGATTCTGCGCATCCGAGAGCGGGTGCGAATGAAAGTGATACAAAAAACAACGATACGGAGTAGATAATGGAAAATCCCATGGTTCTTCTGGAAACCCCGGAAGGCGAAATTCTCATTGAGCTTTTCCCGGATAAGGCCCCAAAAACCGTTGAGAATTTTTTACAGTACGTGGATGACGAGTTCTATGACGGAACGTTGTTTCATCGTGTTATCAAGGGTTTTATGGTTCAGACCGGTGGTTTGACTTTCTCCATGGAAGAAAAGGAAACGCGCGAGTCCATTGAAAATGAGGCGACCAACGGACTGAAAAATGTCGAAGGATCGGTGGCCATGGGGCGTTTGCCCGAACCGCATAGTGCGACCAGTCAGTTTTATATTAATGTTTCAGATAATGCTGATCTCGACCACACGGGCGAGGATGATGAGAATTTTGGTTACTGTGTGTTCGGTGAAGTGATCGATGGCATGGACGTGGCTGTTAAAATCAGCAAAGCCAAGACCAAGAGCTATCAGGGGTTCGACGATGTGCCGGTTGATCCGGTTTCCGTAATCACGGCTCGTCGTTTCGAGTAGCAGACACAATAGAGTGTATAAAAAAAGGCGAGACCGTTTGGTCTCGCCTTTTTGTGTTCTGTGAGTTTTGATTATGGGCGGAATTTCTTTTCTGCCTGCTGAAGCATTTTTTCTGCTTCTTCATATTTCTTTTCCGCTTCCTCCTTGAGACCGTTCATGAGTTCCTTCACGGTAACGATCTTGTCAACAAGGTAGGCATTGGCACCAGCAAAGACAAAGCCGTGTTTGAGCTTGCCTTTGTATGCATTCACCAAAGCTTGGGCGATGCAGTACGGGGATTTTTCTTCGGCACAGGAGTGCAGGCATTTATGCACGCACTTCTTGGGTTTTTTCAACCCGCTGGATACGGCGTCGAGGAAACTGTTTTTTAGCGCGCGACCAGGCATGCCTACAGGGCTTTTGATGATGGTTACGTCTTCTTTCTTGGCATTGATGTATGCTTGCTTGAATGCTTCGTCGGCGTCGCATTCTTCTGTTGCAACGAAGCGGGTACCCATCTGGACACCTGAAGCGCCCATCTCAAGGTATTTGGCGATATCCTCGCCGGTGTACACTCCACCTGCTGCGATAACAGGAATGTTTTTGTGGTGAGACTCCTTGTAAGGACCCACGACATTTACGACATCGGAAACAATATTTTCAAGCTGGAATTTCGGGTCGTCGATCTGTTCCGCCTTGAAGCCGAGGTGGCCTCCGGCTTTGGGGCCTTCGACGACGAAGCCGTCGGGCAGATAGTCAAAACGGTTTAGCCATTTGCGGCACAGAATAGAAGCCGCACGACCAGAGGAAACGATGGGTACCAGTTTGGTACGCATGTCGTCCTTCATCTCTTCGGACATTTCTCGAAGATAGCCCGGCAGGTCCAGAGGCAATCCTGCACCGGAGATGATAACATCCACTTTTTCGCGGATGGAAGTGCGGACCATGTCGCCGTAATTGGTCAAGGCGCACATGATGTTCACGCCGAGCAGACCATCGGTCATTTTGGAACGAGCTTTGCGGATTTCATCAATAAGTCCTTGATGATCTGCAGCTTCGGGGTCTGTGGCACGCTTGGGATCACGCATGCCGATCATGGATGTGGCGATGACGCCAACGCCGCCTTCATTGGCAACGGCGCTTGCCAGGCCTGAAAGGGATATGCCGACGCCCATACCGCCCTGAATGATGGGAAGCTTGGCAGTCAGGTCACCGAAAGTAAGATTCGGAAGTTTCATTGGTGTTACCTCATATTTTTCTGAAGATACGCTCGTGTGCTTGATAATGCAAATCAAGTCAAGATAAACTGGTGTTTGAATCGACTGCTATATTTCCTTAATATACTGTTTGACTGTCAACTCTGCGAAATACATGGAACTTGTAAAAGCTGGTGAAATTGAGTTGAGAATATGTACGGTGTTGTCATGTCGTTTAATTACAAAGTCCATGACCAATTCATGTGTGTCTGTATTGATCAACTGTGGACGTATTCCTGCTTTGGATGTGGATATGAAGTCATTCGCGGTGATATGTTTGACTAGCTTGGCTGCATCTCTGAAAAAGTATTTAAAGAAGTATTTTCGAGGTTCTTCAAGGGCGACTTGGCGGAATTTTTCATTTTCGATAAATAAATTAAGGTCCTGAAAGAGAATGGAGAGGAATTCTGTATCCAGTCCTTTGAGGATACCGTAATTTTCGCGTCCAAAAGCCGGGATAGCTGTCGGCCCGACATATACATCGCCATGGACACTTCGGGTAAAGTGTACGCCAAGAAATGGGTTTTTGATGTTGGGTACCGGATAAATCGACCCGTTGATCTTGTTGGCGGCTGGTTTTTTCAGTTTGTGGTAGATGCCTTTAAACGGGAGCAGACGATAGTTTTTGGCAATACCGAAGGCGTGAGCAACCGTATCACTGTATGCCCCGGCCGCGTTGATGAAGAGAGAGTATCTGATTGGGCCTTCCGAGGTCAGAACGCTGTCATATCCTTTATCTTGGAAGCAGGTGTTGAAAAAGAATCGAACCTTGCCGCTCGTCTCAAGTTCATGGTGCATGGCTGTGAGGACTTTTTTAGGGTCCACAACGGCAGTCAACGGTGAGTGCAGAGCGCGTTCAACGGTTTTGGCATTAGGTTCCAATTTGGCCAGTTGCGCTTCATCGATCATCTCGACAGTGCCACCGTTGGCGGTGGCGCGTCGCTCCAGTTCGTCCAGTGTGTCCAGTTCGTTTTCTGTCCTGGCTACAATGACTTTACCGGATTTGAAGAGAGGCAGGCCGTTCTCTTCGCAATAAGCCTGCATGCGACGGTTGCCTTCCAGACACATCTGCGCTTTTAATGTGCCGGGATCATAATAAATACCGGCATGAAGTACGCCGCTATTACGACCTGAGGCGTGCATGCCGGGAGCAGGTTCCTTGTCGAAAATGATGATGTCGTCGCAACCGGCTTTGATCAGTTCGCGGGCTATGGTCAGACCGAGTATGCCTGCTCCGCAGATAACAGTGTGTGCTGAGAACATAACTATTTCTTGGCGAGCAGGGCCAGGCCGCTCTTTGTTTCTTTTTTACGCAGCATATCCGTATTCAGGATTTCCATGATAATTACTTCTCCGACCAGCCAGACATCAAGGCCGGGGCGGATGCAGCCGGTATGTGTTTTCCCGTCACGGCCAAGAGCTGCGTGCATATGCAGAACAGGTTTGTTGTCTTCATCGGGAAAGAGCGTTCCGAGTGCGGCTACTTCATGTGCTCCACTGATGGGATACAGAATGGGGTCAATGGTTGGTGCGTTGCCGTCTTTGGGGCCGACCACAATATTGCCACCGTCAATACCGCCAATCATGGTACACATGGCCGTTTTAATGTCGTGTTCTTCGGCAAAATGTTCGATGCAGTCAGGGACGCGTTCACCTTCTTCGAGTCGCAGGGTGAACACGCGACCAATGGTTCCTTCGCTGTATTGCATGCCGTTAATCCTTGGTTTGTCCTATTTCCCACATGGTCCTTTGAAGTCGCACCACGTGCAGGCTGTTCCCGGATTGGGAGAGAAATGTGTCGCCAGAAGCATATGCCTGATCAAAGTGTGAATCAATGTAGGAATCTGTTCTTTTACACTTTCTTCACGTTCTTCTTCAGTCCATTTGGGGCCAAATAAAAGTTGTTCTTTGCCGTCCGAAGCAAGCATTATCAAACCTGCGTCGTGCGGTGTCTGCCGTTCACATTGGGCATACAGATGGAGATAGGCAGGCATTTGAACACTGCGAATAGCTGTTGTCATATCCGGCAGGAGTGATACATCCACCACGTTAGGGCCGAATATCTGTATGCGATCCCAGAGCTCCATATCTTCCCACATTTTCTTTTTGGGAAGATGCCCTTGCCCGGTTTTGTAGTCGAGGATGACGATATCTTCTTCGCGTTGTTCTATGCGGTCGATTTGTCCTGCCAGCGGGATGGTCAGTCCATCCAGTTCAACAGTTGTTGAGAGTGATTTTTCCAATCCGAGCAACGTAGCTGTTCTCTGTGAAGTCAGGAATTCCGTCAGCCTGAATCGGCCTGTTTTCTTCAATGCCATGCGGGTGTCCAGCGGCAAGCGGGAAAAGAGGTCGTGGGAATTGAAGACGTTATCAAACTCCGCAATGAGTGGTGTCGGATCAAGTTTGGATAATTCAGTAAGAACGTTCATGTACGGAGTGAGGAATTCCTTGAGTACCTCATGAATCATGGAACCGAATTCGCTACGGTCTCCATCTTCATTGACGGTGTCCAGAGGGCGCATATTGCTGAGGTAGCTATAAAAGAATCGTTTTGGACAAGTCATGTACTGGTCCAATCGTGAGGGCGAGAGCCCTTTGGAGCAGAGCTTTTCGACCAGAGCGTCATGGATAGTGTCTGTCACCGGAATGGCGGCTGGAGCGCCGGGGATTGAGCTGGTGGGAAAAGTTACGGCCTTGATGAGGTCATCTCCGGTTTCCACAAGGTGTTTGTTCTGTTTCTCCTGTTCCCAGAGTAATTGTTCTACAAACCGACTGCGTACGGACTTGGAATCCAGCAGGCCGGGTTGGATTCCACTTTGATAATAGATAACGGCTTCGTCGGCTCCCATGAGCAGACGGTAGAAGTTGTAGCCGGAGACATTGTCTCGTTCCTGCGAATCAGGCAGACCGAGCAGTTTTCTGAGCGGGTCCGGTAAAAGTGGATCATAGGGATTGGTGCCGGGAAGACGTTCTTCCACCGCGTCGAGAATGTAGAGTCGTTTGAAGTGCAACAAGCGTGTTTCCAAGACACCGAGGACTTGTAGTCCTGCGAGCGGGTCCGGCTCAAAGGAGACGCGTTCAAGGGAAATCATGCGCCGCAAGAATGCGTGACGTGTCGTTCGGCTGAACGGGATGGTACTTGCTTCTGCGCTTTTCAATTGCGGAATGACCGAGTTCGTCAATCGAAACAGACATTCGGCGTCCATGAGATAGGTATGCCAGAGCCTTTCTCCATGGGAATGCAGGAGTGCGGCCAGTCCGGCCAGTGCATCGCCGAGGTCAGCCAGACTTTCCACTGGTTCGAAGTCAGTCAGGCAGTGATTAAGTATTTCCAGACGCAAAGGTTCAGCGATCTTTTTGTCGACATCCGAGAGAGTTTCGTCTCCATACGGTGGTTCCCATTCCATGGGATCGAGATATTTTTCACCTTGGCGCATGGAGGATTCCCACAAATGGAAAATTCTTCGCAATGGTTTTTCTTCGGGGCCGAGTAGGCGCAGGTAGGGGTGTCGAATAAGGGCGATCAGGTCTTTCCAATAGTACCGACCATCCTCGCGTCTGTTTTCCTGCAAGGTCAGTAAGGTCTCCACCAATCGGGCCAATGAAGTCCGTTCCAGCGGATATCCCATGGAAATGTTGGGTTCTACATCCGGCAGACCGTGCAGGACCGGGAGTAATGCGCCTTCGTCGGGCAGGACTACTGCGGTTTCGTCCAATGTGGCGGCTGCGTCCATATCATCTGTCAGGCCTGCCAATTGAGAATGGCGGTCATACCCTTCACAGAAACGGATCTTCGGTGTTGTGGCCGCTGTATCGAAATCCGAGGGGATGATGGCGGTGGTGTGCCATCGTGTTAGCCATGCCGAATGCTCGGCAGCAGCCCAGTGGGGTGTTTCCCGTAAAGCTAGAGCTGGGTCGCCATGGATGATCGGATGCAGAATGTTTGCTTCCCACAGACGTTTGAAAAAGGTGTCTTCGGCACCACTCAGTGCATAGAAACCTGCGGCAATGATGTGTTTTCCCTGTACGGCATCGAGAATCATATCTGGATTTTCGGTGATGAAACGTGCATCTAAGCCTGAGGTGGTCCAGCCTTTTGCCATCAGTCGGGTGGTGTACTCGGCGTGAATGGTGCTGAGTTGTTCCAACAGCCCCGCGGCATAGGCTGAAACTTCACCCTCCATGTAGCCAAGATCATCCGGTTCGATTTCCTGACGCATGAGGTCGTCCATGAGCTTGACTAGACGCATGCCCCACGGGAGGAATTGTTCATGATCTAGTTTGGGCAATTGGGACAGGAGAGAGCCTTCGGTCGTTCTCAGATCATTGACTACGGCGCGCAGCGTTTCCACAAGATCAAGCTGGTTGGCGCGGACAGGTGGAGTAGGAGCCAATGTACGATGCAGGCCAGTCACGAAGTCCGCGATAGATGTCATGTGCGGCATGAACATGGGACGCGACAGGGCCGGATGCTCAGAAAGCAAGGCCTTGATGTGTCGGCGAGGTCTGTTGTGTGGGAAAAGTACGATGGTATTACGCAAGTCGCTGCGTTCAATCAATAATTCGGTCACAGCAGGCATGAAATCCATATGCCATGGGATGAGGGTAATGTGTCGCATTATGCCTCCACCTCGACTTCAACGATTTTCTTGAGATCAAGATAGACGAGAAATCCTTGAGGTTCAGGGATGTCAGGCATTGATGAAAGAATGTCCATATATTCTCGGACCTGTTCATGGTTTTTCGGTGTGGGCTGACCTGTCTTGAAATCCACAATCACCGTTTCATCACCGAGGTAGAGCAGGTCGATTCGTTTGAATTGGTTGTTGGCATCCATGATTTCCGGTTCACGCAGACCGTGTTTGAGCCAGTGTTTGAAACGTTTATCTGATAAGGCCCAGAGTGTCATTGCTCGGAGTTCCTCGGTCAGGTTCGCTTGTTCTGTTTCCGGGAGTGCGCCGATTTCCGGGAAATCTTCGGTTGCCAGACGCATGGCTCGTTCCGTGTCCGCCCTATCGTCGTCGGTCACAGTCAAATGCTCCATAACTCGGTGGGCGACTTCGCCACGCATTCGTTCATTGAAGAAATAATCGTCCAGATTGTGGCGGTAGACGCGCAGTCTGGGAAGCCATTCCATGAGTCGGCTTTCCGTGTCCGATCGAGGAAGTTCGCAGGGTAAAATTGGTTCTTTCGGTTCAGAAGGATGTGTCTCCGTCGGAGTAACACCGTATTCGAAAACTCCGTCGTCATCGAGATCAAGAAAGAGATTCATGGCCGCCAATGCCGGTGATGTTGCAGGCTTTTCCGCAAAGAATCCATAGAGTTCCTCACGGGATCTGGTCCAAGCTACGTACAACAGATTGAGCTGTTCCCGGACAGCACGGCCAAGGCTCTCATGATATGGCTGACCAAGTCCTTTTTTCATGGGCACAAGCAACTGATGTTTTTCGAACGATTGAATGGAAAAATCCTGATCTGGTTTAACCGACCAATGATGAAATGGAACAATGACAACCGGGAATTCCAAGCCCTTTGACTTGTGGATGGTCATGATGTGTACGGCGTCGATGTTTTCGGGAAGCGGGACTTTTTCTTCGCCGGATTTGTCATTCCAGTATTCAAGAAACGCGGTCAGTGATCCATAGCCATTTTCTTCGGCTAAATGTACAACCTCAAGGAAGCGGCGGACATAGAGTTCGGATTCAGGGTGTCGTTCCAATATACGGAAGACACGAATAGCCTCGCGGGTCAGGTCGTAGGGTGTCATCAGCCCGGACTGGTTGTAGAACGGTTCGATGAATCGTCGCCAGAGTTCGGGGTAGTCCTCACGGAATTGAACGCCGAGTGGTTTCTTCTTGGGGATGATGAGCCAGTTGAGGAGTTTCTCACTGTCCAGTTCGGCTTCTGCCTGAAAAAGTTCGCTGCCTCCTATGAAGGTCAGGAAGGCGAGGTCGTCACGTGGATAATCGAGAAAGCCGAGCAATCCGGCTAACTGCCGAACCACAGGGTGTCGGTCAAGTTGCAGGGAATTCTCCGTAATTACCGGGATATTCTTTTTTACTAACAGGTCACAGACAAGCGCGGCGTGTCCGTGCGAACGGACCAGTATACCGATATCCTTGAAATTACGACGGGCAGTCAGGTCGTCCATGAGCGCATCAAGTGCTTCAAGGGTGTTTTCTTCGACTTCACTGTTCTTACTACCCGCAAGTTGTGTCATGCGAACGTAGCCCTGTGTCTCTGCTGTTTTAGAGGGCAGGGATTGGGCACAATCCGTAAAGCTGCGGGTCAGGTCCATGGAAAATTGTGCCTTGAATGATTCGTCTGCGTCCTGAAACAGTGTGTTCGCCAACTCGCCGGTTTGGTCCATGGTTTCCAGATTGCGGAAGAACAGATTGTTGAATTCCACGACGTTTCTGAAGCTGCGCCAGTTGTCGGGCAGGGTGTCTGCCGAGGTTTCGCTGGCGATGGGAGCGATGTCGGGTTGGGTCATGACCTCGTCGAATAGAGTTGAGTCTCCGCCTCGCCAGCCATAAATAGCCTGTTTGACATCACCGACAAAATAGAGGCTTCCGCCCTTGGCCAGACATTCCTGAGTCAGCGGAGTGATCGCTTGCCACTGGTCACGGCTTGTGTCTTGAAATTCGTCTACGAGTAAGTGGTGCAGTCGGCAGCCAAGACGGCAATATGCCTCGGATACGCCCGCTTCGCCAGAGAGTAGGCGGTTGACGTGACCGGCCAGACTGGAGCCGAGAATCATACCGCGCTGTTTTTGCAATTCGTTGAGACCATTGGTCAGCCTCTCGGCAATTTCAATGGCAGGGGCCAAAAAGTATGCGCCTGACAACATGGCGTGATTGGCGCGGTACTTGGTCCATTTTTTTTGCAAATAGGCATAATGCGCTTCGGCCTGTTCATCGACCATGGGTTTGCCTTTGGTCAGAACGCAATCCGTAAAAGTTTCTTTGTGGATCAGTTTGGAATCCTGCGGTGGGTCGAAAAGCTCAAGAGCATCGCATTTGGCGAGAAACTTGAGAAAATTCTTGTTGGCGGGCAGGCCAGTGTCGTTCAAATACACGGTCATGTCGTTGAGCGACTGCTTGAAGGCTGCGAATTCGGTAGTAAGAAGGTCTTTTATGGTCGCCTGATCGGTGAGCAGAGGTTCGGGAATTGACCGGAGATGGTCGGTCAGTTCTTTGATGCGACTCCTGACAGCATCCTGTACCCAGAATCCACTGCGGCCTTCGGTGCGGATAAGTGTGGTCATCGCATCGGAGAGCAGTTCATATTCCGGGCCGTCTATTTGGCATATGTCGACGAAATGATCATAAATAGCGTCAAAGAGTTCCTGTTCATCAAAGACTATTTCGAAATCAGGTCGGATCCCGAATTCAAGGGCGAAGAGTCTGAGAAGCAGAGCGAGCAATGAGTCGATGGTACGGATGTTTAGACGATGATAACGACGCAGAATTGCATTCAGTGTCGCGCGTGCTGTTCCCGGTGAACAGGCGTGTTTGTCTTCTCCGAGGTTGAGTGCACTCGATTTCAGACCTTTGACCACTCGTTCTTTCATTTCGGCAGCGGCCTTGTTGGTGAAGGTCACGGCCATGATTTCGGGCCACGTGAAGCCGTGTGCTTTTTTGCCAGTGCAGACAAAAGGTTGGGCGGTGTCGCTTGAGGCATCAAGTAATGTCAGGAATCGACGGGTGAGTTGATACGTTTTGCCGGATCCGGCAGATGCTTTGACCTGTTTGAGGAGTGACATGATTTATACCTCGTCTCCGGCTGCACGGCTGGTTCGGGAACCTGAAAGAACAACCAGAAAAACAGCGATCAGAATCAGGGAACTGCCAAGATAGCCGAAGATGGAGAATTTTTCGCCGAATAGAGAATAGGCAAAGATGGCGGCAACTACGGGTTCAAAGGTGGCGATGACTGACGCGTGGGTGGCGTCCAGTCGTTTTAGTCCTTCATAGTAGACAGAGAATGCTCCGTAGGATGTGACTAACGCAAGGCCTGCCAGAAGCATCCATGCCTGAGGGCTTTTGTCTGCAAAGGTGACGAAAGGCAGGAGGAGTAAGGCCCCGAAGGGCAGGGCGTAAACGAATATGGTCGGCGTGGGGTATCTATACAGGAATTTTTTTCCGAAGATATAATATAACGCATAGGTAAAGCCGGAAATCAGTCCTGCTATCAGGCCGAACAGGTTGAGCTTGAAAGAGGCTCCACTGAGTAGTTGAGGGCCGAGACTGATGCATGAAACGCCGAGTATGGTCATGACTACACACGTCATCTTTGTTTTGGTCATGGCCTCTTTGAGTACGAGCCATGAGAGAAGAGCGACCCAGGCAGGGGCTGTGTAGAGCAGTACTGCAGCGAGGCCGATGCCGACATCACGGATGGCGAGTTGGTATGAACCGTAAAACAGGGTTACACAGATGAAGCCGAAGCCGAACAGGGCAGGCAGATCTGTCCGATGGACTTTGACCTGTTTTGCGACGCTGGCGTGTATAAGGAACATGATCCAGGCAAGGGCGGCGCGCCAGAATGCTATTTCCAACGCGCTGATGCCTTCGGCGAGAATGTATTGAGTAAAAACTCCAATAAGCCCCCACATGAAGGCGGCGGCCAGAACATAGAGAAATCCGGTCATTCTATAACTCAACCTTGGTGCCAAGTCCGGCGGATGTAGCCCTGTCAAAAATGAGGGATGCGGTCATGATATCATGGCTGGCAATGCCCATGAGCACGGCCCCGCGTTTTCCTTCACGCACACTTTGTTTAGTCCCGGCGCAGATCTCGCCCATGTCGGCATTGATATCAGCCGGAAGCGGGTAGCCGTTTTGGAAATAGGTGCCTTGCTCCTGCGTCCAAACATACTGGTTCCGATTGTCACAGGTGAAATTGGCATCTTTGAAAATGTCTTCATGGATAGCGGAGTCGTAATCTACTGAAATGACGAGACAATCTTTCTTGATCCATGATTGAGGTATGGATCGTTCTGGGGTTTCAACTATCGGCGTGCAGGTGATAAGTACATCAGCGTCTTTCACCGCAGTTTCGAGCTCTGTGCAAGTGACGAATGTTGCCTCGGGCAGTTGAGGCTGCATGTCAGTGATGAATTTTGCTATGGATGAATCAAAGATATCAAAACAGCGTATTTCATTGAGTTTGGGGAATGCTTCCTTCATGGCCAGTAGGTTCACGCGCCCTTGAACGCCTGTTCCAACGATAGTCACAGATGTTGTGTCGGGATTGCCAAAGTGTCGAGCATAGACACCGGAAGCGGCGCCTGTACGCCATGCCGTTACCCATGCTGCATCCATGACCGCCACGGGAATACCTGTATCGGGATCGTTCAGAAGCATTATGCCGGTGATATACGGGTGGCCTTTGGCAGGGTTAGGCGGATAGCCGGATACACATTTGACTCCGGCGCGGTCGATGTCGCCACCAAGGTAGCAAGGCATAGCGTGGATGAAGCAATCTTCACGGGAGTGAATACCGATTTTTGCGGGCATTTCACCTTCTCCGCGTCCAATGGCCGCGAAACCCGTTTCAACCGCGTTCATGACTTCCAACATGGTGATGCCGAGTTGGTCGATTTCCTTGGCCGATATCCAGAGCACTTCGTATGCCATGAGCGTTCCTTATTTTAGCGTGTATTTCAGTTGATGGATTGTTTTAGGATTAATTGTATTCTGCGTCAACGCATTGGAAATCCTTGCGAGTTGACCATGTTCAAGGGTATGCTGACAGAATGGATATCCAGAAAGAATATATTATCGGCGATGAATCGGACGGATTGCGGCTGGACAAGGTCCTTGAGTCTGTAGTGGCAGGTGAAGGGCTTCGCTTTCGGCGGCGGTTGTGCGACGATGGACGCGTACTGGTTGACGGGAAAAAACGGAAACCCGGATACAAAGTGCGTGTGGGACAGCATGTAGAAATTTTTGGAGGGAGTGACACCATGTCTGGAAAGGAACTGGGAGTCTACGTGGTTGATCAAAATGAGGCGTTTGCCGCTGTCTTCAAACCCGGGGGTGTCCATTCCGCAGCTATTGCGGGACGTGATGCCCCCTGTGTAGAAAGTGTGTTGCCGGAATTGTGTTCTGGTGATGATACCATTTTGTTGAACAGGCTTGATTATTTAACATCGGGGCTTTTATTGGTTGCTTTGAACAAAGAAGCTGTCAATGAGTATCATGAACTGGAAGATAACGGATATATTAGGAAATATTATTGCGCCGAGGTCCACGGACGGCTTGATGGAGTCGTTTCCGTGCGGAGTGCATTGGATACGGATGACCGAAAAACAACTCGTGCATTAGCTGAAGATTCTGATGATCCTCATCGTTGGACTGACGTCACTGTTATTTCTCATGATTATGAAAAAAATACGACAATGGTACGTTGTCTAATCATGAAAGGTGCGCGACATCAGATTCGGGCACATCTGGCGAGTGTCGGACATCCGATTGTCGGTGATCCTTTGTATGGGAACGGCGACGATGCAGACCTGTTGCACCTTCATCACGAACGGCTTGAGCTGCCCGGATTTTCTGTGATTTCTTCATGCCCATGGGGCGACGCCGGTTTGTAGAAGTATGTGAGTATCCGTTCACACATCCTAAAAAATTAGATTAGTTGTCCGATATCTTCTTGAAATAGGAAGTACTCTATGTCCACTATTTCAAGAGACTATTCAGTCATGTCCCCTGTTCTTACCTGTCAGTCATCTGAGGCGTCCAAAAAATGAAGAGGTCGCGACGGAAAAGTATGTCTGAAATCTTACCAGAGGAAGATCTGTTTGGTCCTGATTCGGAAGAAGCTGAGTTGTAGATACACAAAAAAAGTCTTGTGGCGAAAATGTAAGAGCCTCTTATGTTTGATTGTGTTTTATTAGAATAATGGCATCACTCCCTAAAGATTTTTAGGACATGTGCCGATAAGACATACTCGAACAAAAAAGAAATCCAAGGAGGATTGCATGGACATCAGTGGAGTCAGTCAAGCGATGGAACTGCCCAAGCAGCAAGGCGCTGAGCAGAGGGTGGCGGAGCAGCAGAACAGCCAAGCCGAATCGAATGCGAATGAGATGAAGAATATCAAAAAAGCAAAGCTGGAGCGGCAAGTCATGGCTGATCCTTCCCTTGCGAGTAAGCTTGTCGCCACTGAAGCGGCTCCCACTTACAATACAAATGGGTCTGTAATCCAAGCCGTGTCTACCTCGCTGGGGGATGTATAGATAGCAACTTTTCTTATACGATAAGATAAGCCCTCTGTACCATGTACAGGGGGCTTTATTTGCGAAAGCGTATTTCATAAGATGAAAACACGTTTGAACCGAATAAATCCAAAAAAAGCCCCGGCAATCGTTTGATTGTCGGGGCTTTTTGTTTGGTGTGATTTATTTCTTTTTGTTGAAGGCTGCTTGCAACTTATCGCCGAGCAGGCCCATGCCGCCAGAGGCTTCAGAGGACTTTTGCTTCTTGGGAGCAAACTGTTTCCAGTCGCCGTCGTCCTGTACGTCACCGGTGGTCAGAGAGATTCTGCGGTCATTTGCCTTGACTTCGCCGATGACGATTTCAACGCTATCTCCAGCGTGCAGTTTCTCAAAGGCTGCCGGTTTTTCGGAGCGAGCGATTATGGATTTGGGCAGTAGGCCGGTGATGCCGGGTTCGAGCTGAATGAAGATGCCGAACTGTTCCTGTTTTTCCACTGTTCCTTCGACCTTTTGGCCCGGCTGATATTTTTCAGCCACGTCAAGCCACGGATCACCTTCGGCGTCTTTCATGGACAGACCTATGCGGCGTTTGTCGGGATCAATGGATTTGATCTTGACTGAGACCACTTGGCCTTCGGATACGAAATCGGCAGGTTTGTTGATGCGTTTGGTATAGGTCATTTCAGAGACATGTACCAAACCGTCTACACCTGGTGCGATTTCAACAAATGCGCCGAAGTCAGCCAGACGGACAATCTTGCCAGTGACCTTGTCGCCTTCCGCAAAAGTGGCGGAAAGAGTGTCCCAAGGATCTTGGGCCAGTTCTTTCATGGACAAGGAAATCTTGAGGCGGCCCTTATCATCGTGTTCGATGCGGATGATTTTGGCTTTGACCTTTTGTCCTACGGTGACAGCTTCTTCAGGGTGGCCGATACGACCGTAGGAAATTTGGGAAATGTGGACCAGACCTTCCAGACCGGGCATGATTTCGACGAATGCGCCGAAAGCAGCCAAGCGGGTAATGGTACCTTCCACTTCATCGCCGACGTTTGTTTCGGAAACAAACGTTTCAGCAGCTTCAGCGGCATCACGTTCCAGCAATGAACGGCGGGAGACTACGATGTTACGACCATTTTGTTCCAGCTTGGTCACGAGGAATTCCAAAGTCTTCCCTACATATTCCTCAGGGTCTTCCACGAAGCGACTGTCAATCTGGCTGACCGGGCAGAATGCGCGGCGTTGCATCAGAGTGACATTGAAGCCGCCTTTGCAGGTGGATTCGACTTTACCTTCTACAGGCAGGTTGCTGCTCTTGGCTTCCTCAAGCATGGCTAGGCCGCCGATGCCGGAGATGGCGCGGGAGAGCTTGATGCCTCCGGAGTCCTTGCCGACGACGTAGAGTTCTACGGTGTCGCCGTCGGATACGGTGCAGTTGCCTTCTTCGTCTAGCATTTCAGCTTTTTCGACGACACCGTCCAGTTTGGTGCCGGTGTCCACGAAAATCGTGCTTTCACCGACCTGGATGACTTTTCCTGAAACCTTGTCTCCAATGTTCAGGTTGTCGCCGCCGCCTTCGCTGTACTGCTCAAACAGTTCGGCGAAACTTTCTTCGCCTTCTTCCACGCCGTTACGCTCTTTGAATTCTTCGGACACGATGATTACCGTTCTTTAAAAAGGTTATGTAAGAAGTGCCTTGGCAAAATCTTTGCCGTTGAACGGGCGAAGATCTTCCATCTTTTCACCTAAACCGACGTAGGTTATCGGCAGTTTGTTTTGTAAAGTTACTGCCACCACTACACCGCCTTTGGCTGTGCCGTCCAGTTTGGTCAGGACTATTTCATCTACGCCAACAGCCTCATTGAACAGTTTGGTCTGAGACAGGGCATTTTGCCCAGTGGTGGCATCGATGACCAGCACGTTGCGGTGAGGAGCACCTTCATGCTTCTTGCCGACAACTCGTTGGATTTTAGTTAATTCTTCCATCAGGTTAGTTTTTGTGTGTAGCCTGCCAGCCGTGTCAAGCAGCAGCAGGTCATACCCTTCGCTGATGGCCTTGTCCATGGCTTCGAAAGCCACGGCTGCCGGGTCTGAACCTTCGGTCTTCGCGAAGAATCCAGCGCCGATGCGTTTGGCCCAGACTTCAAGTTGTTCGATAGCGGCTGCCCGGAAAGTGTCACCTGCGGCAATAAGCACTTTGCGGCCCTGCATCTGAGCGCGGTGGGCCAGTTTGGCAATGGTCGTTGTTTTGCCTACTCCGTTGACGCCGACCATCATGAGAACTTCGGGCGGATTTACAGCCTCGATACGAGGAGGGACCTTGAAAATATCTTCCAACTCGTCTCGCAGGATATCCTTGAAATCATCAGGGTTGTCGGTTCCGGCCTTGCGAGCACGGGCCTTGAGGTTATCCATAAGTTGGTTGGCGGCTTCCATACCCACGTCAGCCATAATGAGAATTTCTTCAAATTCTTCCCAGAACTCGTCGTTCAAGGAAGAGTGAGTGGAGAGCAGATTGTCAATGCGTTTGGTGATTTGCTCGCGGGTTTTTGATATGCCTTCGGAAAGTTTGAGGAACAGACGATCGCGTTCGTCTTCTTCGTCTTCCAAGTCTAAAGCAAGAGCCAGTCTGTATTGTAATTCGGATTTGAATTCAGCAACGATGACATAACTCATCTCGTCGAGCCATGCGTCAAATTTAGTAATAAAATCGTTAGCTTCAGCGTCCGGTGCTCCCAGTGCTTTGAAGAGGAAAGCAAGTCGATCCCAAAGATCCTGGCCTTTTTCGTCTACACCTTCCACAATGATGTTCAGCCATTGAGAGAGCTTGGGCTCTGCCTGTCGTAAAGAAAGGGTCAGGCCTGCCTGCCAGTCTTCATTCGGCGTGGGAGCGGCATCAGTTTCTTTTATGGGAGCCGAAGCGTCGTCGGTTATTTGAGCAGGGGCTTTCAGCTCGGGAGTAGGCTGCTCCTCGATTTCTATGCCCTTTTCTTTTTTGTATTCGTCAAGAGCCTGCTGCGCCGCATCTTCCGGGCTGGACCAAGCTTTTTTCAGTTTGCTGAAAAATCCCATGAGGACCTCATGATTTGGTATCGTTGTTGTTGGGGCGTAGTTAATAGCCTACCTGACTTCCGGTTGCAATAGATGATATGATGCTTGAGGATGTTGCCATTCTTCGTGTGAGAAGCTAGGAACAGGGAAAAATTATCAAGAGGATATGTCATATGAAACGGACCAAGATAAAAGACGCATTGAACGCCACGGCTCCGATGGACGAAATTACCATCAAGGGCTGGGTTCGTTCTAAGCGAGATAACAAGGGTTTTTCTTTTGTGGCTCTCAATGATGGCTCCTGTCTGTCCACTATTCAGGCTATAGTGGATCATACCCCAGAGATCGAAGAGGCCTTGACCAGAGTGGGAACCGGTGCATCTGTCGCCATCTCCGGTGAGCTTGTTGAGTCTCCGGGCAAAGGGCAGAAATGGGAAGTACGCGGCAAGACGCTTGAAGTGATCGGCGAAGCTGATCAGGAAACATTTCCTTTGCAGAAAAAACGTCATTCCGATGAGTTTTTGCGTTCCATAGCCCATTTGAGGCCACGTACCAACAAGTACAGTGCTATGTTTCGGATGCGTTCCGCATTGGCTCAGGCTGTTCATAAGTATTTTGCAGAAAAAGACTTTTTCTACATTCATACACCGATCATCACTGGTTCTGATTGTGAAGGCGCGGGAGAGATGTTCCGTGTAACCAGCTTGGAAGCCGGGTCCCAATTGCCTCCTGAAGAGGACTTTTTTGGCAAGCCGTCTCAGTTGACCGTGTCTGGTCAGTTGTCCGCTGAGATGTTTTCTTTGTCTTTGGGAGATGTATATACTTTCGGTCCGACTTTTCGTGCCGAAAATTCCAATACGCCACGCCATGTGGCCGAGTTTTGGATGATTGAGCCGGAAATCGTCTTCGCCGATTTGTCCGACGACATGGATCTGGGTGAGGACATGATCAAGTATTTGATTACTCATATGCTCGATAATTGCGCCGAGGATGTGGAATTGTTTGCCAAGTGGGTGGACAAGGGCCTTATGCCGACGCTGGAAAATATTTTGAAAGAGCCTTTCAAACGGCTGCCCTACACCGAGGCCATCGATATTCTCAAGAAGACCAAGAAAGAGTTTGAATATCCGGTAGAGTGGGGCATGGATCTTCAAACAGAACACGAACGTTTTCTGTGTGAGGAGAAGTTCAAGAGACCTGTTTATGTTTATGATTACCCCAAGACCATCAAGCCATTTTATATGCGTATGAATGACGACGATAAGACCGTGGCCGCCATGGATTGCTTGGTGCCGCGTATCGGTGAGCTTATTGGCGGCAGTCAACGTGAAGAGCGTCTGGATGTCTTGGAAGCTCGTATGGACGAGATGGGGCTCGATAAGGAAGATTACTGGTGGTATCTTGATTCCCGCAAGTTCGGTACTGCTCCGCATGCTGGTTTCGGTATGGGTTTCGAGCGTATGCTCATGCTGGTAACAGGTGTTTCCAACATTCGTGACGTCATGCCGTTCCCGAGGACACCTAAGAGCCTCGATTTTTAAGTTTCGATTATTACTATAAAATAAATATTGAAAGAAAGGCCCGGTGCAATCGCATCGGGCCTTTGTTCTATTTGAGTGGAAGATAGATCTCCGTCAGCAAATCTTCTGGCTGCGTGTGATCTGGTGAGTTGAGATAGACTTCAAAGCTGGGTTCTTCTCTGAATTCACGTCCACTTTTGGGCAACCATTGTCCCATCAGTTTCCCATAGGTTTGTTCAAGCCCTGTGTACGGACCTTTGTGCGTGGTGACAGCGTACTCTCCACCCGACAGGATTTGAGTGCCTATTTCACCTGTTGTTTTCACTTCGTCGCCGATTGTGAAGCAGGCGTCATATCGGATTTTATCCTCTGGGGTGACCTGTGGATCGTCGTAGCAGATGCCGATGAATTTTGGCATTTCTGCAAAATGTCCTTCCTGTTCTGCCCAAGTGCAAAGAGTTTTCCATGCTTTGTCGCATTCGATGTACGGACCAACGTGTTTGACAAAAGCAACCCGCATTGGTTTTACCTTCTCAATTTTTACTTCCATGTCTGTCTCCTTTTGGTTTGTAACAACCAACCCGTCGCGCGCTGATTCTGGGAGGTAGTGTACTGAGCCGGAAAGTCTTGCGTACAAAGTTTTCCAGTGTTTCTCATGATATTTGGATGGTGGACAATCAAACATTTTCTTGAATGCCCGACTGAAGGATTCCACGGTTTCATACCCTGCGTCGAAAGATGCGTCCGTCACTGAGGATGTCCCCATCGCCAGTCTGGTGGCCGCTCTTTCCATGCGTATTCGACGAATGTGTTCAACAACGGTCTCGCCGAACATTCCCTTGAAAATCCGATGAAAATGTATCGGAGAAAAAAAGGTCATAGCGGCAAGCGATTCAAGTGTCATGTTTTCGTCAAGGTTGGCCTGAATGTGTTGTAAAACCGTATGCATTCGTTCGAAATACAGGTTTTTAGTGGTGTCCTTCATCGTATTTTCCATGTGTGCAGACTACGGGTGTTTGGAAGGAATGGCTTGATCATTTCTGCCGTTTTCATCGGAATTATATAATTAACATGTAACCTTTTCTTTGCCAAAAGCGATTGACTCTATGATGAGAGTGAATTATTCATATGATTAATTCAAATGAATGAAAGAGGACGGACAAGTGAAAAAGCAAAAGATGTCACCGGAAAGAACCCAACTTCAACTTCTCCAAGCAGGTATGCATTTGTTCGGTTTGAATGGCTTTAAAGGCACTCGAACGCGAGAACTTGCTCAGTTGGCGGGGGTCAATCAGGCCGCCATACCGTATCACTTCGGAGGCAAGGAAGGGTTATATCTGGCGGTAGCCGCGTATGTCGTTAAGCGCGGTCGAGATCAAATGAAAGATGAAATTGAAATGATTGAACTCAAGGTGAAGGGTGGTGAGCTTGCCAAGGCTGAAGCTGAACACCTTTTGATGAAGTTTTTCTTTGGGTTCATGGATAACGTCATATTGTCTGAAGATTTGAGTGATCGTTCCCGTTTTATCTTGAGGGAGTATTCAACGCCTGGGGCCGGGTTCGAAATCATTTATGAAGGTTTGCTCGGGAAAATACATATGCTTTTATGTCAATTGGTTGGAATTATAGAAGGGAGCCCCCCTGAAAGTGAGCATGTCATTTTAAAGACGCATGCATTGTTCGGCACGGTCATTGGTAATGCCTTGACCAGAAATTTGTTGTTCAGACGGTTGGATTGGGATGATTTTACCCCTGAAAGAATTGGGAGAATGAAGCAAACTATTGCGGAAATTGTTTGTCACGGTTTGAAACTTGGTGATCCGCAACAATATATGGAGACTTCATGATAGCTCGTTTCAAAAAAAGATATCCGCATTGGAAAAAAATGCTCATCATTCCGGTTATAGGTTTGGGGGTTCTGTTTTTCGTCATAATGGTGAAGACAAAGCAACAACCTGTGAAGAAGGTTTTGGAAGAACGGGTAACGCCAGTCCGAGTTATTGAAGCCGAGGCAATGCCAGTGGTGCCGCGTGCCCTTGGGTACGGATATATTCAGCCTGGTCAGGTTTGGGACGCTGTTGCCGAAGTTCCGGGCAAGGTTGTTGAAGTTCACCCTGAGTTTGAAAGAGGGGCCGTTCTTGCCAAAGGCGAAATACTCATGCGTATCGATCCTGCCGCCTCCGGTTATATTAGGGAGCAATCCGAGGCAGAGGTTGAGCGTGTGCAGGCAGAATTGCGCAAACTTGATCAGTCTGAACAGGATACGCGTCGGCAATTGGAGGTTGAGCAGGGGCGACTCAAACTTTCAGCAAAGGATCTTGATAGAAACAAACAGCTTGTAAGCCAGGGTGTTATTTCTCAGTCCGAACTTGACGCTCAGGAACAGAGCTATCTTTCACAGCGAAACGTTGTGCAAAATTACCAATCTACACTCAATGGAATTCCGGCTAGTCGAGCTTCGCTCAAGGCGCAGTTGGCATCGGCTCGCTCTAAGACTGCCGGGGCGCGTTTGGATGAAGATAACACCGTCATACGAACACCGTTTAATTGTCGGATTTCGGCAACGAATGTGGAGTTGGGGCAGGCGGTAGGAATGAATCAGGTCGTGGCAACCCTTGATTCTCTTGGTGAAAATGAGGCTCTTGTTCAGGTTCCACTCTATGCGTTCAAGAATCTTTTGCCTCAAGGAAAGCTTGCTATTCCCGGTTCTCAGGTCCAAATGGAAGAGTTTCGACAGTTTCTCGGCATTGATGCCATGATTCGTGTGCGGGCTCAGGAACGGACTATGGAGTGGATTGGTCATGTGACGCGAATATCCGATGCGGTGGATGCTGATACACGGACCATCGGGGTGTTTGTTTCAGTGGATAACCGCATCAAGAATTCACAGGGAGAACAGAACACACCTCTTATAAAAAATATGTATGCCGAGGTGGAGTTACTCGGAAAATCGATAGAGCCGCTTGTTGTTGTTCCCCGTACAGCCGTGGAAGCAGGATACGTGAATGTCGTCAATGCTGAGGGGCGTCTTGAGCGTCGTCGTGTGACTATTGCTTTTGTACAATCATCCATTGCGGTTTTGCGAAGCGGTGTCGTTATTGGAGATCGTGTTGTTGTGTCGGAACTGATCCCTGCGATTGAGGGAATGAAGCTCAGGCCTGAATTTGATCAGACATTGCAGCAGCGCATGGAAGATGTAGCTTTGGCAAAGGCGGCTGCAAAATGAGTAAACAAAATTCATTTATTGATTTTTTTGCTGAACATCCAACTGCGGCAAATCTGCTTATGTTGTTATTTCTCGGTATGGGCGTTTTGGCTTTGCCTAAAATGGTTCGAGAAACTTTTCCTGATTTTACACCTTCAGAAATTTCTATAACTGCGGTTTATCCGGGTGCTACGGCAGAGGATGTAGAAGAGGCCATCTGTCAGCGCATTGAAGATGCTCTTGATGGTGTGACCAACGTGGAAGAAGTGCGTTCGACGGCCCAGGACGGGCTGGCAACCGTGGTGGTTGAAATGGTTGAAGGTGGTGATCTCAAGGAGTTCGCTGAAGATATTCGTACTGAAGTTGATGCTATCGATACCTTTCCGCCCGATGTAGAAGATCCCATCATCAAGCGGCTTAATCGAACAGATATGGTTTTGGCGTTGGCAGTAACCGGACCTATGTCCACCCCTCATCTCAAACTTTATTGTGAAGACCTCAAAGACCGGATTCTTAACTTACCGGGTGTGGCCGAAGTAACCATCGGTGGCTTTTCCGATCATGAGATTCGAGTTGAAATTCCCATGAAGAATATCATGCAGTATGGTTTGTCCGTGTTCGACATTACTTCTGTCATTGGAAATCAATCCTTGGATTTACCTGCCGGGACATTGGAAACTGCTGATGCTGATTTTGTCATCCGTTTTGCCGACGAGCGGAAAAAAGTTCATGAGTATGAAGATCTTATCGTTGTCTCTGGAAAAACAGGAGCCGAGCTTCGCTTGGGTGATATTGCCAATATTACGGATCGTTTTGAGAAGGATGAAGAAAAAATATGGTTTAATGGACAGCGAGCCGGAGAACTTACCATCGCCAAGAACAAGGGAGAGGATGCGCTCAAGGTGTTGGATGCCGTTCAGATGTTTTTGGATAAAGAGCGAGCCGAGATGCCGTCTGGCGTGAATCTTGAAATCACACGTAATATTACTAAAATTGTTCGTGACCGTCTGGAGATGTTGATTTCCAATGGCATACAAGGGTTGATTTTGGTTTTTATGGTCATGTGGCTGTTTTTTAATATCAGATTGTCCTTTTGGGTCGCCATGGGGTTGCCTGTCTCCTTTATGGGATCGTTTTTGGTCATGCAGATGACTGGTATGTCAATTAACATGCTGACGATGGTTGGTTTACTGTTGGCTCTTGGTTTGATCATGGATGACGCTATAGTTATCGCCGAGAACGTGGCTGCTCATCTTGCGCGAGGTAAGTCGGCGCTTCGGGCTGCAGTGGATGGAACCAGAGAAGTGGCACGTGGTGTTTTGTCATCGTTCATTACTACATTATGTATTTTTGGTTCCGTAGCTTTGCTTATCGAGGGGCGTATTGGTAAAGTGCTGTGGGTAATGCCTGCTGTTTTGATTATGACTTTGTCGGTGAGTATTATTGAAGCTTTTTGCATTCTTCCGAATCATCTTAACCATTCGCTCTCTCATATGACGAAAGCGCCGACTCCTTTTCGAGTTGCTTTTGAGAAACGATTTGAGTGGGTTCGGGAGAACATACTTGGACGGATCGTCGATTCGGTTATTCGGTGGCGATATGTTTTTGTAGGCGGCGTGTTGTGCGTATTCATCCTTTCTGTTGGGATGGTTGCAAGCGGTCGAATAGGAGTCGAGGCTTTTCCTTCAATTGACGGCGATGTTTTGCAAGCGAGTATACTTCTGCCGCAGGGTACTCCGCTTGAAAAAACAGAAGAGGTTACGCGTGTTGTTTTGGCTGGGCTTCAGCGGGTGAATGATGAATTAACTCCATCCCAGCCGGAGGGGAAGCGCCTCGTGCGGTTTGCTTCGGTTGCTTTCAATACGAATTCATATGCGGATGAGCCGGGTGCGCATGTGGCAACAGTGTATGCGGATTTGTTGAGCGCGGAAGAGCGGACGGTAAACATACGAGAGTTGGAGTTAGCTTGGGCTGCCGCTGTAGGAGATCTTCCAGATGTAATGGCATTGACCTTTACCCAGCCAAGTGTTGGGCCTGCTGGAAATGCAATCGAGTTTCGACTTTCAGGGAAAGATTTGAAAGAACTCAAAGCTGCTGCGGCTGAATTACGAGACTATATATCTGAATATGAAGGGACATTGTATCTTTTGGATAACCTTCGACCAGGGAAACCTGAATTTCAGGCTACACTTAAACCGGGGGCTACGGCTTTTGGATTTAATGCTCAACAGATAGCTTCACAATTACGAGCGGCGTTCTTTGGACGTGAAGCGACTGAAATACAGTATCAGGGTGAATCTTATGAAGTGAACGTGCGTATCGCTTCGGAAGATAGTGATTCAATAGCTGATCTGGATTACTTCCATTTGACAACTCAAGACGGTTCAT